>ONCF01000051.1 GCA_900316275.1 uncultured Veillonellaceae bacterium
ATGGCGGCATCCCCGCGCACCCCGAGGCTGCAAAAACCGCGAACCCGATCAACTACATCGGCAAGACGAGCGCCCCGATGCTTCTGATGCACGGCACGGCCGACACCATCGTCTCGCCGAGCGAAACCGACCTGCTGTTCCAAGCGCTGTAAAAAGCCGGCGTCCCGTCCGAGCGCTACATCGTCAAGGGTGCGCAGCACGGCGGCATCTACTGGGTGCAAGACGAAGTCCTCGACATCATCACGAACTTCTTTGACCGCTATCTGAAAGGCTGATTGCCTCACAGGCACGTTTGCACGGAAAGCAAAAGGAGCTGTCGCAGTTACTGGAACGGTTCCATAGATTGCTGAACGTCACTCATACAGCAGCCTCTCCCTGTGGGAGAGGTGCCAAGCGTATGCGAGGCGGAGAGGGTAGTCGGATACGATAGCCGGACGAGAACAAAGAAGCCGATAAAGCATCAAGACGTTTTAAGTTCAAACGTGATGTTTTATCGGCTTTTGCATATTTGTCAGTCTTCAGCACCCAACTACCCTCTCAGTCGCCTTATACAGCCAGCTCTCCCAAAGGGAGAGCTGGCTGTATAAGGCGCACTCGGCAACGGATGAATGTGAAACAGGTTTAGTAACTGCAACAGCCCCTTTTTGCTGTAATGTGGCATTTTTCTGGACATACGCCTCTCGCTAGGCAATCAGGCATATATCAGGCGGCCTGTGGCCATTGCAGATGCTCTACGCCCGGCGGCGGAACGACCTGTGCGTTGTAGGCCAGGCTTTGGCGCACGGCCGCGGCTTTTTCGGCCGGGGTGCTGCGCGGGCTGCGGCGGATTTCGTAGACTGCGTGCGAGGCCTGCTTGATGGCGAACGACTGCGGCGTGTGCAGCTGCAGCTCCAGCGGCAGGCCGTCGGGGCTCAGCAGGTGCACGTTGATACCCTGATAGAACCGCCCGCCCCAGGCGTTGCGGAACTTCGTCACGCGGTAGCCCTGCGCCGCGAGCTGCCCCAGCGCCTGCGGCACCGCCGCCGTATAGACCTCGGGCGCGCAGACGAGCGTATAGCGCAACACGTCACCGATACCGTCCGCTGCCTGCTCGACGCTCACCGCGTCCGCCTCGGCGTCCGCGAGGATTTTCCGTGCGAGGCTGTCGTGCCGTTTCAGGCGGTACTCGAGCCCTTTGAGCTCCCAGCCCCGGCCCACGGCCGTACCGGCGGCGACCTCCTGCAGCGTCGCTGTCACCTCGGGCTCGGCGAGCTCGGCACGCCACAGCAGCCAGCTCGCGAGGAACTGAGCCCGCTGCTGGTTCTCCCGGCGCGAGCGCTGCCCCCGCCGCTGCTGGCCGTCCGTCTCTGCCGCGAGGAGATTGCTCTCCTGCGCCGTGAGGCTTTCATCCGCCGCTGTTGCCGTGCGCAACATGCCTGCGGGCGCCAGCACGGTCACGGCAAAGAACACGAGTGCCGTGACCCAGCGCAACAGCGCGTAGCTGTTCAGCTGCCGCCGCACAAAGTGCCGCCCGCCCCAACGGCTAAGGCGCCGTCTGTGCCGTCTGGGTACCTCCGCTGATGCAAGTTCTCCCATAACTGATACCTCCCATCTTTGACCGGCCGCCCCTGCGGCCTGGTCTCTCTGGGGATAATGATAGCAAACGGCACTTAAAGTGATATGAAAGATTATGAAATACTGCTGAAAACGTTGCACATGCCAACTATGTCTACATATTGTGGATTGTCCACAAACAGCCCCATCGCACCTAACCACTACCAACACCGCTAACTCGCCGACCTCCTCCGCCACCAATGGCCAGCTCACGAGCACACTCACGCTGAACGGCACCCTCTGGGACGCTGCGGAGGCAGTCGTCCTTTCCTCGGACGATTGGCGACAGTGGCCGCGCGAGGCCAATGGCAGCCGCAACGGCGACTACACACTGTTTTTCCCCGCAGGCTGGCAGTGCGCCCTGACCTTTACCAACGGCTCTGGCAGCACGCTCACAGGGGCCAACCTCAGCCTGGAGTTCGACGGTGGCGACCATCTGGAGCAGGACACGCTCCCGCTCGGGCCCCTGCCTCCCGGCACCACGACCACCGTGACGCTGCCACTGGCGGGCCGCCGCATCGACAGCGCAAACGCCCAGCAGGCCTACCTCTCCCTGCACCTCACGGGCGCTGACGGCCTGGCCGACGCCACGGATTGGAACCTGCGTTTCTACCTGCGCAACGACGGCGGCTACCGCGTATTTCAGGAGCTATCGCCGCCCTGACGCGCGCATTGACTGAACCAGTATACCGTAAACACAAAGGCGGAAGCCCTGCGCGCAACAGGGTTGCCGCCTTTTTCTTTGCTGGCAAAATCGTCTTGCATTCTATCATCTATCATGATAAAATGCAGATAAATGATAGTACAAGCAGAGGAGGAGATACTATGGTAGAGGGCATGCGCGTCGAGTTCAAGCGCGAGTATAGCGAGACCATCCGCAAGACGGTCGTGGCCTTTGCCAATACCGAGGGCGGCACCATCTATATCGGCATAGAGGATGACGGCCGTGTCGTCGGGGTCAGCGACGCCGATGACGTGCAGAAACGAGTCATTTCCACGTGCCGTGATGGGATTGCGCCGGATGTGATACAGTTCCTGTCATGTGATAGCAAAATGATAGATAACCAGCCGGTCGTCGTGGTCGAGATACAGCGGGGCACAGCCTGTCCGTACTATCTGGCAGGCAAGGGTATCCGGCCAGAGGGTGTCTATGTCCGGCGCGGCAGTGCGAGTATCCCGGCCAGCCAGGCAGAAATCCTGCATATGATACGCGTGACGGGTGACGCCCATTATGAGGATGAGCGCTCACTCGAGCAGGCACTCAGCTTTACCACGCTGGAGCAAACTTTCGCCGCGCACGGGCTGGCGTTTGGTCCAGCGCAGCTGCGGACGCTGGGTCTCCGCGCAGCCGACGGCGAATACACGAACCTCGCCCGACTGCTCTCCGAGGCCTGCACACATACTATCAAGGTCGCCGTTTTTCAGGGCACGACCAAAACGATTTTCAAGCGGCGGCAGGAGTTCTCTGGCTCTCTTTTACAGCAGGCAGCAGATGTCGCCGACTATCTCGACCTGCTGAACGGCACCCGTAGCGAGGTGCACGGCCTGCGGCGCGCCGATACGCGCGACTACCCGCCCGAAGCCCTGCGCGAGGCGCTCATCAACGCCATCGTACATCGTGAATACGCCTTTTCCGGCAGCACGCTCATCAGCCTGTATGACAACGCACTGGAAATTCTCTCGCTCGGTGGGCTGCCCGAGGGGCTGACCTACGCCGACATGATGGCGGGGGCCTCCATCCAGCGCAACCCCCATCTGGCCAATATCTTTTACCGCCTCGAATACATCGAGGCCTACGGCACCGGTATCCGCAAAATACGCGAATGCTATCAGGGCACAGGCGCCGAGCCCACGTTCCTGCTCACCGACAATGCCTGCAAAGTGATACTGCCCAACCTCAACTACCTGCGCGAACACGCAGCTACTCAGCCCACGCCCACAACCGTACACGAGCCGCAACCAGCCACCTACGCCACGCCACTGCCTGCCGCCTATGCCACGCACACCGTCTCCAACACGCAGCCAGCACTGCCCGGCGAAAAAGCTGTCCTCGCCGCCCTGGCCGCCGGCTGCACCACGCGCCGCGCCATCCAGACAGTAACCGGCTTCTCCCTCACCAAAACCCGCAACATCCTCAGCCACCTAGTATCAACCCAGCGCCTGCAACGTACAGGCAGAGGCCGCAATGTACAATACAAACTATAAACGGCATAGCGTAAATATGCTATGCCAAAGCACCTTTGTTTGCCGTTATACTCTAATCGATTATACTATAATCAATTAGAGTATAACGCTACAATACAACTATTCATCCGAAGCCAGCACCTCGTTCATAGCACCGGGGCGATAGCCTTGCAGGTCGAGGGTGACGTACTGGTAGCCGAGCGCGTGAAAGCGCTCGGTGATGGCCGTGCGCAGGTCGTGGGCTAGCAGGCGGTCGATATCCTGCGATGGCACCTCGATGCGTGCGAGGCTGCCATGGTCGCGTACGCGGAACTGCGTGAAACCGTGCGCGAGCAAGAACTCCTCCGCTGTGTTGACACGCGCGAGGCCCGCAGGTGTGAGTGCCTGGCCGTAGGGGAAACGCGAGGCCAGGCAGGCAAAACTCGGTTTGTCCCACGTGGGCAGACCGAGCGCACGCGAGAGCGCGCGGATGTCCGCCTTGTGCAGGCCCGCGTCGTGCAGCGGGCTGATAATGCCGAGCTCCTTTAGTGCGCGGTGCCCCGGCCGATAGTCGCCGTCATCATCGAGATTCGAACCGTCGACGACCGCCTGCAGGCCATGCTGCGCCGCGAGCTCCTGCATATGCGCGAAAAGTGCGTGCTTACAATAGTAGCAACGGTCGGGTGGATTCTCCTGCACATGCGGCACCGTGAGAATGGGGAACGGCACGAGCGCGTGCGCAATGCCGTGTACCTGACAGAACGCCACGGCCGCCTCGGCGTCGCGCGCCGGCACGAAGTCCGACTGCGCCGTAAAGGCCATCATTTTCTCGCCTAGCACCGCGTGTGCCACATACGTGAGCAGCGTCGAGTCCACGCCTGCTGAAAAGGCCACGGCCACGCTGCCCAGCGCACGCAGGCGCGCCTGCAGTGCCGCATATTTCTGCTCCAGTTCCTCTGTCATAACGCATGCACCCCGCAAAAAGTATATTTAGTCGATATGTTTTATGAATTTTACTTTATCTTAAGGCAAATCTCGCGCCGCGTCAACAGGATTTTGCGCGCCGACGGCGAAATGTAACACCATAAAACAAGTAGCAAGACAACGACTAATAGCCGCACCCTGCGGTGCGGCCCATGATACCGATACGAGGTGATTTCCATGTTTTCCTGGCATAACCATGCAGACAAGCTCGCCTATTTCTTTATCGCCGTGGCCATCTACCTGCTGTTGCGCGCCTTTACTATCGCGCATGTGGCACCGCTGACCAATGTCCTGCTCTACGTCTCTGTCGCCATCTCGTTGCTCACGAGCAACGTGCCCAAGGTTCTCGACATCCCACTGCACTCGGTCTACGCCGTGCGGCGCGTGGAGATTTTCACCTTCGGCCTCGCCGTCGTCTGCTTCGTCGTCCTCTGTGTCCGCTACCTGCGCCTGCCTATCTAGCAAGCACTTCTCTGCACAAAAGTCGCCTCTACGTGACTTGCGTATTATCTTGCGTATTATCTTGCTCACAGTATAACACGTTTTGTGCGGTCAGCCCCCCCTCACCTTCTAACACACAAACCAGGCTGCCACATGATTTTTGTGGCAGCCTCTTAAGGCATAGTGGAGAATATATCTCCAAATCTATAAATCACTCTCGCTAGGTACATCTATCCCGTTATCCCGCAAAACTTTTGCTATATACTGGTTCAGCGTGGGGATATCTTAGACTACTGTGCCCCAGATGCTCTTGACATTCATATGACCGTACTCATGGGCAAAACGATTACGAATACCCGCGATGCTGCGCCAAGGAATACCGGCATGCGCCTGTACAAAAGCGTCACTCAGCCGTTTTACCAGCTCGCCAATCTGCATCAGTGGCATCGACAAAGCGTTGCGCTGTATAAAGCTGTCACTCAACGTGGCTTCCGTAATTTGCAGTTCCTGTACGGTGCAGGAAATCTCATGGCAATAAACCATAATATGCTGTAATACCTGCGCGTCTTTAGCCTGCATACTCATACAGCAAAACCTCGTCTCGCAAAACGTTTTCCCTGAAGGCCTGTTGCAGGGCTGTGTCAGCCTCTGGCAGGCAAGTCAGCAGGTCTACCTGGTGCTGCAGCCTGTCCATGAGCTCCAGCTGCAGACCGCTCTCGCGGAACAGTGAACAGGTCGCGTCATCGAGCTCCACCCGTATATCCACGTCACTCTGTACGGTGGCCTCGCCACGCGCGTACGAGCCAAAAAGGTAGGCACGCTTGACGCCATATTTCCGGCATACTGGCGTAATTTTGTCCTTGATGGCCTCCAACGTAAGCATGTCCTCACCTCCACATCACAATTACACTTATATTATAAAACTGCCTTCGCTATACCGTCAATGAGTAAAAACTGCTGAGCCCCTTGTAA
>ONCF01000057.1 GCA_900316275.1 uncultured Veillonellaceae bacterium
ATTTGCCAAACGGCTTGCCGCGCCGCGTGCGGAAAGTCGCCCCTCACGTGGGGGCGTGGATTGAAATACTATGGTCTCCCACATGCACATCAAAGCCGAAGTCGCCCCTCACGTGGGGGCGTGGATTGAAATGTGACGGCAGGGAAATGGTTGGCACTTTTCGTGTCGCCCCTCACGTGGGGGCGTGGATTGAAATAAACTGAATTTGAACAACGCGCGTTCCAACGCGTCGCCCCTCACGTGGGGGCGTGGATTGAAATACCATAAAAGACGTCATCCCCTTCCAACTGTGGGTCGCCCCTCACGTGGGGGCGTGGATTGAAATTATTGCTCTTTTTCGGCTGCCATGACCTCCAGGTCGCCCCTCACGTGGGGGCGTGGATTGAAATTGATAGATGCGGTCGGCGTCCGCGTCACGGTCGAGTCGCCCCTCACGTGGGGGCGTGGATTGAAATTTCCAGCCCCGCCCGATACTCCCCGCGCCGCCCGTCGCCCCTCACGTGGGGGCGTGGATTGAAATAAGATGTTGCTGTGCCGTGAAGCCCCGCCTTCAGTCGCCCCTCACGTGGGGGCGTGGATTGAAATGACATCATTATCGACCTCAGCGACCTGCCGAATGTCGCCCCTCACGTGGGGGCGTGGATTGAAATTTCCTGCCCATACGTCCAGCGCACCATCGGATTGTCGCCCCTCACGTGGGGGCGTGGATTGAAATCTGTTCCTTGGTGGCATCAAGCAGGAGGTCGGGTCGCCCCTCACGTGGGGGCGTGGATTGAAATACGCAGGTAGTCGAAAGTGTCCTGCGCGATATCGTCGCCCCTCACGTGGGGGCGTGGATTGAAATTGCAGGATACGTGCGGACTCCAATTCGCGGAAGTCGCCCCTCACGTGGGGGCGTGGATTGAAATGTCGTCGGTTACTTTGATAGCCGCAGGTGCTCCGTCGCCCCTCACGTGGGGGCGTGGATTGAAATGTGCCGCATATATCAGTGATTCGCGCGCTAGCGTCGCCCCTCACGTGGGGGCGTGGATTGAAATTAGGCAGTACATGAAAAAAATAGGTTTACCATGTCGCCCCTCACGTGGGGGCGTGGATTGAAATAGCACAAGTAAGGGGGCAGACATATTTTCGCGGGTCGCCCCTCACGTGGGGGCGTGGATTGAAATGATAGCGCGGCCGGACGACTCGGCAGGGATATCGTCGCCCCTCACGTGGGGGCGTGGATTGAAATGATTATGCCGTGCGTCTGGCGGATATTATCGAGTCGCCCCTCACGTGGGGGCGTGGATTGAAATGCGTCCGTGAAGTCGGCCGTGGATGCGGTCTCAGTCGCCCCTCACGTGGGGGCGTGGATTGAAATACTTGCAGGTCTTCCACAGCTATCGTTTGGTTTGTCGCCCCTCACGTGGGGGCGTGGATTGAAATCTTGGCGAACATGAGTTTATAGACCGTGGCGGGGTCGCCCCTCACGTGGGGGCGTGGATTGAAATATTGACGGCACCGACACCCAGCCCCAGGCGCAGGGTCGCCCCTCGCGTGGGGGCGTGGATTGAGTACGGGCGCGCGGCTCTTGTATCTCGCCGGAAAAATGGGTAAAATAAGGAGAAAAAGCATTATCAGTTGTAGATAGATGCGCAGATACTGTCGCAAGGGCACGATTTTGCTGAGCTGCGGCAGACGCTCGTAATCTTTATCTGCCCGTTCGACCCGTTCGGGCGCGGCTGGCACCTGTACTGGTTCGAAAACACCTGCCACCGCGACGCGGAGCTGCGGCTCACGGACGGCGCGGTGAAAATTGTCCTGAACACGCGCGGCACGGGCGAGGATATTTCCCCGCAGCTGCAGGCTTTTATGGACTATGTGAACAGCGGTATCCTGACCACCAATCCACTGGTGCAGGCGCTGTACCAGCGCCTGCAGGATGTCAAGCACAGTGAAGCAGAAAGGGTGAGCTATATGACTTACGAACTACACCTGCGCGACGCGCGCAAAGAAGGAAAGTTGGAGGCAGTTTTGGAAAACATTCGTTCCCTGATGAAGTCACTGCCTTGTGATGCGTCTAAGGCTATGGATCTGCTGAATGTGCCAGCGACGGAGCGGAAAGCAATCATGGCTCAGCTCTGACCGCCAATCCGCTGGTGCAGGCACCGGCGGCCGACCGGCAGGCGATACTGGGACAGCTGTGAGCGGGAACGCGCGGCGGATATAGCATATATGGGAGCTCAGCAGCAGGCGGACGGGCATGCTTTTTTTGCGTGCGCTGGTGGATTTTCATTTGCTTTTTCTATCTAACTGTGCTAGACTGTAACGTATCGTGGCGATGATGAAGGAAAGTAGTCCGCAGCGGCTGTGCAGAGAGAGCCTCCGGGTGGTGTAAGGGGGCGGCAGGGCGCGGGTGAAGTTCCCTTCGGAGTTCCCAGGTGAACGGGCAGATAGAGAGCGCCGTTGTGTTGGCAGCATGTTTGGTGACAACGGGCGCGCAGGTTTGTCTGCAGTGGCAGTAGCTTGGGCGCAGGGCAGCGTTAGGGCCGGCAATAAGTGATAAATCAGAGTGGTACCGCGAAAGCGTTTTACAGCCTTCGCCTCTGGGAGTATGGTCTCCCGGGGCGGAGGCTTTTCTGTTGTGCGAATGCACACGGGCATCAGTGGCCGGTCATATTTTAGCAGTATCGGCGCACAGCCATAGCGGCACGGGTACAGTTGCCGTTACGTACAGTAGATGCCGGGTGCATTTGGAGGAGGTTTTGTCATGGCTATGGAAGAAAAAATCGCCGCACTGCAGGCGCAGGCGGCCGAGGCAATCAAGAACGCCGCGACGACGCTCAGTGAGCTCGACGACATCCGCGTGCAGTTCCTGGGTAAAAAAGGCGAGTTCACGTCCATCCTGCGCGGCATGGGTGCCGTGGCCAAGGAGGACCGGCCGAAAATCGGTAAAATCGTGAATGAGGCCAAGGCACAGGTCGAGGCGCTCATCGCGAGCAAGAACGAGGAGCTCAAGGCCCGCGCGCTGGAGCAGCGCCTCGCCGAGGAGAAAATCGACGTGACGTTGCCGGGCCGCCGCCAGCCACTCGGCCATCTGCATCCGCTGACGCTCACGCTGGAGCGCAGCAAGGATATTTTCTTCCGCATGGGCTTCTCTGTGGAGGAGGGCCCGGAGATTGAAAAGGACTATTTCAACTTCGAGGCGCTGAACCTGCCGAAGGATCATCCGGCGCGCGACATGCAGGACTCGTTCTACATCACGGAGGACATCCTCATGCGTTCGCAGACGTCGCCGGTGCAGGCGCGCACGATGCAGAAAAATGACCCGAACACGCCCATCCGCATGATTGCGCCGGGTCGCGTGTACCGCCGCGACGAGTACGACGCCACACATTCACCGATGTTCACGCAGGTCGAGGGCCTCGTCATCGATAAGGGCGTGAGCCTCGGCGACCTCAAGGGCACGCTCGAGCTGTTTCTGCACCAGATTTTCAACGAGAACGTGGGCGTGCGCTTCCGCCCGAGTTTCTTCCCGTTTACGGAGCCGTCGGCCGAGGTCGATATCTCCTGCGTCATGTGCCACGGCAAGGGCTGCAAGGTCTGCAAGGGCACGGGCTGGCTGGAAATCCTCGGCGCTGGCATGGTGCACCCGCACGTGCTGGAGATGAGCGGCTATGACCCGCACGAGGTCAGCGGTTTCGCGTTCGGCATGGGCGTGGAGCGCATCGCGATGCTGTCGTACGGCGTCGATGACCTGCGTCTGTTCTACGACAACGACCAGCGTTTCCTGAGCCAGTTCTGAGCCTGCGGGGAGGAGAAAATCATGCAAGTTTCCATTAAATGGTTAAAGAGTTATATCGATTTTGACTGGACGGCGGAGGAGCTCGCCGATAAATTCACGCTGGCCGGCGTACCGGTGGAGAACGTCGTGCGCCAGGACGAGGGTTTCGAGCATGTCGTGACGGGGCGCATTGAGCAGATTACGGCGCATCCGGACTCCGACCATCTGCAGGTCTGCCAGATGAATGTCGGCGGCAAGGATCGCATCCAGATTATCACGGGCGCGCAGAATGTGCGCGAGGGGCAGGTCGTGCCCGTGGCCATGGTTGGCGCGCATCTGCCGAATGGCGCGCATATCAAAAAGGGCAAGCTGCGCGGCCTGCCCTCCAACGGCATGCTCTGCAGCGCGGGTGAGCTGCACCTCGACACGACGCACATGACGGAGGAGCAGCTGAACGGTATCTACATCCTGCCCGCGGATACGCCCGTCGGCGTGCCGGCGGCCAGTGTGCTGGGCCTCGATGACGCCGTGCTGGAGTTCGAGCTCACGGCGAACCGCGGCGACTGCTTCAGCGTGCTGGGTCTCGTGCGCGAAATCGCTGTGCTCTCGGGCAACGAGCCGCACTGGCCGGAGATTGCCTGCCGCGAGGACGATGCGGCGAAGGCCTCCGATATGCTCAGCTGCGCGATTGCGGCGCCGGAGCTCTGCCAGCGCTACACGGCGCGTGTCATCAAGAACGTAAAAATCGGTCCGTCGCCGGTCTGGATGCAGGAGCGCCTCGAGGGAGCGGGCATCCGCGCTATCAACAACGTCGTCGATGTCACGAACTATGTCATGGTGGAGCTCGGTCAGCCCATGCACGCCTATGACTACGACCAGATTACGGGTCATACGCTGACGGCACGCCTCGCCAAGGCGGGTGAAAATCTGCACACGCTCGACGACAGCGACCGCGTGGCGCAGGGCACGGAGCTCGTCATCGCGGACAGCGAGCATCCGGCGGGCCTTGCGGGGGTCATGGGTGGTCTGGAGACCGAGGTCACGGAAAACACGACGACCATCGTGCTGGAGGCGGCCTCTTTTAACGGGCCGAGCATCCGCCGCACGTCGCGCGCCTGTGGCCTGCACACGGAGGCCTCGGGGCGTTTCGAGCGCGGCGTGAATGTGCCGGATATCCCGCGCGCTCTCGACCGTGCCGCGCAGCTGCTGCAGGATATGGGTGCCTGCACGGTCACGCAGGGCATTATCGACGTGTACCCGGCGCCGCAGGCTCCCGTGACTATCGACTATACGACGGAGCAAATCAACCGCCGCCTCGGCACGCAGCTGGAGGACGCGCAGATTAACGCCATTTTGACCAAACTCGGTTTCACCATCGCGCCGCAGGGCGAGGGCCGCTATCGGGCCACGGTGCCGAACTGGCGCAATGACTGCACATACATGGAGGACCTCTCGGAGGAGGTCGCGCGCATCTACGGCTTTGACCATATCCCGAGCACGACGCCGCGCGGCGCCATGATGCAGGGCCGCAAGAGCGACAAGCAGTCCTTTGTCGAGCGCATCAAGCACATCCTTGTCGGTCTCGGCATGACGGAGGAGCTCTCGTTCAGCTTTACGAATACGGATATGCTCGACAAGCTGCTCGTGCCGACGGACTCGCCGCTGCGTCAGGCTATCCCCATCATGAACCCGCTGACGGACGAGGCGCCGCTCGTGCGCACCTGCCTGCTCACGTCGCTCATGGAGAACGCGCTGCGCAACTTCTCGCGCAAGAACATGGATCTGAAATATTTCGATATCGCGCCGGTGTTCTTCCCGAAGCAGCTGCCGCTTACGGAGCTGCCGGAGGAGCGCCTCGAGCTCGTCGGTCTCATCACGGGCCGGCGTGAGGTCACGGGCTGGAACCAGGGCAACGAGACGGTCGATTTCTACGATATGAAGGGCCTCGTTGAGGAGCTGTTCGCGCAGCTCGGCCTCAGCCGCTACACTGTGGAGGCGGGCGAGCATTTCGCCCTGCATCCGGGCAAGACGGCACTGTTCAAAAAGGGCCGCGACGTGCTGGCGGCCGTGGGCGAGCTGCACCCCCAGGCGGCGGCGAACTTCGGTGTGAAGCAGAAAATCTACCTGTTCACGATGGATGTCGCGACGCTCATGAAGTATACAGGCAAGCAGGCGAAAATCGAGTCGCTGCCGAAATACCCGGCTATCGCGCGCGACCTCGCTATGGTCGTGGATGCGGACACGCAGGCGGCTGACATCGAGCGTGTAATCAAAAAGCACGGCGGTAACGAACTGCAGTCTATCACGTTGTTCGACGTCTACACGGGTCTGCAGGTCGGCGCGGGCAAAAAGAGCCTCGCATTTAACTTGCAGTTCCAGTCAAAAGAGCGTACACTAAAAGACGAGGAAGCAGATAAGGCTTTCCAGAATATCCTGCAGGCAGTCGAAAAGCAGTTTGCGGCTGAACTGCGCAGCTGATAGGTGGTGACGCCCGATGCCGGACGCTAAAAAAGAGCCGAAGCCCAAGAAGCCCGTGGAGCGGGTGGTCGTAGAAATCTACGGCAGTGAATACGTATTCAAGACCGATGAGCCGGAGTACTTGCGACAGATTGCGGCCGTGGTGGATCAGCAGATGAAGCAGACCGCCCGCAAGGCGCGCAGCTTCGACGCGACGAAAATCGCCGTCATGGGCGCGCTGGAGATTGCAGACAAGTATTGCCAGCTGCGCAAGGACTACGACGAGCTCGTGGAGCTCTTGGACGAAAAATAAGTATCGTGTTGAGACCCCACTGGCCACTCTGTGGCTGGCGGGGCCTCTTGCTATGTCGACGTTGTTAAACTTTTGTTAAACTAGCGACTATGGCCTGTTGAACAGTTATACTAGAGGTAGTTGTTCAGGACGGGCGTCGCTGTTTGCAATATGAGGCGAATAGATGAAACGTCAACTTTCGGTGCGGCAACGGTTTTTGCTGCAGAATATCGTGCTGGTGCTGGTGCCTATTTTGCTGCTGGTGCTGTTGGGCTCGGGCATTTACTACGGTCTGCGCGCCACGGGTAATTTCCGTGACCGGGAAATGGAACTGCTCTGGCCGGAGGCGGGTTCGGCAGTGACCGTGGAGCTCGCCATCAGCCATCTGCGGGCACACGTGGATAAATCCGAGCTGGATGAGATGGGCAAGCCAACGGTGCCGCGCCGCTATTTTGCCAGTGCTGAGGCCATGGGCATGCGGGGGGCTATCGTCAATGACGGCGTGGTCGCGTATGAGACGGAGCCGGGCACGGCTCAGGCGCTGATAGCCGCCACCTATGCGCGCGTGCCGACAGGGCGCAACGTCTATTTGTGGGATGATAACGGGCTCGTGTTCCGCTATCAGAGCGCGGATGGCAGCTCCATAGCGGCCGCAGTGATGGATGTGCCGTTTGTCATCGATGAGGGCTATTTCCCCAAGCATGTTAACCGCCTGCTGGAAAAAGTCCTGCTGCTCGTGGTGCTGCTCGGCGCGGCTATCATCGTGGGTGTGGGCTACGCGCTGGCGCGCAGCGGCTCACATCAAATCCTGCGGCCGCTGGATGCGCTGCGGCAGTCGGCGCGGCGCATCGGCGCGGGTGACTACGACACGCCCGTGCCCGTCTACCGTGCGGATGAACTCGGCGAGACGGCAGCGGTGTTTGAGGACATGCGCCAGCAGCTGCGCGCGGACCGCGAACTGCGCAAGCGCTACGAGCACAACCGGCAGGAACTCATGGCGGGCATTGCGCACGACCTCGCGACGCCACTGACGAAAATTCAGGGGTTTACCGAGGGCATTATAGATGGCATCGCCGATACGCCGGAGAAACAGCGCCGCTATCTGGAGCGTGTGCACAGCACGAGCAAACAGATGGAGGCACTCGTGCGGCGGCTGTTCCTCGTCTCGAAGCTGGAACTGGGGCAGGTGGCCTTTCAATGGCAGCAACTGCCCGTCAGGCACTTGTTACAGGATTACGTGGCCGAGCAGCAGGAGAGCCTGCCCGCAGGCTTTACCTTGGCTTTTACCGATGACTGGCCAACGGACAGCGAGCCCGTGTTGCGGCTGGACAAGGCACAGTTCCACCGCGTGCTGGACAATCTGCTCAGCAACAGCATCCGCTACCGCGCGGGCGAGACGGGCAGTCTGACGCTCAGGCTCTACGCAACGGGGAAGCGGCTGGCCATCAGCGCGCAGGACACGGGGCGCGGCGTGGCGCCCGAGGAGGCTGGGCACCTCTTCGAGAGTTTTTACCGCACGGACAAGGCACGCGTTGACGTGGCGGGGGGCAGCGGCCTTGGCCTCGCCATAGTGCGGCATATCGTGCAGACGATGCAGGGCAACATCCATGCGGAGAGCAACCTGGGTGCTGGACTGAACATCATTATGACATTTCCGCGGACGGCGGAGCAGTAACGTGGTTTGGCTAGCGCTCGTCGCTTTAGCTAGGGCCGGTGTTATAGCCACCAGGCTATTGGCTGTATTGACTATAGCAAACAGGCAGCAGATGTTATATGGGAGGAAAAGGGGAATATTATGGCAGAACAAAAAATCCTCATTGTGGAGGACGACCAGGATATCGCGGAACTGGAGCGCGACTATCTGGAGGCGGCGGGCTTCGCCGTGACGATAATATCACGAAACCATTCAGCCCGAGCGAGCTCGTGGCGCGCTGTCAGGGGCATCTGCGCCGCTATCAGCAGCTCAAGGGCAGCGGGCAGGCGGCAGAGCACACTTTGCGCGCCCATGGACTGGAACTGCGCCCCGAGGAGCACCGCGTGTTCCTCGATGGGCAGGAAATCGTTATGCCGCACCGAGAGTTCGAACTGCTGGCGTTCCTCATGGAGAACGCGGGGCCGTGTTTTCGCGCGATACGCTGTTTGAACGCCTCTGGGGCCTCGACGCGCTCGGCGACACAGCGACCGTAGCCGTGCACATCAACCGCATCCGCGAACGCCTCGGCGACAACAGCGCCCAGCCGCGCACCGTGCGCGTGCCCGTGGCGTACATGTTGTTAAAGAAGAAAGCGTCCTGTGTCAGTGCGTCGAGGTACGGCGTCTGCGTCTCCTGGGCACCGAAAGCGCCGCAGTAGCTGGCGCTCAGGCTTTCGACCGTAATCACGACGACGTTCGGCCGTTTGCCCGTCAGGGCATTTTCATTGTGGATAGCGCGCCGCGTGCTGTCGTCATCGAGGAACGTCACGTTCGGTGCCGCGAGCTCGGCGCGCAACTCTGTCAGGCTGGCGCGTTTGTCGCCCGTCGCATAGAATGTATCGTAGTCGAGCTCGTTGGCAAAATAGGCGTGCACGAACTCATAGGGACCGTTGCCTGCGAGCTCGTTGTTGTAGCGGTTCGCCGTGAGGTGTGTGTGCCAGCTGGCCGAGGTCAGTGTGACGACGCCCACCGGAAATACGATGGCGGCCGCGAGCAGCGCGGGGCGAACGTATAGTCACGCGGCAAAAAGCGGCTCTGTCCCCAGGTAATGAGCCCCGCGAGCACGAGGATGGCCGGGATGATGAGTCCCATGTGAAACGACTGGAAAATCGTGCCAATCATTTCGTGTGTGTAGACGAGGTAGTCCACGGCGATAAAGCTGAAATTTGTGTGGAACTCCGCCCAGTACAGGTACAGCGCGATAGCGCAGAACACCATAAAGACATTCAGCAGGAACGTCAGAGCCGCAAGCCCCATGCGGTGCGCGCGCGCTGAGAGAAAATGCTGCGGCACGAGCAAATACAGCAGCGGCAGCAGGCAGAAAAACACGCCCGCGCTCACATCATACAGCACACCCAGCCCCAGACTGCGCACGAGGTCCAGCGGCAGCCAAGAGGCCGTCCCCGCCACATTCAGGAGCTGCGCCAGCCGCGTGAGCGACTGCACGCCGCACCACGTCGCGAGCAGCAAAAGCAGATAAAACGCCGTCTCACCCAGACGGTCACGTAAAGCACGCCAGCATTGCATAGTCATTACCCTTTCTTTGGCAAAAATTTACTGTAATCAGCATACAAGAAGCATGTAGCCAGTGAATAATGTCTGCTTAAATAAAAGGTAAACTAATCATACCCACCCATAAAGATACCATTTACATACCAAATAACGAGTAGTATAATAAACGGTAGCAATACGGATGAAAGAAGGCGGGCAAGCATGAATATCAGTGCCATGCAGCAGCGTAAGCAGGAAATGGGCTACTCTTTAGCCACATTGTCGTCGCTGACGGGGGTGCCACTGGGGACGTTGCAAAAAATTTTCAGCGGGCAGACGCAGCACCCGCGGCAGGCGACGCTGGAAAAACTGGCGGCGGTGCTGAGTCCCGCGTCTGCTGGTGGTATGAGCGTGGCTGAACAGGCACCTGCGTATGGTGCCGGTAGCATTGACCCGCAGCGCCAGGGCAGCTATACCATCGAGGATTATTTCGCGCTGCCGGAGGACAGGCGCTATGAGCTCATCGATGGCGTTATCTATGAAATGGCCTCGCCCTCGCGGCAGCACCAGGTGATTGCCGGAGCGCTCTTTAGCCAGCTGTTACGCTGCGTGGAGGAGCACGGCCCCGCGGACTGCTACCCCTATATTGCACCGCTGGACGTGCAGCTCGACCGGGACAATAAGACGATGGTGCAGCCGGATGTCATGCTCTGCTGCGAGTCGGCACAGCAGAGCGGCGCGCGCATTTTTGGTGCACCGGCGTTCATCGCGGAGGTCATCTCGCCCAGTTCCCACGAGCGTGACATTTTCCTCAAATTGCGTAAGTACAAAAACGCCGGTGTCAAGGAATACTGGATCATCTCCCCCGAACGGCAGAAAGTCGTGGCCTACCTCCTCTGCCAGGACGACGACGTCTCCGTTTACACCTTCGACGACGTTATCCCTCTCACCATTTCTGAGGGGAAATGCAATATCAGTTTTGCCAGCATCAAAGAACGGCTAGGTTGAGATTGCAAAAGCCTGACATTGGCGCTACAATAAAATCAAAAGTATTGAGTAAAGTGCTGTCGGGAGGGATAAGTATGCCTAAAACTGCAAGTATCAGCATGCGCATCGAGCCAGAGGTGAAAGCACAAGCGGAGGAAGTGTTTGCGAACCTCGGCATTTCGGTGACAGATGCTATCAACGTGTTTTTGCATACGTCTATTTTAGAGGGCGGTTTCCCTTTTCGCCCGCGTCAGCCCCGTTATAATGCCGAAACGTACGCAGCCATGCAGGAGGCACGTGATATTATGAGTGGCAAAGTCCAGGTCAAACGCTATGCGTCGTTAGATGAACTGTTACAGGAAATCGATGCGGAGGATGCCGATGCTTGACTTGGTAACTACGGCTAAGTTCCGTAAGGATGTGAAACGTTTGCGCAAGCGTGGTGCAGACCTTACGAAACTGGATACGGTATTGAAAAAGCTGCAACGGGAAGAAGCCTTGCCGGCAAGGTATCATGACCATCCCTTGATAGGCGATTTTGTTGGTTTCCGCGAATGCCATATCGAGCCAGACTGGCTACTCGTCTATGTCATTGATGAGGGGCATCTGATTTTGACTGCTTCGAGGACAGGACCACATGCAGATTTATTTTGAATTGCAGGTTTGTTTGGGTGCTATGACTTATGAATGAGACTGTGGCGCTTGACGTAAGGCATTTACAGGTCGTACTGGGCGAGCACGTGATTGTGCGGGATTTGTCGCTGGCGTTTCCGGTGGGCCGGGTGACGGCCGTGATGGGGCCGAACGGCGCGGGTAAGTCGACGCTGCTGCGCGTGCTCGCGGGACTGCTCGCGCCGACGGCGGGGGAGGTGCTGCTCGGCAGGCGGCCGCTCGCCGCGTACGGGCGGCGTGAGCTCGCGCGGCGGCTGGCCATCCTGCCGCAGCGGCCACAGGTGCCGGCGGACATGACCGTGGCGCGCCTCGTGGCCTGCGGGCGCTATCCCTACGGCAGTCTGTTGCACCGCGACAAGGCGGCCGACAGGCGCGCCGTCGCCGCCGCACTCGCGCTCACGGGCATGACAGACTTTGCCGAGCGGCAGGTCGCGAGCCTTTCGGGCGGTGAGAGCCAGCGCGCCTGGCTCGCCCTCGCGCTCGCGCAGGAGCCCGAGCTGCTGCTGCTCGACGAGCCCACGACCTACCTCGACATGGCCCACCAGTTGCAAGTCATGGAAATCATCCGCCGCGTGAACCACGAGCGCGGCACCACCATCATCATGGTCCTGCACAACCTGCAGCAGGCCGCGCGCTACGCCGACAACCTCGCCATCCTCTCCGACGCCGAGCTCCAGGCCTGGGGCCCACCCGCCGACGTGCTCACGCCAACACTTCTCGCACGCGTTTTCGGCGTACGGGCAGAGTATTTCCACACAGATGGTGGTCGGCAGGCACTACTACCTGTAGGATTATTGGAAGAATCGTAAGTAGGGAGAGCAGATAGAGAACCACACGCATTGATGGAATAGAGGCAGAGCACTCAAAGTGGGAGGAGCAGGGGCAGGCAGGCCACACGGAACGTTGATATTTTGCGTTAAGAAAGATTTTTTTGCCAACTAGCTTCCTGAAAAAGTTTCAACCGTTCAAGCGCAGCGCGTTTTGAAACTTTTTTAGGCATAATCCTTGGCAAAAAAATCTTTTAGCAAAATATCTCAGTGGAGTGTGGCCTGCCTGCCCCTGCGTCCCCCGTGTAGTTAGCTTGCCCTTTGTCTTTCACGTATGTCACAACAATAGATAATAGTAGAGAACAGTAACGCACCTGACGGTGCTGCTGTTCTTTTTTTTGTGCGCGCGAAAAATACAGTGATTATCCTTGACAACTGTAAATGAGTTTTGCTATCATAATTGTCGGAAGAAATTATAGTCATTATCATTTGCAAACACTTTGCAAGGACAGACAGTTTTAGGAGGCGTTTTCTTTGACACTCAAAGAGGCAAAGACCGGTACGACGGTCAAGGTTCGCGACATCGGCGACTCGGAGCTCAAGCAGCGTCTGATGACTATGGGCCTCATCCCTGGCACGCAGCTCAAAATCCTGCGCTCGGCACCGCTTGGCGACCCCATCGCCATCGGCATCCGCTCGTACACGCTGGCCCTGCGCCGCGCAGACGCAGAGCAGGTCGAGGTCGAGCAGGTCGGCTGAGCCCCGTGCCAGCCACTAACAGCCAGCTGGGGAAAACGGGACTAAGTCCAGGCTTCCCACACAGAACGAACAGGTGCCAGCTACATGGTTGACACCGGCATCACAAAGGAGTAATGTGCAGCTATGGCCACTTTAGCAGTAGCCCTCACCGGTAACCCGAATACCGGTAAATCCACCATTTTCAACGAACTCACCGGCGCACGCCAGAAAATCGGTAACTGGCCGGGCGTCACGGTCGACAAGAAGGTCGGCTATGTCAGTCACGACGGCCGTGCCATTTCCATCGTCGACCTGCCGGGCACGTACAGCATCAACGCGCGTTCCCCGGAGGAGCAGATCGTCATCGACTACCTCACGCAGAACAAGCTCGACCTCGTCATGGATGTCGTGGACAGCTCCAACCTCGAGCGTAACTTGTTCCTGACGCTGCAGCTGCTCGAGCAGGGTATCCCCGTGCTCATCGACCTCAACATGCAGGATGAGGCGAAAAAGCGTGGCCTGCACATCGACGTGCGCAAGCTCGAGGACGCCATCGGTATGCCGGTCGTGGAGACCGTCGGCCGCAGCCACAAGAGCACGGAGAAACTGCTCGACGTGTTCACGAGCACGGTCATGAGCCAGTATCACCCGAGCCAGCTCGTGCAGGAGCACATCGAAAAGGTGCACGCCATCCAGGCCAGCAGCCTCTCGGATATGGAAAAGGACGAGCAGCTCAGCGCGGCCCGTTATGCGCTCATTGACCAGATTATGGCACAGGCCGTGACCGTCACGAACGTGGGCCCGTCTGTTTCGGAGAAACTCGACCGCTACCTTGCCAACGGCGTGCTGGCACTGCCGATTTTCCTCGCTATCCTCTATCTCGTATTCCAGATTACGTTCACCTGGATTGGCGTGCCGCTGCAGGATGCGCTCGACGGCCTCATCAATGAGGACTTCATGGACTGGGCCGTGGGGGCACTCGAGGGTGCCGGCGTGGCTGACTGGATGCAGTCGCTCATCACGGACGGTGTCATCGCCGGCGTCGGCGCGGTCGTCACGTTCGTGCCGCTGATTTTCGTCATGTTCTTCCTGTTGTCGTTCCTCGATGGTACGGGCTATATGGCGCGTATTGCGTTCATCATGGACCCGATTATGCGCCGTTGCGGCCTCACGGGTAAAGGCATCATGCCGCTCATGATGGGCTTCGGCTGCGGCGTGCCGGCTATTATGGGTGCGCGTGCACTCGACTCGGAGAAAGACCGTAAAATCTCCATCCTCATCACGCCGTTCCTGACCTGCTCGGCGAAGCTGCCGATTATGGCCCTGTTCGCGGCGATGTTCTTCCCGGATAATGCGGCGAACGTGGTCTTTGCCATGTACGTCGCGGGCGTCGTCATGGCCATCATTGTGGCCAAGGTGCTCGGCTCGACGCTGTTCAAGGATAAGGGCTCGACGTTCCTGCTGGAGCTGCCGCCGTACCGTATCCCGGATATGAAAACGGTGCTGCTCGAGACCTGGGATAAAGGTAAGGGCTACCTCGTGAAAGCCGGTACGATTATCTTCGCGATGTCCGTGCTCATCTGGTTCCTCTCAAACTTCAACATGGATGGCATGACGGACGAGATGAGTGAGTCGTTCCTCGCGACGCTCGGCGGCTGGATGTCCACGCTGTTCGTGTTCCACGGCTTTGCGACGTGGGAGGCCGGTGCCTCGGTGCTGGCGGGCATCATGGCCAAGGAGACGGTCGTCTCGACGATGGGTATTCTCTATGGTGTGGCCGAGGTCTCCACGGAGGCCGAGGATGCAGTGGAGTCCGCCGCCTCGATGATGGGCACGGATATGGGCACGGCGTTCTCGACGATGTCGGCGCTGGCGTTCATGGTGTTCTCGCAGCTGTACACGCCGTGTGCAACGGCACTCGGCACGATTAAGAAAGAGGCCGGCGGCTGGAAATGGATGGCGTTCTCGGCGGTCTACCAGTTCGTGGTGGCCTGGGTCGTATCGCTGATGGTGTACCGCATCGGCATTATGCTCGGTTTCTGATGTATGGAGGTGTTTTAGCATGATAGCGACGATTATACTCAGCATAGTTTTGGCCGTGGCGTTGTTCTTCGCTGTACGGCATGTCGTGTATAATTTCCGTGACGGACGCGAGGATTGCTGCCCCGGCAGCGGCAGCAGTTGCAGCTGTTGCAGCCATTGCGCGCCACAGGCTGGTGCTAAAACCAAATAAAAAAGTCCCGACTCGCTAAGGGTCGGGATTTTTTTACGCGGGGACGCAGGGGCCGACAGACCACACTCCACTGAGATATTTGGCTAAAAGAAAAATTTTCCCAATCAATTAGGCATGAAAAAGGACTTAAACGCGCTTCGCTTGAACGAAAGTCATTTTTCATGGTTTTAGATAGGGAAAATTTTTCTTTCTTAACGCCAAATATCAACGTTCCGTGTGGTCTGTCGGCCCCTGCTTGTTGCTATCCTTAATTGTTGTGTCCTTTATTACTACCCTTAGTGGTGCAGCTTGTGAAACAGTACACTAGCTGCCATCAAAAAGCGGTGCGGCAGCAACGTGCAGCAGATGCGGTGAAGGAAGGACATGACGTCGGGAGTGCAGACGGTGATGCCGTTCTTGGCGGCGCGCAGGGAGCGGTGTGCTACCTGCGCAGCTGTGCTGGCGAGGGGAAAGCCGGTGAAGAGGTGGCGCGTGTCGGTCTGCTGGGCGACGCCGATGAATTCGGTGTCTTTGATCCAGTAGGGACAGACGGCGGTGACCTGGATGCCCTGCGGGGCCAGCTCGTAGGCCAGGCCACGGCTGTAGCGCAGGAGAAAGGCTTTGCTCGCTGCGTAGAGGTTGAGCCCTGGGATGGGCTGGAAACCAGCGCAGGAGGCAATCTCGAGGATGTGACTGCCCGCAGACATGAACGGGAGCACGAGCTGCGTGAGGGCGACGGCGGCTTTGACGTTGAGGTCAATCAGCTTTAGCTGGTCGGTGAGCGGGATGTCGGTCGTGTAGCCGATGCGCCCGTAGCCGGCCGCGTTGATGAGCCAGCGCACCTCCGTGTCGCGGCGTTCGCCAAGTCTGGCCTGCAGGCCGGTGAGCACGTCGTCTGCCGTGAGGTCACGGGCAAAAACACGGCAAGGTGTCGTGAGCTCGTGCGCGAGGGCCTGCAGCCTGTCTTCGCGTCTGGCGACGAGCCAGAGCTCGTCTAGCTGCTCTTCGTCGAGCAGCCGGGCATAGGCACGTCCCAGGCCGCTCGAAGCGCCCGTAATAATGGCAATATTCAAAGTCAGATCCCCAGCTCGATGTTCTTGATGGTGGTGGTGAGCTCTTCCATCTGGGCCTGCGTTTTAGCGTTGATGGCCTGCAGCGACTGGATGGACTGCGTGGAGCTCTGGATGTGGCGGATGCCTTCGTCGAGACTCTTGTGCAGGTCTTTCATCTCACTGGCGAAGTGCTCGTCAAACTCGTTGATCCGTGCCTCGAACGTGTGGTTGGCCTCGAGGATGCCGTCGATTTCCTTGACGTCATTGAGCAGTACGCTGATGGCGGCGTCGGAGGTCGCGAGGCTGGACTGTGTGTTTTCGGAGAGTTTACGTACTTCCTGCGCGACGACGGAGAAGCCGCGGCCGGCCTCGCCGGCGCGCGCAGCCTCGATGGCCGCGTTGAGGGCGAGCAGGTTGATCTGCGCCGCGATTTCGTCAATCATCTTCATGACGTCGTTGATTTTCTGCGTGTTCTGCGAGAGCATATCGAGCTTCGGCGTGATTTCACCGTTGCGCTGCATGAGCTGGTCAAAGAGGCCGTTCTGCTCGTCGATGCCGCCCGCGAGTTTTTTGATGGAGCCCTGAATCATCTCCACGTCATCCGACATACGCGTGATGGTCTCGACGATGGCCGGCATGTTGGCCTGATAGTCCTGGAACATCTTGATGACGCTGTCCTTGAGATGCTCCGTGTGCGCCTGGCGGTCAATGACGCGGCGCAGGAAGAACGCGCGGCAGTCGGCGTAGATGCGCGCGAAGTTGTCGAGGTAGCTGTCGTGGTAGGACTGCCCCGCCGGGGTGTGGTAGAAGAACACGGCCGTGAGCGTCTCGTTGACGTGCAGGCCGGCGATTTCGCCGAAGCTGGAGAAACCGGCCACGGGGATGTCCTTGAACTCGTCGACGTGTTTGATTTCCTCCGGATAGCCGAGGCGGCGCAGAATGCAGTCATTGAGGATACCGCCGATGGGGGCAGGCTTGCCCTCGCGGTAGGCGGCTGTGTCACGCTGGATGGTCTGGCCGAGTGGCTGGCGGCGCATGAGGTAGAGTTTCTCACCCGTGACGACGTCGCAGAAGAACGAGACGCTGTCCTGCGCGTCGTCGATACCCGAAATGGTACGGATGAAGTACTCGCCGTCGACGTCCGTGGCGAAGGTGTAATCCTGCATGGCGGCGTTCAGCTGGTCGGTCGTGCTCACGCCGAAGTGGTTTTTCAGAGCCTGAATAAAGGAGATGTCTTCGCCCGTCTGCGGGTCCTGTACGGTCTTGACGAAGCGCAGGGCCGTGTTGGCGCGGCTGATTTTAAAGCTGTCGCCGGTGGGCTGAACGGCCTGCGTTTTGAGAATGCCGTAGCGGTATTCTTTCGCGAGGCGCACGAGCGTGATGACGGCGTGGTTCTCCTGGCACTGCTCGTTGTCGTAGATGTAGGTGTGCTGGAAGTCCATGTTGCCGCCTGCGCTGCCGCCGATGAAGGGGCAGGGAAACTTGCCAGACTCGTAGAGCGCCTGCAGCGCGAAGGTCTCGCAACCCGAGACGCCATCGACGTAGATGAGCGCGAACGTGTGGTTTACGCTGATGCGGAACGGCACCTTGGCACGGCTCACGATATCGGTCATCTGCTGTACGCGCTCGGCCACGCTGAGCCGGACCTCGCCTGCGCGCAGGTCGTCATTCGGCAGCGGCAGGCTGATGATGCAGGTGTCCTCAATCATTTGGCAGGAGAAGGACTGCAGCAGCACACGCGCGCGGCCCTCGGGAGCCTCGCAGTAAATAGTGTTTTTGCCAGGCTGGCGGCAGAGCTCACCAGAGGTCGTCATGAGCACGACTTTCGTGTTCGGCGGCACCTGCTGCTTGATTTTGCGCGACACGCTGGGCATGTCGAGGTCCGGCGAGACGAAACCGAGTACGAGTGCCGTACCCTGCGGCAGACTGCAGAGGTCTTTCAGGTGGCTTGCGTCGAGCTCGCTTTCGTGCAGGTAGGCCGTCTTGATATCGGGCTGGTTGGCACTCGGCTGTGCAGCCGGGCGGGTCGCATGGATGCGGCTGGCCGGACTGGGCACACTGGGGGCCGCCTGCGGCTGGGCCGGCGTGGCTGCGTTTTGTGACTTGTTAGAGGAAAAAATACTGAACATGCGTCAAACACCTCGCATTATAGATAGTAACGGACTGTTGCGCCGCGTGGGCACAAGTTGTATACATAGTTTGCCTAATATTTAATATTCGTGGCGGCAGGCGTTTTTCCTGCCTGCGACGGGGGAAAGTTGGCGTTTGTTTAGGTAACACTTGCTAGCGCTGGAATGGTCTGATAGTAAGATTTAATATTACTGATGTCCATTCAAATGCTGTAAAAGTTTACAATAAACCTTGACAAAATTGTATACATAGGTAATAATGTATACAATTTGATACTTTGGCATAGCAAATGTGTGATTATATCTAAAGGAGAGTTGATACGATGGGCATGACCATGAGCGAGAAAATTTTAGCGCGCCATGCGGGCGTGGCAACGGTGCACCCGGGGGAACTGGTGACCTGCCGCCTCGATATGGTACTGGCCAACGATATCACGGCACCGCCGGCTATCAAGGTGTTTAATGAAATTGGCCGCCCCGTATTTGACGCGGCGCGCATCGCGCTCGTGCCGGACCATTTCCAGCCGGCGAAGGACATCAAGTCGGCGGAGCTGGCGAAAACGGTGCGCGACTTTGCGCGGGCGCACCACATCGTCAACTATTTCGAGCAGGGACGCGTGGGTATCGAGCATGTCATCCTGCCGGAGTTCGGCCTCGTGGCACCAGGCATGCTGACTATCGGCGCCGACTCGCATACCTGCACCTATGGCGCGCTGAACGGCTTCGCGACGGGTGTGGGTTCGACGGATCTCGGCGTGGCCATGGCTACGGGCCGCGCCTGGTTCAAGGTGCCGCCCAGCATCCGCGTAGAGCTCACAGGGCAGAAACCGGCGGATGTCACGGGCAAGGATATCATCCTCACGCTTATCGGCCGCATCGGCGTGGCGGGTGCACGTTACCAGTCGCTGGAGTTCGCAGGCCCTGGCGTGGCGGAGCTCTCCATGACCGACCGTCTGACCATCGCGAATATGGCCATCGAGGCGGGCGCAAAAAACGGCATTTTCCCCTATGATGCGGTGACGGAGGCCTACGTCAAGGGGCGCGTACAGGGCGACTACGAGCCCGTGGCAGCTGACGCAGATGCTGTGTATGCGCGCACGGTCAGTATCGACTTCAGCGAGCTGCGGCCGGTCGTGGCCTTCCCACATTTGCCGGGCAATACGCGGCGCGTGGCGGACATTGCGGAGCCTATCCCTATCGACCAGGTTATCATCGGCTCCTGCACGAACGGGCGGCTGGAGGATTTGCAAATCGCGGCGGCGGTGCTGGCGGGCCATCAGGTGCATGAGCGCGTGCGCTGCATCGTGATTCCGGGCAGTCAGGCCATTTACAAAGAGGCTATGCGGCGCGGCTATATTGACACGTTTATCGACGCGGGCGCTGTGGTGTCCTGCCCGACCTGCGGCCCCTGCCTCGGCGGCTACATGGGCATCATGGCGGCAGGTGAGCGCTGCGTCTCCACGACGAACCGCAATTTCCGCGGCCGTATGGGTCACGTGGACAGCGAGGTATATCTCGCCGGCCCGCAGACCGCCGCCGCGAGCGCAGTGCTGGGAAGGATTGCAGAACCGAAGGAGATAGAGAGTGAAGAATTGAGATAAACTGGGGTCTTTTGGCATTAGTGGAGTGACGTGAAAAATCGTGCTAACTTATGTTTGGGAGGTTACTTTATGCAGTATGAAGGCAAGGTGTGGCGCTACGGGGACAATATTGATACGGACGTGATTATCCCTGCGCGCTATTTGAATACGTTCGTGCCGGCGGAACTGGCACAGCATTGTATGGTGGATATCGATGAGAGCTTTGCGCAAAATGTGCAGGCAGGTGATATCATGGTGGGCGGCGAGAATTTCGGCTGTGGCTCGTCGCGCGAGCACGCGCCGATTGCTATCAAGGCGTCAGGGGTGCCCGTGGTCGTAGCGGCGAGCTTTGCACGCATTTTCTACCGCAACGGCATTAATATCGGCCTGCCGCTGCTGGAAATCGGCAGCAACGTGGAGAAAATCCATGCGGGCGATACGCTGCGCGTCGACGTAGCGACGGGCACGGTGGAGGATGTCACGACGGGGGATGTGTTCCACGCGCCGCCGCTGCCCGGCTTTGTGCAGGAGATTGCACGGGCCGGGGGATTGGTCAACTACGTTAAACAGAGTGAGCAATAGAGAGGTCGTGTTGCGTTTGTTTTATTGCCTCCACCCTTTGGGGGAGGTGTCGAGCGTAGCGAGACGGAAGGGGTCGTCACTCCAGGAGGTTAGCTAATGTCACATAGTATAGTAGTTATTCCCGGCGACGGTATCGGGCAGGAGATTACCACGGCGGCGGTGCAGGTGCTGCAGGCCGCAGACGCGAAGTTCGGGCTGGATTTGCATTTTACGTATCAGGATGCGGGTGGCACGGCTTACGATAAATACGGCACGCCGCTGCCGGAGGAGACGCTGGCGGCGTGCCGCGCGGCGGACGCGGTGTTGTTCGGTGCCGTGGGCGGCAATCAATGGGACAACGTGGAGCCGTCGCTGCGGCCGGAAAAGGCCATTCTCGGGTTGCGCAAGGGACTGGGTCTCTATGCGAATTTGCGTCCCGTGAAAATCGAGCCGGCGCTCGTGGATTATTCGCCGTTGAAACCAGAGCTCGCGCGCGGGGTGGATCTCGTGATTGTGCGCGAGCTCGTGGGTGGCATTTATTTCGGCGAGCGCTGCGAGAGTGAGCAGCACGACGGTGTGGAAAGGGCCTGGGATCTCGAGAATTATTCGGTGCCCGAGGTGGAGCGCATTGCCAAATTAGCTTTCCAGACGGCGCAGCTGCGGCGTGGGCGCGTCACGTCGGTGGATAAGGCGAATGTGCTCGCGACGTCGCGGCTGTGGCGGCGCACGGTGGAGCAGGTGCATGCACAGTATGCGGATGTGGAGTTGCAGCATCTGTATGTCGATAACTGTGCTATGCAGCTGGCGGTGCGGCCGGCGCAGTTCGATGTGATTGTGACGGGCAACCTCTTTGGCGATATTCTCTCGGATGAGGCGGCCGTGGTGGGCGGCTCCATCGGTATGCTGCCATCGGCGAGTATCGGCGCGCAGACGAGTCTTTACGAGCCCATTCATGGCAGTGCACCGGATATCGCGGGGCAGGGGATTGCGAACCCGCTGGGTACGATTCTCTCGGCGGCTATGCTGCTGCGCTATTCGCTGCACGTGGAGCAGGCCGCGGACGCCGTGGAGGCTGCCGTGCGTCAGGCATTAGCCGACGGGTATCGCACGGTCGACCTGTGGCGTGAGGGGTGCCAAAAGGTCAGCACGGAGGCGATGGCCGAGGCCGTGGCCGCGCGGGTCTAGGTTTACAGAAAAACTGCCGAGATTAGGTTCGAGGCAGAGGGTCGGCCACGGGCGGGTGGCACCAACGCTACGCTAAGTAAATTTGCTAAGTGAAAAATTTTGCCAAGAATTAGGTCGAGGCAGACGGTCAGCCGACGGCAGGGCACACCAACGCTACGCTGAGAAAATTTGCTACAGAAAAATTTTTCCGGGAATTAATCCTGTAAAAGTACTTAAACGCGCTTCGCTTGAACGAAAGTACTTTTACGAGGAAGCTAGTCGGAAAAATTTTTCTGCTTAACGCAAATTTTCAACGCTTCGCTTATGGTATACCCTGCCGTTGGCTTCGTTCGTTGCAAAACGTTATCCCAGCTTTATCACCTGCTCGCAATACGACAACGGCAGCGGGTCGTGGGTGATGATGAGCAGGGCTTGGTGGGTGCGTTCTACGCGGGCGAAGAGGGCGGCGAGGAGGCGCTGCGTGGTGGCGGTATCGAGGCCGGCCGTGGGCTCGTCGAGGATGAGCAGCGGCGTATCGCTCGCGATGGTGAGAGCAGTGAGCAGGCGGCTGCGCTGGCCGCCAGAGAGCTGGCTGGCGCTGACTGAAGGGGTCGTCACTCCATTTACCTCAAACTGGGCGTCTTGCAGGGCGGCCAGTATTTTTTTGTCCTCAATGTCTGGGAAGAGGGCTCTGAAGTTGTCATGTATAGAGGCGTTAAAGAGCTGGCAGCCCTGCGGGATGACGGTGATGGCGCCGTGGTGCTCGATGGTGCCGCTGTCGGGCGGCCAGACGCCGGCGAGGAGCTGGGCGAGGGTGGTTTTGCCCGCGCCGCTTTCGCCGACGAGGGCGGTGTGCTGGCCAGGAGCGATGGTGAAGGAGAGGTCGCGCAGGAGCGGCTGGGCGGGTGTGTGGCCGAAGGTCAGGGAGCGGACGTTTAGGAGAGTTGGGAGTGAAGAGTTGGGAGTTGTAAGCTGAGAGGCGCTTTTGCAGGAACTTTGCGACGCGCCAGAGTGAGGAAAATTATCCTCGACCGGTGGGAGTATATTTTTTGCGGCGGTGCGGGCGATTTTCGCTTGGCGGGCGGCGGTGGGGAGCAGGTTGTAGTTATCCAACAGGGTGAGCAGGAGAAGCAACCAGACGGCGAGGCCGACGCCGGAGAGTGGCGTTATCATGGTGGCAGAGGCTGGTGCTGCGGTGACGCAGGGAATGAGGGTGGCAGTGAGCAGGAGCAGGGTGGCGTGGGCGGTGAGGGATAGCAGGGTGTCGGTGAGGTCCTGGCGTGTATCTGCGTGAGCGCGTTGCTGCTGCCAGTTTTGAGCGCACTGGTTCAGGCGGCCCATAGCCGTGGCCGTGGTGCCAGCGAGGGTGAGCTCATCGCGGCCGGCGTGACAGTCGGCGAGGGTGGTGCGGTAAAGGGATTCGGCAGAACGGATAGGACTGGAGAGTTGAGAGTTGAGAGTTGAGAGTTTAAGCAGAGAACCACTTTTGCAGGAGCTTTGCGACGCGCAAAAGTGTGCGAATCGCTTAGTCAAGTTGTCGTCAGACGAGCTTGACTTCCTTATTATCGCGTAGGGTAGTAGCAGGTGCAGGAGACAGCAGGCTGGGAGCAGGAGGGCGAGCGCGCCGATATGGGGCCAGAGGAGGGCGGTAAAGAGAATGGTGGCGAGGCCGAGGGTGAGGGGCGGCAGCAGGGCGCGCAGGTAGAAATCGCGCAGGTCGGCACTGCCAGTGAGCAGGTCGTGCAGGAAAGCGCCTTGCGCGGCGAGGCCGGAGCGCAGGGGGAGCAGGGCGGAGGCCTTTTTATAGAGGAACATATGCAGGCGCGTCTGGATGCGGAAGGCGGTGCGGTGGGTGTAGTAGCGCTCGGCGTAGCGGGCGGCAGCGCGGCCGAGGCCACAGGCGCGCACGGCGGTGATGCCGAGCGTGAGGGCATAGAGGGGCGGCTGCAGGGCGGCCGTGGCGATGAGCCAGGCGGCGGCGCCGAGCAGGCCAAGGCCGGTGGCGAGGGCGAGGAGACTCACGGCTAGGAGGAGCAGGAGCGAAGGAAAGGAGATAAGAGTGAAGAGTTGGGAGTTGAGAGTGGTAAGCAGAGAGCCACTTTTGAAGGAGCGAAGCGACGCGCAAAAGTGAGCGGCTGTTGGAGGGAGTTGAGAGTTGAGAGTTGGGAGTTGGGAGGGATTTGGCGATGCTGTGGCGGTGTCGGCGGAGTTTGTTGCAGCGGTTGTGATGGGCGGTGCTAGGGTGAGGACGTTGTCAGCTAGCGCTAGCACGGCGGGGCGGTGGCTGATGATGATGAGGGTGCGGTGGTAACTGAAATTTTTGAGTGTCTGTAGGATGATCTGCTCGGTGGCGGCGTCGAGGCCGGCCGTGGGCTCGTCGAGGATGACGACGGGGCGGGCCTGCAGCAGAGCACGGGCGAGGCCGAGGCGATGGCGCTCGCCTTGGGAGAGGGTGAGGCCGCCGGGGCCGAGCGGAGTGTCGAGGCCTTGTGGGAGGAAACGGTACCAGTTGGTGAGGGCGGCTTGATTCAGGGCAGAGAGGCAATGCTCATCGGAGACGGATTGAGAGAGTTGGGAGTTGAGAGTGAGGAGTTTAAGCATAGAGCCGTTTTTGAAGGAGCTTTGCGACGCGCAAAAGTGAGTACTATCTCCATCGCCAAAGTTTAACGTGAGGTTTTCACGCAGTGTCGCGGCGTAGAGGTGGGGCTCTTGCGGGACGTAGGAGAGGATTTTGGCACGGCTGGCGGCGTCCATGGTAACGAGAGGCTGATCCTCAAACAGGATGGTGCCGTCACTGGGCTGGGCAAGACCAGCGAGCAGGCGGCAGAGTGTGCTTTTGCCACAGCCGCTGGGGCCGGTGACTACGGTTATTTGGGAGGCGGGGATGGTGAGGGGTGAGAGTGAAGCGTTGGGAGAGTCGTTGGTAGTGTTGAGAGTTGAGAGTGGGGAGTTGGGAGTATGGTTTGGTGACCAGGAGGCAGTGGTCAAGTCAAGGGCATTATTGGTAGTGTCTGGGTAGCGGTAGCGGAGGTTTTGCAGGTGGATGGCAGGCGGGATGCGCAGCTGGGCGTGGTGGCTGTGAGGCGCGGGCGTGTCAGCAGCGGCGAGGCAGGGGGCGAGTTTTTGCCAGGCGGTGCGGGCAGTCATGGCGGCGTGGAAACTGGCCCCCGCACTGCGCAGGGGCTGGTAGAAAATGGGGGCGAGCAGCAGCACGGTAAAGGCAGTCAAAAAGTCCAGCTGGCCGTAGAGCAGGCGCAGGCCGATGCTCACGGCGAGCAGGGCGATGGCGAGTGTCGTAATGAGCTCGAGGGCGAATGTGGAGAGGAAGGCCACCTGCAGTACGGCGAGCGAGGCGGTGCTGAAACGCTGACTGAGTGCGTGCAGGCGCTCGCCCTGCCGCGCGACTTGACCGAACAGTTTCAACGTGGGCAGGCAGGCCAGAAGCTCGCCAAAGCTGGCGCTGAGCGTGGCGAGCTCTTGCCAGGCAGCCGCACTGCGCTTTTGTGTCACGCTGCCGATGAGCCAGAGCAGCAACGGCGCGATGGGCAACGTGACGAGCGCGAGCAGGCCCGTGGGCCAGTCGAGCAGCCAGAGCGCGATGAGCAGGCAGGGCGTGCTGCAGACGAACTGCGCGAGGTTCGGCAGGACCTGCATGACGGCTCCGTCAAGTGCATCCGTCGTCTCCAAGGCAAGCGTGAGCAAGCGCTGGCTGTCTTTGATAGCTGTTTGGGGTTCCAGACAGGCGTGATGTAATTGCTGCCGGATATCCTGCCTCAGGCTGAGTGAGAGCTGGCGCAGCAGTCTTTTTTGATACAGCGCCAGTCCCGCCTGCCCTGCGAGCACGCCAAAAAGCGCCAGAAGAACTGGCGCTGTGGCAGCTAAATCCCAATCTCCCAGGAACACACCATTGATGGCCGCCGCCAGCAGCAGACAGGCACTGATTTGCAGGCCCGTCATGCCAACGGTGGTCAGGCTCAGCCGTAAGCGTACGGCAAAAGAAAAGTGGCGTAATACCAATGGCGGGAGGGAGAGTTTCTTCATAGTGGTTGCTTTCCTAAAGTTGAGATTAAAAGAGTTGAGAGTGAAGAGTTGAGATAGGACATTGCCCTCTCACTCCCAACTCTCAACTCTAAAAAGTTAATCGTTGGTTTTAGTGTGTACCTTTTACATCATCTGGCGTCACGCGGTGCCTAAAGATGTACCAGCACCAGCCCTGATAAAGGAGCACGATGGGCACCATGACGAGGGCGGCGACGGTCATGACGGAGAGCGTGTAGGGCGTGCTCGCGGCGTTCGTGATGGTGAGGCTCCAGGCCGGATTCAGACTGGAGACCATGAGCCGCGGAAACAGCGCCACGAACAGGCTGACGCTCGTGCAGACGATGGCGAGGCTGCTGAGCATGAAGCCGGCTTTGCCTTTCGCCATGGAGAACGAGAGCCCACTCATGACGAAGAACAGGGCGCCGAGGACGAGCAGCATGACGGCCCAGGGGGTGGCGAAGAGGTCGGTCACCTGATAGAGCAGCACGCCCCAGGCGAGGAAGGTCAGCGTGCCCAGTGTGGCCATGCGCAGGCCCAGCGACTGGATGCGCAGGATGAGCCCCGTATGCGTGAGCCTGAGCGTGAGGAAAGCCGCGCCGTGGTAGGCAAAGACAAACAGGAACGCGAGGCCGCCGAGGATGCTCACGGGGGAGAGCAGGCCAAAGAAGTCACCGCGGTAGGCCATGTTCTCCCCGATGGGCAGGCCGGCGAGCAGGTCAGTCACGGCCACGCCCCAGAGGAACGCGGGCACGGCACTGCCAAAGCAGATGGCCCCGTCCCAGAGGCGACGGCGGCAGATAGAGCGCGTATGGCCGCGCAGCTCAAACGCCACGCCGCGCAGGATGAGCGCCACGAGCATGAGGAACAGCGCGAGGTAGAACGTACTGAACATGGTTGCGTAGACATGTGGGAACGCCGCGAACATGGCGCCGCCCGCCGTAATCATCCAAACCTCGTTGCCGTCCCAGACGGGGCCGATGGTGCGGATGACCTGCGTGCGTTCCTCGTCGCGCGGGCTGACCCAGGGCAGCAGCGTGCCCACGCCGTAGTCAAAGCCCTCGAGGAAGAAGAAGCCCGTAAAGAGCACGACGATGAGGATAAACCAGAACACATTGTAATCCATTATGCCCGCCCCCCTTCGGCGTCATAGGTGACTGTGGTCTGCCGGATGTGGCGGCAGGCGATGCGCAGCGCGATGACGATGAGTACGAGATAAAGCAGCGTAAAGCCGGTGAGGGTCGCCCAGACGTCGAGGCTCGTGAGGTTCGGCGAGACGGCCGTGGCCGTTTTCTGCAGGCCCACGACAATCCAGGGCTGACGGCCCGCCTCCGCGACGAACCAGCCCGCTGTGTTTGCGAGGAACGGCAGCGGCAGCAGGCAGGGGAGCAGTTTCAGCCAGATAGGGAAACGCTCGAGCTGGCCGCGCCACGCGAGGAAACCGGTGAGGAGCGCCGCGAGCAGCATGAGCCCGCCCGCACCAACCATGGTGCGGAACGCCCAGAACAGGCCGCAGACATCGGGACGGTAGTCGCCGCCGCCATATTTCTGCTCCCACTCGGCGTTGATGGCGTTGATGCCTTTGATTTCGCCCGCAGGCTCGTTGTAGACCATAAAGGAGAACAGCGCGGGCACGGTGATTTCAAAATTGTTGCGCTGGCCGCGCTGGTCGATATCGGCCACGACGGCAAATGGCGCGGGATTTTCCGTCTCCCAGAGCGCCTCCATGGAGGCGAGCTTCATGGGGTTGGCCTGCGCGAGGTACTGCGTGTGCATGTGGCCCGTGCCCATGACGCCGAGCACGCCGACGGCGAGGAAGATGGCGCCGGCCTTGAGCGTCTGCGTGAACGCGTAGCGCGAGGCGGCGTCGTGCACGTATTTCCAGGCCGAGACGGCGAGGATGAGCACGCCGGTCGTCGTGAGGCCGGCCATGAGCGCGTGTGTGTACTCGCCGAGCACGTAGTGGTTCGTGACGAGCGCGAAAAAGTCACTCATCTCCGCGCGGCCGCCGTTCACGACGTAGCCGACGGGGTGCTGCATGAAGGAGTTCGCCACGAGAATCCAGAACGCCGAAAGGTTGCTGCCGAGCGCGACGAGCCAAATGCAGGCACAGTGGAGTTTCGGCGAGAGCTTATCCCAGCCGAACATCCAGATGCCGAGGAAGGTCGACTCGAGGAAAAAGGCGGTGAGCGCCTCGAGTGCCAGCGGAGCGCCGAAGATGTCGCCCATGAAGCGCGCGTACTCGGACCAGTTCATGCCGAAGTGGAACTCCTGCACGATGCCCGTGACAACGCCGAGCGCAAAGTTGATGAGGAACAACGTGCCGAAAAAACGCACGAGCTGACGGCAGGTGTCGCGCCAGCGCGGCCGCGCCGTATGCACGGAGCACGTCTCCAGCAACGCGACCCAGATGGACAGGCCGAGCGTGAGCGGCACAAAGAGAAAATGGTAAATAGTCGTGATGGCAAACTGCCAACGCGACAGGAGCAGAGCATCCATAAAAATCCCTCCCGAAGCAGATAGTGTAGTAGAGTATGTCAATGATTTCTCATACACTTTAGTTCGCTTTGGAGAGGGGGTTTTCCTGCCGAGGGGGAGGGATTTTTAGACTCTCAACTCTTTATTAACTCCGTAGTGAATTAAGCGCCACGATGAGGCAACTCACTCCGAGGCCAGCCGCAGCCCCTGCCACGCCCAGCAGGGGCCCGCCGAACGTATGCACCAGCCCCGAGGCCAGGGCGAGCAGCACGAGAGTGCAGAGCAGCGCGAGAATGTGGCCCTGACGCAGGCGGTGCGCCGTGTGCTGGCTGCGCGGCAGCAGCTGCGCGAGCTCGGGCAGCGTGAGGCCGGTGAGCGCGAGGTCGGCCTGCGCGAGGGCAGCCTCTTCCTCGGCGGCGTCGGCGAGCACGGCTACGGTCTCACCGTGCAGGCGCAGGTTCTGTACTTCCTGGGCCTTGGCTGTAGGCGTGAGGTTACCCTGGGCGGCGTCGACCTGCGTGCGCTTTTCCGTAGCGCGGGCGAGGCGCTGGTTGTCGGCTGTGAGCAGCACGACGCGCATACCCGCACGTTGCAGACTGTGGATGGCCGCAATGGTGCTGTCAGCGATTTCGTCATCGAATATGAGGATGCCGCGTATGTACTGGCCATTGGCAACAAAGATGGGCTGGCGGCCGCGCGTGGAAATCTGGTCAGCCCGCGTGAGAAATGCGGCGTCGAGCTCGATGCCTTCCTTTTGCAGCCATTCCGGACGGCCGACGCGTACGGGCAGGCGGTTGATCATGGCCTCGACGCCCCGGCCGGGCAGTTCGTTGCAGGTAGCCGGTGTGGGCAACGTGAGCTCGTGGGCGGTGGCAAAGGCGACAATGGCCTGACCGATGGGGTGCCCAGCGCCCTGTTCAGCTGCTGCGGCCAGGCTGATGAGCGCGTTGCGGCTCAGGCCCTCCGGTATCATGTTCGCGATGTAGGGCTGGCCGCTCGTGATGGTGCCGCGCCGTGAGATGACGAGCGTATCGATGAGGGCGAGCTCAGCCAGTATATTTTTATCCGTGAGCGTGATGCCCAGGGCGCGCGCCTGCCGCTGCGCGCGCCAGAGGACGAGAGGCCGCGCGAGCAGCCAGGGCAGCGGCAGCACCGCGATGAGCGTGGCTGCGGCGACACTTACCGCCAGCGTCGGTTGCCCTGTCTCCAGCCACCAGTACGTGCCGAGCGCGCAGGCCAGTCCCAGGCCCAGCAGCAGGAGCAGACGCCAAGAATGTGTTTGTTTCATATTTAAAGAACCTCGTTCCAGTCGTAGTATACAGCAGATGTTTGGTTGGTAGTGCGCCTGGCGCAGATACCAACTCCCATTGTAGCAAAAAATCGTGACAGAAAAAAGGCTTTTGCCGGTTGGTGTACTTGAAGGGACTTTTGTAGCATGATATAATTTTTTTGTTTGAACCAGATGCGAAAGTGAGGTGCGGGGGATTGGCGGAGCGTTCTATTGAGCTGAGTCACTGCCTGTTTCAGTATGCCTCGGCACATTGTCAAAGGTGCCAGCAGGCCTGTCCGCAAAAGGCTATCAACGGGCGGGAGATTGACGCAACGCTTTGTGACGACTGCGGCCTCTGCACGGGTGTGTGCCCGACGGGCGCCGTGGTGGCACATGTGGACTACGCGGCTGGATTGTCGCAGGTCACGGCTATGGAGCGGCAGCTACTCGTCTGTGACGCGGTGCGGCCGTCGCCTTTCCCGTGTCTTGGCTTTCTGAACCGTCGCCTGCTCTGGGCGCAGGCGCAGCGCGGCGATGTCTATGTGGAGTTGTCGCATTGCGAGGCCTGCCGTCCGGCCGTCTACAACTGGCTGCGGCAGGAAATCGCGGCGGCGAATGCGGCGCTGGCCGAGCCGCAAGGCACGGCAGCGTCAGTCAATGATGGTTCTACAGCAACCACTCCGGTGGCTGCTGGTAACCTGTCAGCAAAGCCTGCGGGGAGCGGACCAGATGCGGGCGCGGCTGCAGCGCCCACGCCACGCATTCACCTTGTCCAGTTAAAAGGCGAACGACAGGCGGCACAGCCACTCCTGGAAAAGGGCGTGTCACGACGCGGCATTTTCTCCGCGTTGCTGCATGCGGCACGGGATAAGGTTGAGGAGGTCGAGCAGCGCAATGCAACGGCGCTCGGCCTGCGCTTTGACAGTACGGAGTACATCCTGCAGACGGCCGGACAGCGTGAGCCCGCGCAGATACCGCACCTGTTCCCCGGTATCAGCGTGGCGCGGCGGTGCAACGTCTGTGGCCTCTGCGCCTCCGTGTGCCCGGAGAACGCCTTGCAATGTTCGTGGGGTAAAAAGGAAGTGCGCTTTGACCCGCTGGCCTGCACGGGCTGCGGTCTCTGCGTGCAGAACTGCGGTTCGGATGCGCTGACACTGCTGGAGGCTTTTGACGGGCAGACCGTGTTCCGGCCGCAGGAGCAGTCGGCAGCCGCTTCACCACAGGTTGCTGCCACCCTGCCCGATACTGATGCGACTGATATGGAGGAAGAAGAATGAGCACAAATAGCGTATTGCCGTCTGTCACCTTGGACGCGCACGCGAAAATCAATCTGACGCTGGATATTCTGGGCCAGCGCGACGACGGCTTCCACGAGGTCGCGATGGTCATGCAGTCCATCGGCCTGCACGACACGCTGACCCTGAAGCCGCGTGATGACGGCGATATCACGCTCAGCATCGATGTGCCGGGGCTGGCGGCGGATGCGAGCAACCTCGCCTGGCGGGCGGCGGAGGCCGTGCGTCAGGCTGCGGGACTGCAGCAGGGCGTGGACATCCAGCTCACGAAACGCATCCCCATCGCGGCGGGCCTCGCAGGCGGCAGCACGGATGCAGCGGCCGTGCTCGTGGGCATGAACCGGTTGTTCCAGCTCGGCATGCCCACGGCCAGGCTTTGCGAGCTGGGGGCGGCGCTGGGCTCGGATATTCCTTTCTGCATCCAGGGCGGCACGATGCTGGCGACGGGACGCGGTGAGGTGCTCAGGCGCCTGCCGGACCTGCCGTCACTGTACGTGGTGCTGGCGAAGCCGCCCGTGGGCGTCTCAACGGCCTGGGCCTATCAGCATTACGATGCCGAGGGCGCGGCGGCGCATCCCGACAATGCGGCGGTGGAGCAGGCTTTACAGCGGCAGGATGCGTCTTTAGTCACTAAATTATTGTGTAATGTGCTCGAAAGTGTTACTATAAAGAAGTATACGGTGATTTCTGCATACAAGCAGCTGATGCTGGATAAAGGCGCTCTCGCCAGCATGATGTCCGGCAGCGGCCCCACGGTCTTCGGTTTGACAGACACCGAGGAGCGGGCGCGGGAAATCGCGGCATATCTGCGGCAACAGGCCCCGGAGGCAGCCGTCTTCGTGACCAGGACCGCAGCGGGGATGAAAGAGTAAACGCTGACACTGTGCAGCGCTGCTCATGCCTCACTTTCTGCATGTAACGAGAGAGGGTCGTATCTATGGAAGCAAAATTAACACCTATTAAACTGGACAGCTATCAGCCGCTCAGAGAGGTCGTCTGCGAGGCACTGCGTGATGCCATCCGCGAGGGCACACTGAAACCGGGCGAGCGCCTCATGGAAATCCAGCTCGCCGAGCAGCTGGGCGTGAGCCGCACGCCGGTGCGTGAGGCCATCCGAAAATTGGAGCTAGAGGGCTACGTCATCATGATGCCGCGTCGCGGCACCTACGTGGCGAACATGTCCATGCGCGATATCAGTGACATCTTTGAGATTCGCTCGGCGTTGGAATCACTCTCTAACGGCCTCGCGGCGCAGCGCATCACGCCGGAGGAGCTTGAGCATCTGCAGCGTCTGCTGGTCATGATCAGCTCCTACGTGGCTGAGAAAGATATGGATAAAATCGTTGAGGTCGATATCGAGTTCCACGATTTGCTCTATCATGCGTCGCGTAACAAGCGTCTCGTGGGCATCATCTCGAACCTGCGCGATCAGCTCACGCGTTTCCGTACGGTCTCCATGTCCTACCCAGGTCGTCTCGAGGCCACGATGGAGGAGCACCGGGCCATTGTCGACGCCATTTCCAATGGTGACAGCAAGGCCGCGGAGAAAGCGGCCGAGAAGCATATGGAAAACTCGGAAAAAACGCTGCTCAAGGCTATGGATGCTATGAAGCAGAAGGAAAAAGCCAAGAAAGGCAAGCGCAAGCCCGCCGCAGAGTCTGTGGACTGAGCTTACGTCTGGCCTGAAGGAGCCACTACTGATAGCTTCAGTAGCGGCTCTATATATTGTCTGAAATAAGGTGTGACTACCAAAAATCAGGCGTGATAAAGAGGAGACAGAAGCATGTCAGATTTAGTAACCGTCATCTTGGCTGCCGGTAAAGGCACCCGCATGAAATCAAAACTGCCGAAGGTCCTGCATAAGGCGGGTGGCAAGAGCATGGTGCAGCACGTCATCGATGCGGCCAAGGCAGCGGGCAGCCGCCGCACGGTCGTCATCACGGGCTTTGGCGGCGAGCAGGTGCGCGCGGCTATCGGCGACCAGGCGGAGTGCGTGGAGCAAAAGGAGCAGTTGGGCACGGGTCATGCCGTGCTGCAGACCAAACAGCTGCTCGCGGACGAACAGGGCACGATTATGGTGCTCTGCGGCGATACGCCACTCCTGACAGGCGCACTGCTGAAAAAACTCTACGACGAGCATGTGCAGGCCGCTGCCAAGGCCACGGTGCTCACGGCTATCATGCCGGATGCGACGGGCTACGGCCGCATCATCCGCGGCGCGGACGGCTCCGTGGAGAAAATCGTCGAGCACAAGGACGCGACGGAGGCGGAGCGTGAGGTGCGCGAGGTCAATTCGGGCATTTACTGCTTTGACGCGCAGGCACTGTTTGCCTCGCTCGCCAAAGTGACGAACGACAACGCGCAGGGTGAGTACTACCTGCCGGACGTGCTCGGCATCCTCAAGCAGCAGGGTGAGAAAATCTGGGCCGTGGCTGCTGATGACTACGAGGACACGCTGGGCATCAACTCGCGCCAGCAGCTTGCGGGTGCGGAGCGCATCCTGCGCCGCCGCAAGAATGAGGCGCTCATGGCGGCGGGTGTGACCATTATGGATCCCGCGACGACCTATATTGATGCGGATGTGCAGGTGGGCCGCGATACGGTCATCTACCCGCAGACTTGGCTCGAGGGCAGTACGGTCATCGGCGAGGACTGCGAGATTGGCCCCTGCGTGCGTTTCCAGAACATGCAGGTTGGCAATCGTGTGACGGGGCAGTTCACCTACGCACATGATGCCGTGGTCGACGATGATGTCATCCTCGGTCAGTTCACGCATATCCGCCCGAACACGCACCTCGCACCGCGCGTGAAAATCGGCAATTTCGTCGAGGTCAAGAACTCGAACGTCGGCGAGGGCTCGAAGCTGCCGCATCTCTCCTATATCGGTGATACGGATATGGGCTCGGGTGTCAATATGGGCTGCGGCACCATCACGGTCAACTATGACGGCAAGAAAAAGTTCCGCACGAAGATTGGCAATGACGCCTTCGTCGGTTGCAACTCGAACCTCGTGGCACCGGTGACGGTGGAGGACAACGGCTACATCGCGGCCGGCTCGACCATTACGGACACGGTACCGTCCAAAGGCCTCGCCATTGCGCGCGCGCGTCAGGTCATCATCGAGCATTGGTCGGATAAACGCGACCAGAAGTAACAGGCGATAAGTGTAACAAGGTGCACAACGTGTATTTTTCCTGTGATGGTTGTTAATCTTTAGGAAACCGTGTTATACTATCAATACAGGACGCGTGACCTGTTTTTCACGTGATTTCGGAAAAGTTCATATCCAGGCAAAGATTTATGGAGGTTTTTTACAAAATGGCTTTAGACACTGGCAATTTATGCATCCTGACCGGTAACGCCAACCCGGACCTGGCCAAGAAGATTGCTGACCACATCGGCGTCAATCTCTGTGATGCATACGTCGGTCATTTCAACAACGGTGAGACG
>ONCF01000076.1 GCA_900316275.1 uncultured Veillonellaceae bacterium
CAGGCTCTTGGACAGTGCGGACGAGTTCTTGTTCAGGATGTTCAGCGTGTTGACAGCCGACATGTTGTTCTTTACTACCATTGACATGATGTTATTCCTCCCTGATGTTAGAGTGTTAATTTCCTGTTGGTGGACATCCTTGCCCACCGCTTAGCTTTATAATATGCTGCCTGCCCGCCCCAGCTGCTAGCTGACTGTGACCTGCCTGCAACTTATTACCTTTGCTTTACACTTATTATATCGGACCAAGTCCAAGGAAGTTAAGTGTATTTTGCATTAAAAATAGATTTTTTTCGTAAGCGCCTTTTAGTATTTGCGGTTCACGAGGTTGCCGAGGGGATTCAGTTTCTGCGCCGTGAGGTCGTAGCTGCGCACCATGGCGTTCTGGCGCTTGCTCTTGTTGAGCCAGGCCTTCGCCTTGTAGAGAATCTGCATGTCGAGCGGCTTGATCTCGCGCGCGAGCGCCTGCCCCTCGGCCGAGCGGCGGAACGCCGTCATGACGTCCGCGGGCAGCGCCTGCATCTTCTCGACGACCGTGCCGCGCTGCGGTACGATGTCGAGGAACTCATCGACGTCCTCGCGCCCGATGAATTTCAGCAACTCCTGTGACAGCGTGAGATACATTTGCCAGAGGCGCTGCATCTCGACCTGCGGTGCCGTGCCGGCCGTGCCGCCAGTGACACCGCCAGCCGCCGGCTGCGGGGCGGGGCTGCCCGCCTCAGCCGACATAGCTGTCACCCTGCGCATTGCCCTTCTGCACGCCCTTTTCCTGACGCGCCTTTTTCATGGCCTGGGCCCAGGCATCGCGCAGGCCCTGGATGATGTCGCGCGCCTCCTGAATCTGGGCCGGGTCGCTTTTCATATTGCCCTCGACGAGCCGGTCGTAGGCGTAGTTGTAGAGCGGCATCAGCTGATGCGAGATTTCATAGTCCATGTTCAGCGTCGCGCGAAACTCCGTGATGATGGCCTGTGCCTTCTGGAAAAATGTGTTCGTGTTCTCGTAGTCCTTTTTCTCCAGCGCGGCACTGCCCTCATCGATGAACTTCAGGCAGCCATTGTAGAGCATCAGCGTGAGTGCCTCGGGCGTCGCCGTCATAATCTGCTGGCGCTTGTAGGCTTCAGCTGCGGGATTTACCATATGTGTTCCTCCTCAAAACCATAGATCCGGCTCACGCGGCAGCAGCACACCCTGCCACCCTATTGCGCCTGTCATCTGCCACTGACGTAGTTATACTGGGCGCTGAGCTTGGCGATAGCCGTCTCCATAGCATCGTATTTTTTATAGAGCAGTTCCTCATAGGCATCCATCTTCACCTTGAAATCAGACATCTTCGTCTGAAGGTTCTGGATGAGCGTGCCGAGCGTACTGCTGTCACTCGTAGAACTCGAAGTACCGGCGTAGTCCTTGATGGTACTCAGGCTGTCGTTGAGTTTGTCATAGAGACGGTTGATGACGCCTTCCTTGTCGTAGTCGGTCTCGGTGGTCGTCGTGCCGTCAGCCTTGGTGACCGTCTTGTCACCCGACGAGGCAAAGATCTGATAGACGCAGTCGGGGTCAGCCGCGAGGGCTTTTTTCAGTTTGTTCTCGTCCAGCGTCACGTGCCCCTGATCGGTCGTGGACTCGATACCGATGGCCATCATGCTGTTGTAGCTGCTGTCCACGCTCTCCACCGGCGTATAGAGCGCCTCGCGCATAGCCGAGCGAATCTTCGCGATAGTCTGGTTGTGGTAGAGCAGGCCGGATTTCGCCTTTTCGTTCCACTTTGTCACCTGGTCACTCGTCATCGCGTCTTCCTGCGATTTCGTGAGCACGCCGTAGTCGCTGTACTGCTTCTCGTTGTACTTGGAGTTCAGCGAGTCGAGCATCTTGTTGTAGTCCTCGACGAACTGCTTCACGTTCTCGACGATTTTGTCTGTGTCCTGCGACACGCTCATCGTCGTCGTACCGATGGACGTCAGCGTGTACGTGACGTTCGCGGCCGAGATTTTGTTGCTGCTCGAGCTGTAGCTGCGGCCGTCGATAACCGCCTCGGCGTTCGTGCCGGCCGCCTCGATGGTATCACTGGTTTCCGAGAGCGTCAGCTTGCTGCTGAGCGAACTCGTGGCCGTGCCGTCCTTGGAGGTCGTCGTGACCGCGGCGAGGTTCAGATTGTTGAGCAGCGTACGGCTGTAGTCATCCACGCTGGAGCTGGCATCGTTCGCCACCGTGAGGGTAATCTTATTGTCTTTGCCACCCTCTTTCTGATAGAGGGACAGGGCATCGTTCGTCGAGTCATAGGAGGCCGTCACATTGACGCCCGCCGCGTTGACCTTCGAGACGAGGTCGTTCAGCGTCTCGTCGCTGTTCAGGATATCCTCGTAGGTGAAGGACACCGTGGCCGAGGTGTGTTCCGCCCCCGTGCCGTCGGCGATGGTGAACGAGATGGCCGTATCGGACGCATTGAGCGTGCCCGCCTCGAGCTTGCTCTTGAGGTCGGCCTGCTCGGTGGACGAGAACAGCACATCCTTGAGTTTGATACTGGCCGTCTTGCCGCTCGTCGTATCGCTCGGCGAGGTCGTATCCGTGTTGGCGCGGGTAATCGTGCCATCCGTCAGCATATAGGCGTTCGAGGCCGTCTGCGTGACGCTCACCGTATGCGACATGGCGACGGCGTCGGAGTTTGCGACGGCCGTGGCCACGGCGCTGTTGCCGCTCGTCGCGGACATGGCGTTCGTCGTGTACGACATCTTGTATTTCGACATCGTGGAGTTCGTGAAGGTGTTCAATTGCGAGTAGACGTCGGCATAGGCCTCCTTGAGCCACTCGTTCTTGACCTGCTTCTTGTACATCTTGTCATACTGGTTCTGTTTGGTCAGCATGCCGACCTTGACCATAGAGTCAACGTCGATGCCAGAGCCGGACAGACCGTAGATACCGCTGGTGCTCATTCTGGTTCCCTCCTTAGTTACGCATCTTTATCGAGAAAAGCGCCGAGCCAGTCCTTGGCTTTAATCATGTGCTGAATCATTTCCTCGGGCGGGACTTCCTTCAGCACCTTGCCGCTTTCCTTGTCGACCATCTTGACGGACATGGTGTCCACTTCTTTGTGATACTTGAACTGCAGGTTGCAATTGATGCGGCTCATGAGCTCGTTGAGTTCCTGGGTCATGTAGCTGACCTGGGACTCGTTCATCTTTTGCTCTTGTTCTTGCTGGCGTTTCTGCTGCTCAGCCTGCTCCTGCTCGTCCTGTGTCTGCGCCGAACGGGCTGCATTCGCCAGGCCCTGCTGCTGGATGGCCCCCTGCAGGCTCCCCTGCGCGGCGGCATCCTGCATGGCTACCGTCTGGCTGCCCTGTACCGTGCGCGTGTCATGGCTGGACGCCGTCGCATCGGCCACGATGGCGGCCGTGATGATATCCGTAACCTGTCCAATCATCCTAATCCCTCCATAGATTGTTGCTGCTTTCCTTGTGGTACTGTGAAATATGTGGCGGCGCTGATACGCAGCGTCTCCTTATGCCTGCGGCGGCAGCGCGCCGGAGAGGTCCAGCGAGGTTGGCGCCGGCGCTGCGGCCTGGCGGTTCTCCTCCTGGATGGCGCGGTAAATCTCGCCGCGGTAAATCCTGATACTGCGCGGGGCCTCGATGGCGATGCGCACATTGTCGCCCTGCACCTCGACGACGTGAATGACCACATCGTCACCTATCATAATCTGCTGTTTGGGTTTACGTGTGAGTACGAGCATCGTCAGGCCTCCTTTTTCTCGGGGAACAGACGATGTTTCGTCGTGTAGCCGCTCTGCTCGAGCACGACCTGACGGGCCTGCATGTTCGCCTGGTTGATGACGAGCGGCGCCATGAGGTTCGCCGTCATCTCAGGCACCTTGCCGCCCGGGATGGTGAGCAGCACATAGAGCAGCAGGTCCTCCTGCTGCCGGAGGTCGAGCTTCGCGAGGTTCTCATCATCGAGCTCGAACTCGTAGTCGGGGAAGAACACGAACGGCACGGTCATGAGAAAGGCTAAATCCGGCGTCGTGAGTGACTGCAGGAATACGTACGGGCTCTCCTTGTCGTAGGGGATAATCACGAACTCGTGCTCGTCCTCGAACGCGGGGATGCCGTCGGCGAAGTGCAGGATTTTGTCCTCCTCCACCTCAATCTGGCCAAATCTCAGGGTGTCAACTGTTTTCATGGTCGTTTACGCCTCCATATCTGCGCCTCAGGGAAAAACCTAGGCGTATATATCGTAATGACCTTCCGTAGTCCATTGGTGAACTTCACCTTTTTGTCTCATATAGACCTCCACGCGTCCTGGCGTGAAGTTGGTCGCAGCGAACGCCTGCGTCTCGGCCTGCACGGTCACATCGCCCGGGTCGGGCTCGCCGCGGACCTCGCCCGGCGTGATGTGTATCGTGGGCTGCGGGATGAGCTGGATGGCGAGCTGCCGCTGGCGGTTGATGCGCTCGGAGAGCTGGCGGTCATAGATGGCCGCGGGCTCGCCGCTGTCGGGGCGTGCGGCGTGCGTGATATTGTACCACGCCGCCTCGGAGTGTTGTCCCGTCGTTTTGGCGAGGTCCGAGAATCCCTGCTGCCCGTGCTCACGGGCGAAATCCGCGTTGTTCGTATAGCCATAGGCATGGCGGCTCGCATAGGAGTCAATCTCGAGTGTCGGCTGGGTCCAGCCCGCATTCGAGCTGGCCTGCCGCCCCTCCGAATGGAGCTGCGCGGGCTGATAGCGCGCCGTGAGCTGCCCGAGCTGCGTGTGCAGGCCAATCTGTGGCTGCGTCTGGCGGATATTCAGATAGAGCATCGCCTCACCCCCTCCCTGGGACTTTGCTGCTTCCTCTTGCTTCTATTTTAACATATATTGGCTACGCTGCGCACAAAACCCTGCTTAAAACTCGCTTATAACGCTTATAAGTAGTCGGCAAGGCTCGTGGGCAGGATGCGCGCGCCGAGGCTCAGGCTCATGTTGTAGACGGCCTGGGCCTCCATGAGCTGCACGGCGAGCTTCGCGACGTCCGCCGAGCTCACATCCGTGATGTCCTGCGTAATCGTCGTGCTCTGGTTGCCGAGCATCTCCTTAACCGAGTCATACAGGCCCTGGCGGGCGCCGAGCTTAGTCTCGGCCGTGACCGTGACGGCGTGCGCCTGGTCGGAGACCGTCTGCCCGTCCGTCGTAAGCCAGAGGTGGTCGCCGGCGTTCGTCTTGGCGTAGACAGTGAGCATCTCGTTCAGCATGGCTGCGCCCGAGCATTTATTGCCGGAGTTCGCATCGTCGAAGATGTCACTGCCGAACAAATCCTGCCCCGTGACGTTGACCGTGTCGGCCGAGGGGTCTGTCGGGCCGTTCTGCTTGACCATGGAGATATAGTTGAGGTCGCCCGTGTAGGTCACGACCTGCTGCTTCACCGTGGCGAACGTGAACGAGAGCGTCGTGATGTCGTCCTGCGTCATGTTCACGGCCTCGGCGCCCGTGAGCTCCGTAGCGGAGCTGATGAGCTCGCCCGAGTTCTTGAAATACTCGGAGACCGTATGCGTGCCGTCGTTCCAGCCGGCGAACTGGCCCACGGCATCGATAGCCGGGTCGACTTTCGCGTCGGCATTCGCGGCCGTCTTGTCCTTGTAGCCGTTCTCGACGAAGTCCTGCGTGTAGATGTAGCCGTTCGTCGTGTTCAGGTAGTAGACGTTGCCGTCGCTGCCGTTCAGCGTGAGCATCTGATGCAGGCTGCCCGAGCTGTCGGCGCCGCGCTTGCCGCTGAAGTACGCGGCCTGGTTGTCGTCGAGCGTCTTCGCGAGGCCGCGGTCAATCTCCGTCGTGGAGATGGCAAACGGCTGCGTGCGGTCGGACTGGCCTGCGAACACGTAGCGGTCGCCCTGCTGCGTATTGCCGAGCGAGACGAGCTCCTGGATTTCTGCCAGCATCTCTTTCGCCGTGGCCTGCATGTCGTTCGTCGTGTTCGTATCGTTCGCGGCCGCGACAGTCTTTTCCTTGAACGTCGTCATGATGTCCGTCATGCTGACCATGGCGGAGTCCGTCGTCTTCATCCAGGAGATACCCGTGCCCACATTGCTCTGGTACTGGCCATTCTCGCTGTCCGAGATATGGTAGCGCAGGTATTTCGTATAGTCAACGCTGTTGTCGGACGGACGGTGCAGTTTCTGGCCGTCGCCCTGCTCCATGAGCTTGCTCTGGCGCTCGTCGGCGGCGTTGAGCTGTTTCTGGTAGTTATAGACATTCTGCGTACTGGAAACGCGCAGTGACATAATCTCTCACCTCTCCTAGCTAACTGTTATCAGCGGCCGACCGTGCCCGTGCTGTTGATGAGCTTGTCGAGCATCTCGTCCATCGTCGTCAGGCAGCGCGAGCAGGCGCTGTAGCCCTGCTGGAACTTGATCATGTTCGTGAGCTCCTCGTTCCAGTCGACGCCGGCCGTCGACGTGCGCCAGTTCGTGATTTGCAGGATGAGATCATCCTGGGCCTGCTGTTTGGAGTCCATATTTTCCGAGTCACTGCCGAGCTTGCTCGTCATGCTCTGGTAATAACTGTTCAGCGAAATGACACCGATAGAGCGCGTGGTCGTCGTATCCTGCGTGCCGGACTGGTTCAGGTTGAACAAATTCGACAGGTAGACGGCGTTCGTGCCGTCGCCAGCGCCATTCGGCGTGACGGAGTAGGCATCGAGTACCTTCGCGCCCGTGCTGCTCGTATCCTGCGTGACCGTCAGTACGCGCGCCGCAATGAGGTTCTGCCCCGAGACATCCGTGATTTTCGTGTTGATGCACAGCGCGTCGATGAGCTGCATGCCCTTCATGCTCGTAGCCGTGACGGCCGCGCCTGGCGTGCCCGCCACCGTGACGCGGGCCTCGCTCGTGCCATCGTCCGGCACGCTGAGGCTGCGCGTGATGCTGCTGTATTTGCGCGCGACGACGCTCTGGATGCTGTCATCCCAGCTGTAAATCGTGTTGTCATCACCGAAGAAGTTCAGGCCGAACGACGGGCCGGAGTAGCTGCGCTCCTGCGACGTGTAGGCGCGGATTTCGTCATCCGAGCCGTCGATGCCCGCGCCCTGCTGGTGCAGGTCGTTGAACGTCGTGAGGAAGAACGCCGCCACGTTGCCCATTTTGTCGATGAACGTCTTGTCCTCGGCAATCGTGTCCTGCAGGGACTTGAACATACCGTTCTCCGGCATGAAGTCGATGTCGGCCTCCTTGACCTTGATATTGAAGTCGTTGATGCCGTACACAGGGTTGTTGATGGGGTCCGAGAGCTCGAGCGTCATCGCGCTGGAGCCCGTCACGAGGCTCGTACCGTTCGAGACGATGTTGTACATGCCGTTCGGCTGCTCGTAGACGTTGAGGTTCACATACTGCGACATCTCGTCGACGAGGTTGTCACGCTGGTCGCGCAGGTCGTTGGCCGCCGCGCCCGCCGACTCCGTGAGGGCGATGTTCTTGTTCAGCAGCGCGACCTGTTTGCTCAGGCTGTTGAATTTCTGCAAATCCGTACTGAGGTCATCATACTGCGCGTTAATCTGGCTCTGCACCTGCGTCGCCGTCGTCTGGATTTTGTCGATGAGCGACTCCGCGTCCGAGATGACCGCCACGCGGTTGCTGGAGGTCGAGGCCCCGCTCGAGAGCGTCTGCCACGCCTTGTAGAAATTTTCCAGCTCGCTGAGCACGCCGCTGTTGTCCGTGTCGTTGAAAATCGTCTCTATCTTGTCGTAGTTGGTCTGGCGCGTCTCATAGTAGCTCTTGGTCGAGTTCTCCGACCAGTACTGCTTGTCCGCGTAGATGTTGCGCGCACGCTTGATTGCGGCCGCGGCCACGCCGGTACCGGCGAGCATATGTCCGTTGACCGTATCTACCTGCTGCGCGAGCGTGGCCGTCTGGTCGACGCTCTGGCGGGAGTAACCCGTCGTCGCCGCGTTGGCGATGTTGTGGCCCGTCGTGTCGAGCGACAGCTGGTTCGTATTAATACCCGAGACCATCGTATTGAGGCCGGCGAACGTAGAACGCATCTCTCATCATCCTCCTAGATATAGGCTCCTGTCACACATTCGCATCGAACATGCGGTGACCGCGGCGGTTCTCCACCGTGGCCGCGCCCGGCGGTGCGTAAGTATCGCTGGCCTGGGCCTGATTCATGACATTGATCTGAAAATCGATAAAGGCCTTGCTGCGGTCGAGCAGCTGCTGCGTGCCACTGAGGGCCTGCTGCAAGCGCCCCTGCATGACCGCCAGCGCGGCCATGAGGCGGCCGGCCAGAGCCCGTTCGGGAGAGGCTGGCTGCGCCTGCAGCCACGCCTGGGCCGTGGCCGCCCCTGCACCTGCCAGGTACGCCGTCTGTCTGTCGGACAGCGCCGTCAGCTGGTGCAGGAGCGGCTCGATAGCCGCCGTGGCCTCGCGCACGCCTGCGCCGTTGCTCTGCTCCTTGAGCACCTGGGCGAGGCCGCCAAGTTTTTGTATGGCCTCGTTTTCCACTTTTAATTGCTCCTGGAGCAATGCCAGCATCGTCTGCATTTCTCTCCCTCTCCACTCTCCTGCTCTGGCCAACCAAATGATTGACCTTTTAGGCCTGAAAATCTAAATTGCGGTGTCCCTGCGTGCCCTGCTCCGTGCCGCCGTGTCCGTAGGCCGGCTCCACGCTCGTGCCGCCGATGCGGTTCAGGTGGTAGTGCACGGCCTGCAGCGCCGCCTGCACGAGCACGCGGTTGTTCGCTGAGAGCTCCTGCACCTCGGCCACACGTTTGGTCAGGGCCTCGTGCTGCGTCGCCAGCGACGAGCGCCAGTTGCCGGGGCAGTGCCCGAGCATATCGCTCGCCGTCATATCGGGGCGCAGGCCCGCGTCGCTCTTGACGAGCTCGAGCATGAGGGCCTGGCGGCGCCGCTCCAGCTGCTGCACAGCCTGCGTAAGCTGCTCCTCCTGCTGGTTGAGCGCGTCGACCTGCTGCATGTCGATGACGACGAGGGCTCCGTGCTTCTGCCGTCCCAGCTTCGCCAGCATCGTATACGCCTGGTTCAGCTGCGTGAGCAAATCAATGAGTTTCTGCCACATAAGCGCCTCCTGACCATATCTGCACGCTCACTGCGTATTGAGGGCACGCCGATTTAAACATCTGCGTTGCCTCAATACCGGAGGCTGAGCAGTTTCGCCGCGACATTGCTGCTGCTGACATCGTAGCTGCCCGCCTCTATTTGCTGCTCGACGGCCGCGACTTTGTCGGCGCGCACGTCGCTCATGTTCTGCAGCTCCTTGAGCAGGCTGCTGAAGCTCTGCGCCTCACTGGAAACCTCGAACTTGTCCTGTACAGGAGACGGAGCTGTCGCGCGCTGTGCGTGACGCACCGCCGTCGGCTGTGTGCTGGCGTACAGGCTCGACAGCGCCTGCACATTGTTGTTGATAATCATCTGTTTCACCACCTGTTACCTGGAAAGGGGAATATACTGTCCGAGAGACAGCCGGTATCCACACCGTGCCGGAGCAAGGCTGCTGCCGTGAGCATTGACACTGCTCCCAGTCCCTCATACTTGTATATCGTCAAAAAAGGCAGGAACCTTAAGGACCCGTTGCGAAATTCTCAACGGGTCCTTAGTCCTGCCTGAATATGTGTTGCCACAGTAACAGCTGCATATACCTGCTCAGTGTTTTCTCTTCGTCAGATTCGGGTCGGGCTGACGCATGGAGTGCATGCCCTGACCGCGGCCGATGCGCGCCGCCTCTTTGGCTGCCGCAATCTTCGCCGTCTCCTTCTGCAGGCTGTCGCGCATCTCCGTACGGCACTTATTGCAGATATCGCCCTGCGTGATAGGCGCGCCGCACTTCTTGCACGGATAGCTCATTGGCACGCCGACCTGTACGAAGCGGCCCTCGCGAATCATGCGCTTGATCATCTTCTCGTCCGCGCCCGTCGCCTCGACGATATCCGGAATTTTGGAATTCGGATTGTCGCGCACGTAGTTCACGACCTCCGACTCCTTGGCCTGCAATTTATCAAAACAATCCGGGCACACATGCGCGCCGAAATCGGCAAAAATCTTGCCGCAGATAGGACAATTCTTCAATTTTCCAGACATAGTCTTCACTCCCCAAATGTCAGGAGACACCAGCCCGCGCTGTGCGCCTCAGGATACTACTATTTTCTTGTGTTTATTCGCCACCCGGCGGGAGAATTCCTGCCTGCAGCAAAAATTCTCTGTGCCCGGCCCAGCGTGAGCCTGGTCGCTGGCGCGGGCCCGCTCTATACGGCGCAGCCCGCTTGACGCAGTCAACTCAATACGGTGCGTGGTCGCTCGCGAGCGCGAGCAGCACGACGCGGCGGGCGCCGCCCGTCAGCAGGCAGGCCGCGCAGGTGTCCGCCGTCGTGCCCGTTGTGTAGATGTCGTCGAGCAGCAGCACATCGCGCCCCGCGAGCGCAGCTGCCGCGTCCGGTGCGAGGGCAAAGGCCCCGCGCAGATTGGCGCGGCGCGCCGCGCGGTCGAGACCGAACTGCGGGCGCGTGGCGCGCGTGCGCACGAGCAGCCGCGCGAGCGGGATGCCCTGCGCCGCCAGCCAGTCACGGAACATGAGCTCCGTCTGGTTAAAGCCGCGCTGCCGTTCCTTGGCCGGGAACAGTGGCACGGGCACGGCAAGCCAGGACGCTGCAGCAGCGGTACCGGTCAGTCGGCCAAACCAGCCCGCCGGTACCGTAGCCAGAACGCTGCGGATATACGGCAGGGAGGCGCGCCGGCCGTGATATTTCAGGCCGCGGATAAGGTCGCGCAGGCCGCCGCGGTAGTGCCCCACTGCCCAGGCGGCCGTCAGGGGCGATTGTGACGGCAAGGCCAGCTGCCGCCAGAGTGCCGTCTGCTGTAAGCAGGCCGGGCACCAGCCGCCGCGCCGCTCCACATACGCGCCACAGCGCGGACAGTGCGGCGGGAAAAGAAAATCCAACAGGGTCTCCCACAAATTACTCAGCATGCGCGGATGCTCCTTTGCGCCTGACCCGGCAGCCACCGCCAGCCAGTGCGGTAGTTCACGTGCCTTTATATGTTGCGCTGCTTAGAAGAAGCGCAGCTTTTTCTGGTGCGCCGTGCTCCAGGCCACGACGGCCTCGAGCACACTGCCGCTGATGCAGCGCGCCTTGTCGGAGATGGTGAAGCACTCCTCCTGCTCGAGCGTCGGGTGCAGCTCGGCGATGCGCTGGCCGACCTTGACCTTGCGGCCGTTCGGCAGTGCGCCGCGCAGCACGCCGTCAAACGGCGCGCGCACCTCCGTGACCTGGTCCTTCTTGTCCGTGAGGCGCGCGAGCAGGTCGCCCTGCTTGACGAGCAGCGAGATGGACTGCATGATTTCCAGCTTGCCCGCCGCAGGCGCAAAGATGATATGCTCGAGCGAAGCATCCGTATCCGTTTCCCCGCCCGACGCCGCCGCGAGGTCACCCTTCGAGGAAAAGCCCTCGTAGACGAGGCGTCCGAGGCTGTGGCCGCGCCCCGTCTCGACCACGACATCCACGTCGCGGCCCGCGCAGTAGCCGGGGCCGAGCGCCACGGTGAACGGCGCCATCTGCTTGTTCGTGCCCAATGGCTTGTCAGCTGTGATGGCATCGACGACGACGTTCGGCTTGAACCAGCTGATATAGCGGCCATCCGCATCGTCGAGCATCACAATCTCGCCGTGCTTGAGCAGACGCTTCGCTTCGTCGAGCTCCTCGGCCTTGTGGCAGGTCAGGCGCTCGACCGTGGCCTCGCCGCGCGTCATGGCATCGGCAAACGCGACGCGGCGGCGCGTGGCCGTCGGCTGTGCCTGCTCCAGTATGAGCACGCGGAAGCCCGTGCGGTGCAGCGTGCAGGCAATGGCACTGCCGAGCTCACCGCCGCCGCGGATAATGACCAGATTTTTCATGCTTTGTCTCTCTCTTTCCTCGCCAAAGGACAGGAACCTGCCTGTGCACCACGCGTGCCGCGCGTCTCCCTCGCGCCGCAGGCAAATCCTCACTACAGGACTTGTTATCGTATACTATTATACTATATTCGCCGCGGCTGTAACACACGCATTTGTTATTGTTCAATAAATGTTTTCTGTATACTTTATCCTTTTAAAAATTCTTCTCGCAACTATTGCAATTATCTGACAACTGTGCTACTATAAGAGTGTAAAAAGAACCAAGGTAGTTCCCCTAAAGCTCCCGAGTCCTGTAGGGCGACGGAGCAGCAGTAACCACCTGTCGTATGTATCACCGGTGATACGGTTCTTGGATCCATGGAGACGCGAAAGGATGATGTGTATTGTTGATTCCTCGCGAGACGGCTTCTCTCCGTACTGACTAGCAAGTGCCACGTTGAAGTAAAACATTATCGATGACTGTGCGAGTAAGGACGGTATGGCGACCGTATGGACACGCAACTGTACCGGAAAGCCCCGAAGTTAAAGGTGCACAACGTCAGTGAACCAGAGAAGGATTGAAGCAGGTTTCTATGTTGTTAACGCAGTAGACCGGCTGTAGCGAAAATGCTCAGCCGGTCTTTTAGTATGTTTAATTTTCTTCGTAAGGTCTGACGCGCAGCGTGAGGCCGCGCTCTGCGCAGAGGGCGCGGCACTTGGCGATTTCGTCCTCGCCCTCCACGTGGTCGACGATGGTCAGCACGACGTGCGGCACATATGGCCGGCAATGCTCGGCAAATGTGAGCATGCCCTCCCAGGATTTCAGGCCGAAACGCGCGCGCGTGAGCTCGTAGTAGCGCGCCGCGTTCGAGGCGTTCAGGCTGATAGAGATGGTATCGAGGATGCCCGCGAACTGCTCTGCGATGTCGTCGCGGCCGTACTGCAGCTCCGCGAGGCCGTTCGTGTTCAGGCGCGTGGGCAGGCCGGGATGCGTTTCCTTGACGTAGCGCAGGAGCGCGAGCAGCTCGGGCAGGCGCAGCGTCGGCTCGCCGAAGCCGCAGAACACGACCTCCTTGATATACTGCCAGGGCACGGCGTCGAGCGCCGCCTCTACCTCGGCCACGCTTGGCTCACCCTCGCGCAGCCAGAGCGAGTGCTCCGCCGCCATGTGCTTTTTGTTGCGCAGGCAGAACGTGCAGCTGCAGTTGCACTGGTTCGTGATATTCACATAGAGATTGCGCAGCCCCTCGGGCTGCTCCGCGAGGGACTGCTCCAGCGGCAAATACCGCCCGCCGGCGTGAGTTGCGTAAACGATCATAGTGTTGTGCCTCTTTTACTTTAATTCCGTGAGAAACTGCTCGAACGGCAGGCCGTAGTTCCAGGGGAGGTCGAGCTCCTCGGCGTAGGCCATGCATTTGGCGATGAAAGCGGCGGCGCGCTCGACAGCCGTGCGCAACGTGTCGCCGCGCACGAGGCTCGCGGCCACGATGCCCGCAAAGACATCGCCCGAGCCCGAGCGGTCACCGCCCACACGCGGCTGGTACTGCAGACTGCCCTGCCCCGCCTCGTAGAGGTAGTTGCCCACCTGGTCGCCGGAGCTGAGTCCCGTAATGACGACCTGCGCCGGGCCGAGCTCGGCGAGCCCAGCCGCCATATAGGCGAGGTCGCTCTCGCTGCACTGCCCGCCCGCCGGATACGCCATACCCAGCAGCTGGCAGGCCTCCGTGAGATTCGGCGTCACGAGATCCGCGAGCGCCACGAGCTCGCCCATGCGCGCGCACATGGCGGGCGTATAGGACGCATACAGTTTACCGTGGTCGCCCATCACGGGGTCGACCATCACGCGTGTGGCCTGCGTACGGAACCGCCGGATAAAGTCGCGCACGAGCGTAATCTGCGTCGCCGAGCCGAGAAAGCCCGTCGCGATGCCGTCAAACGTCAGGTGGTTCTTTTCCCAGCTCGTGATATAGTCCGGCAGCTGCTCCGTGAAATCGTCGAGATAATAGTCGGGAAAACCCGTGTGCACGGAGAGTATCGCCGTCGGCAGCGGGCAGGCCTGTATCTGCATGGCCGAAATGAGCGGCAGCTCCGCCGCAATCGAGCAGCGGCCAAAACCCGTGATATCGTTGACGAGCGCAATGCGCTTCTGACGTCGTGGCATAACAAGCCCCCTTCAGTCGCCCTGACGGGCGCCAACTTCCCCAGTGGGGATGCCTAAAATTCAATCCTTGGTGCAAAACTCAAGGCAGGCTGCCGCCAACAGCAGCCTGCCTTTGGTGTTTTAACGGTTATCTACTTTATCCATGGCCACGAGGTCATGCTCCATAAAGCGGTGCTCGGCCAGTTTCCCGTATTTCGTGCCCGGACGGCCGTAGTTCGTATAGGGGTCGATGGAGATGCCGCCACGCGGCAGGAACTTGCCCCAGACCTCGATGTATTTCGGCTCCATGAGCCGAATCAGATCCTTCATAATCACGTTCACGACATCCTCGTGGAAATCGCCGTGGTTGCGGAAACTCACGAGGTAGAGTTTCAGCGACTTGCTCTCGACCATTTTCACGTCCGGAACGTAGGAAATGTAGATGGTCGCGAAATCCGGCTGGCCCGTAATCGGGCAGAGCGCCGTGAACTCCGGGCAGTTGAACTTCACCCAGTAGTCGTGGTCGGGGTGCTTGTTCGTAAACGTCTCCAGCACCTCAGGATGGTAGTCATAGTCATAGGGGACGCGCTTCTCCCCCAGCAGCGTGATGTTTTCCTGTGCTTTATCTCTAGGCATAAAATGTCAGTTTTCCTTTCCTGTCTGGCCTGCTTTAATGGGCGCGAGGAATTTGGCCTCGAAGTTCTCCACGCTCTCCGGGTGGCCGAAATAGTAGCCCTGAATCGTGTCGGCGTGGCATTCCTTTGTCAGCAACTCGTACTCTGCCTCCTGCTCCACGCCCTCGATGCAGCAATGGATGCCGATGCTGTGGCAGAGCGAGACAACGTATTTCACGAGGCGCTTGTCGAAGTCCGTCTCGAGGATTTTCTTCACGAATTCACGGTCGATTTTCACGATATCGCAGGAGAGATTTTTCAGCGAGGCCAGCGACGAGTAGCCGGTGCCGAAATCATCCATGGCAATGGCGATGCCCTGCTGGCGGAACAAGTCGAACTGCTGGTTCACAAATGACCAGTCCGCGACGATTTTGCTCTCCGTGAGCTCGAGGATGACGGACTCCGGCGGCATGTTGTAGCGGCGCAGGCAGGCACCCACGAACTCTTTGAACGACAGGTCCTTGACCTGCTCGTAGCTCATGTTTACGCTCACACGGAAGTCGGGCACAATTTCGCGCCACTTTTTACAAATGAGCAGTGCCTGCTCAAAAATCCACTTGCCCACGGGAATGATGAGCTTCGTCTCCTCGAGGATGGGGATGAACTCCATGGGCGCGACCATGCGGCCTTTAGGGCTCTGCCAGCGCAGCAGCGCCTCGGCGCCGATGAGCCGCTGCGTCGCTGCGTCGACCTGGGGCTGGAAAAACAGGCTGAAACCGACACAGCCCTTTTCCACACTGTCCCAGATGCTGTCGCGCATGGCGATGGAGCGCACCCAGCGGTTGTACTGGTCCTTGCTGAACAGGCAGTTGCGGTTCTTGCCGTCACGCTTCGCGAGGTCCATGGCCGCCTCGGCGTGCTTGTGCAGCACGAGGTAGTCCTTGCCCGCCTGCGGGTAGAACACCGTACCGGCCGAGGCCGTGCAGAAATACTGGTGCCCCTCGAGCTCCTGCGGGCGCGCGAGGCACTGCTGGATGCTCGCAAAAAGTTTGGCGATATCCTCCTGTTTCGCTCCGGGATAGATAATGGCAAACTCGTCGCCGTCCAGCTTGTACAGTGGCAACAATGGCGGCAGCAGCTGCTCGACGAGGCGTGCCACGTGCTTGAGCACGCGGTCGCCCATGGAGCGGTTGTACGTCTCGTTGACGATTTTGAAATTGTCGAGGCCGAACACGAGGATGGCGCCGCCCTCCTGTGTCGCGCGGTAGTTCGCGAGCGCGACTTTCACGCCGTGCTCGAACTGATATTTGTTCAGCAGACCCGTGACCTCATCGGCCTGGTTGCGCTTCGCCATGCGCGACATCATGCCGGCGAAGAGGTTCGGCCGGCCCTCAAGGTCCGTGCCGACCTGGCCGCGCACCCGCAGCCAGACGTACTCACCCTTGCGCGTGCGCACGCGGTGCTCCGCCGTGTAGTCGTAGATGCCCTCCGTCTGTTTCACCGAGCGCATGGCCGCCTCGAACTGGCCCCGTTCCTCCGGGTGTATCAGCTCGGCCCATTGCTCAACCAGCCCGTGCATCACCTCGCCCGGCAGGTCGAAATCCTGCACGAGGTTCGGCGAGACCATGACCATGCCACTGGTCAGGTCGGCAAGAAAAAGGTATTCATCCGTGGTCTTTTTCAAGAGGTCGAAATAGTATTTGTAACGTTTTAACAAGGGACTCAAGGGAACTCGTTTTGCTCTTCTCATACACTATCATCCTACATTACACACACCTGCTCCGCGCCACCTTGCGCCGGAGCTCATATATACCTTAATCATAGCTAATTACGCAGGAATATGCAAGTGATTGTTATAGGCACGCAAAAGGACCCGTCCCTCAGGACGGGTCCTCAAATAAGCAATAAAACTTAGTGGTTGAAGATGTTGCGCAGCGCCTGCTTGTTGACGTCGCGGTTCAGCTGGGCGAGGTACGTCGTCAGCTTGATCTTCTTCGGGCAGACCTCAACGCAGTTCTGGCTGTTGCCGCAGCTCGTGATGCCGCCTTTCTCCATGAGCGCGTTCAGGCGTTTCGGCGCATCGAACTTGCCCAGCGGATGCAGGTTGAACAGGTAGGCCTGGACCGTCGGAGCCGGGCCGATGAAGTCAGACTGCGGGCCGACGTTCGGGCAGGCCTCGAGGCAGCAGCCGCAGGTCATGCAGTGCGAAATCTCGTAGGCCGTCTGCGCCGTGTACGGGTTCTGGATAGGAGCGTCCTTGACCTCCCACGTGCCGTCGACCTCGACCCAGCCCTGGATGCGCTGCAGCGACTCAAACATCACGGAGCGGTCAATGAGCAGGTCGCGGATGACCGGGAACGTGCGCGCCGGGGCCAGATGAATCGGCTGCTCCAGCTTGTCAATCAGCGAGCAGCAGGCCTGACGGGCTTTGCCGTTGATAACCATCATGCAAGCGCCGCAGACTTTCTCCAGACAGTTGCACTCCCAGACGACCGGGGCGACTTTCTCGCCGGACACGGTCACCGGGTTCTTCTGAATTTCCATCAGCGCAGCCACGACGTTGAGGCCCGGACGGTAGGGTACATCGAACTCCTGCGTGTACGGCTTGTCTTTCGGGCCGTCCTGGCGCTCGATAATAAATCTTACGGTTTTCTGTTCTGCCATTCTCTTTGTCCTCCCTCTTACTCTTTCTTGGCTACGGCGTAGTTACGCAGACGCGGCTTGATGAGAGAGTGCTCGAACTCGCGGTAGGAAAC
>ONCF01000052.1 GCA_900316275.1 uncultured Veillonellaceae bacterium
AAAAATCATATAATAAATCAAAAAAAAGAAGTGCGAAAGAGGCTGAAACTTTATAGCAGATATTCTTGTTATTCTCTATGTAAATAGGTAAAATATACATATACGAAAGGGGACAAAGCCATGCCGTATACTATCAAAGCGTGGGAAGACTTGACCATTCAGGACGACTTCATGTTCAAGGCCGTCATGAAGGACAAGCAGCTGTGCAAGGGCGTTTTGGAGGCAATACTCGATCAGCCTATAAGCGATATCCGGTATTTGACCGAGGAATTGTCGTTAAAGGCTGGCTACACGAGCCGGGGCGTTCGGCTGGATGTGTATGTGGAGGACGAAGCGCATACCATCTACGATGTGGAGATGCAGGTGCGCAACGAGGCAGAGGACGCGCTGCCGCAGCGCCTGCGCTACTACCAATCACAGATTGATGCCGAGATTTTGGCACAGGGACGGGATTTTGCCGATTTGCGGCAGACACTGGTCATCTTTATCTGCCCGTTTGACCCGTTCGGGCGAGGCTGGCACCTGTACTGGTTCGAGAATACATGCAAGTGTGACGCTGAGCTGCGTCTGGAAGATGGCGCTATCAAGGTTGTCTTGAATACTCATGGCACGGGTGAAGGGATATCGCTGCAGCTACAGGCATTCATGGACTACGTGAACAGCGGCATAATCAGTGCAAACCCGCTGGTACAGGCTTTGGATGAGCGAGTGCATGCGGTTAAGCGTGATGAATACGAAAGGGTGAGTTATATGACGTACGAGTTGCACTTGCGCGATGCGCGTAAGGCGGGCCGCGAGGAAGGCCGAATAGAAGGCCGTGAAGAAGGTTTAGTAGAAGGTGAGACCAAAGGCAAGGCAGAAGCGGCACGCTCCTTGATGGAAACCCTTAACTGTACTAAAGAGAAAGCTATGGAACTACTGAAAATACCTGCCGAGTTGCAGCCCAAAGTTCTTGCCCTGTTGTAATACTGGTCCTGTGACGCTTATCTTTATCTGCCCGTTTGACCCGTTCGGGCGCGGCTGGCACTTATATTGGTTCGAGAATACATGCAAGCGCGATGCTGAGTTGCGGCTGGAAGATAGCGCTATCAAGGTTGTCGTGAAGGGGGAAATAAGGATGAGCGAGATGTTCGATGTCCTGAACGGTGCATTGGATGAAGCTATTGCCGATGCCAAGAGCGAAAAGAAGTTTTTACGCAGGGATACCATTTCTATAGAAATTGAGCCGTTGACAGTCTATTCAGCGGATGAAGTTAAAGAAATCCGGCACAGTACGGGACTCACACAGAGCCTGTTTGCTAAATGGTTGGGTGTTTCCACACCCCTCGCCGGGCAGCATGAGCACGTTGGCAATACCCTGCAGGGATACGCCGAGCGCGATGAATGTCGTGCCACAGACCAGCGGCACCAGCTGCCAGAAGTAGCTATTAGGCGTCACGAAGCTCCAGACGCCCATGAAGAAGTCAATGGCGCAGGCGAACAAGAGCGTCATTGGCACCTGCAGCCACTGGATACGGTCAAAGTCATGCCTTAACAGTAAAACCTGCCCGAGCACCAGCAGCATATTCACGGCAAAGGTGAACTCTCCCAGTGTATGTGGGAAAATCAGACTGAGCACATAGGGAAAACTAGAAATAGGCGACGTGCCCAGCAGGCTCTTGACGACCAGAGCAATACCCGCCGACTGAATCACCGTCGCCACGGCAAAAATCACATAACGCTGCAGCACACAATACCCTCTTTCAGCAATCTGCACAATGAAACCATGCCTTAGTATAGTGTGGTTTGCAGGAAATGTCAAAATTTCTATTTGACCTATTGACTTTTTGACCTTTAAGAGCTATTATATAGATGTCAAGAGGGAAAGGGACCGGGAACGAGAGCACCGGGCAGGTGCAAAACTCCCACGGGTCCCGCCCGGGAAACAACAAACAGATTGCAGCCGACACCAGGCAGGTGCTGGCAAGACAGCGAAAGGGGATTTTGATCATGTTTGGTTTGGTTCCATTTGTATCACACAATGAGCTCGCGAAAGACGAAAACGTGTTCGATCGCCTGATGAATGTCTTTGATGAACCGTTCATGCAGGGCTTCCATATGCCGGAGTTCAAGGTCGATGTCAAAGACAACGGCGAGAGCTATGAGCTCACGGCAGAGCTGCCGGGGCTCAAGAAGGAGGATATCTCCCTGACGTACGACCACAACTACCTGACGATTGCTACGCAGAATGAGCAGTCCAGGGATGAGCAGGACGAAAAGGGCAACTATGTGCGCCGCGAGCGCAGCCAGAGCAGCATGAGCCGTTCGTTCTACATTGACAATATCGATGAGGCGCAGGCAACCGCCGACTACAAGGATGGCGTGCTGAGCGTCCATCTGCCGAAATTGGCCAAAGCTGCCGAGGCGGGGCATACGATTACGATTAACGGCGTCGCCTGATGGCAGCAGTGCTGCTATCGTGGGCCGATAGCTATTGAGACGGAAAAGCCGGGAACAGCGTTTTGTAAAGGAGCTGTCCCCGGCTTTTCTGTTTAGGTGTGGCGGGCAAAGCTTTTGGGGCGTATGGGGTTAAATATGGTATAATATTTTTGTTGATATATTTTTTAATCATTCAGGAGGTTGATTGACATGTTGGGAGGATATTTGCGATGAAGGGTACATTCTATGGTATCGGCGTGGGGCCGGGCGATCCGGAGCTCTTGACCGTCAAGGCTATCCATGCCATTCAGGCGGCGGACGTGCTCATTGCGCCCAAAACCGAAAAAAAGGAGGACAGTCTCGCGCTGTCCATCGCGCGGCCGTATCTGCGGCCGGATGTGGAGATTGTCTACCAGACGTTCCCTATGGTGCGGGATTTCGCGCAGGATACGCGCCCGTGGGAGGCGAACCGCGACGAAATCCTCGCGCTGTTGGAGGCGGGGAAAAACGTGGCGTTCCTCACGCTCGGCGATCCGATGTTTTTCAGCACGTACATCTACATCTACCGGCTGCTCAGGGATGCGCACGTGCGTATCGAGACCATCCCCGGCGTGCCCGCGTTCGCGGCTATCGGCAGCCGCACGGGCTATCCTATCGTGGAGGGGGACGATATCCTCTCCATCATACCGGCAACGGCACCCGAGGAGAAAATTCAGCGCGCGCTGGCGGCGGCGGATAACGTCGTGCTCATGAAGGTCTACAAGAACTTTTCGCAGATTGTGGATGATCTCGAGGCGGCACAACTCTCGGAGCAGGCCGTGCTCGTGAGCCGGGCTGGCCTGCCCGAGGAGCGCGTCATCCGTGACGTGCCCGCGCATCGCAACGAAAAGCTGAATTATCTCTCGACGATACTCACGCGGAAAAATCCGCCCAACAAAAAGGGGGCGGACCGATGAAAGACCTAAATAAATGGCTGGCGCAAGTCATGCCTGCCAATCATGTCACACAGCCGGAACTAGGCGCGTTGTGCAGCCCATATCAGGGGAGGCGGGGATTGCACAGGGGGCTGCACGTACTGATGCTTGGCGTGCTGGTATTGGCCCTTGCCCTGTTGGCAGGCTGTGGCGGCACGCAGAGTACGGGCTCCAGCGGCACTAGCAGCGCCTTTCACGCGGAGATTACGGACGACCTCGGGCGCACGGTGGTGCTCGACAAACGGCCGGAGCGCATCGTCGTGACCTCGGCCTCGTTCCTTGAGCCGCTCGCAGCTGTGGGCGGCGATGTCGTGGGGCGGCCTGACTCCAAGACATTGCCCGATTTCGCTAAAGATAAGGCCAGCGTGGGCAAGGTCTACCAGATTGACGTGGAGAAAGTCCTCGCCTGCGAGCCGGACCTCGTCATCGTAAACAAGGGTATGAACGAAAAGCTCGTCGACACGCTGGAGGGTAATGGCATTCAGACGCTCGTCGTGTCTGGCAAGACGTACGCGGATGTGCAACATGAAATCAGCATGTTTGCGCAGGTGACAGGCGAAACGGCCAAAGGCGAGCAGGTGTTGTCGGATATGGACGCTCAGCTTGCACAGGTCAAGGAACAGATTAAAGGGCAGAGCACACCGCGCGTGGCCATTATCCACAGTACGACGAATGGCCTCTCCGTGCAGCTGCCGGGCAGCATCGCGGGCTCGGTGGCGGAGCTCCTCGGCTGGACGAATACGGCGGCTGACCTCACGCCAAACAAAAAGCACCCCGACACGGCACCGTACAGCCTGGAGTCTCTCGTGGCGCAGAATCCGGACGTGCTCTTTATCACGAGCATGGGCGATATCGAGGCCATCAAGGCCAGCATGACGCAGACGATGCAGGAGAACCCGGCCTGGCAAACCATCCCCGCCGTGCGCGACGGGCGCGTCTACTATTTGCCGCAGAATTTGTTCCTGCTCAGCCCCGGCCTGCACTACCCCGAGGCGGCCGCCTACATGGCGCATTGCCTCTATCCTGAGGCCGTGACTAAATAATGGTGGAGGGAAAAAATACTGCGGCTGGCGGCGGGACAAAAGTACAACAGGTTGGGAGCGGTGAAGCGGACGCCAAGAGCAAGAACTGGCGGTACAGCTGGCCAAGACAGGGAGGGCTGCTGGTGCTGTTTGCCCTGCTGGTGTTCGTGGGGGCGCTCGCGAGCATCGGCCTCGGCTCCGTGCCTATCTCGCCACAGGAAATCTTTGCGAGCCTCACGGGCGGCACTGGCACGCACGAGCAGATTTTGCGCAACATCCGTTTGCCGCGCACGCTCGTGGCGGCACTCACGGGCGTGAACCTCGCGCTCGCGGGCGCTATCCTGCAGGCCATCATGCGCAACCCGCTCGCCGATCCGCATATCATCGGTATCTCGTCGGGCGCGGGCCTCATGGGTATCCTCGTGCTGCTCGCATTGCCGGAGGCGGGCTGGCTCGTGACGCCGGCGGCCTTTCTGGGTGCGCTGGGGGCGGCACTCCTCATCTACGTGCTCGCGTGGAAAAACGGCATCCAGCCGCTGCGCATTATCCTCGCAGGAGTGGCTGTGTCGGCCTTTTTCGGCGCCTGTATCTCGGCGCTCATGATACTGAACAGCGATAGAGTGCACAGCGCACTTATCTGGCTCGTGGGCGGGCTCTCGGCGCGCAGCTGGCCGCAGGTCACACTGCTCGCACCCTATACCTGCGTGGGCGGTGTATTGGCATTGCTCGGCGCGCGCCAGCTGAACATCCTGCAGCTTGGCGACGATATGGCGCAGGGTCTCGGTTTGCGCGTGGAACTCGCGCGGCTCTGGCTCACGGCTGTGGCCGCCCTGCTCGCGGCGAGTGCCGTGGCCGTCGTGGGGCTGCTGGGCTTTGTCGGTCTCATCGTGCCGCACGCCGCACGGCTGCTCATCGGCTCGGACCATCATTGGCTGCTGCCAGCGTCGGCGTTGCTTGGCGCGGCGCTCGTCATGCTCGCGGACACGTTCGCACGTACGGCGTTCGCCCCACTGGAGCTGCCGGTCGGCATCATCATGTCCGTGCTCGGCGCGCCGTTTTTCCTCTTTTTGTTGCGACGCCAGTTGTGAGCGCACGCACTTGCAGGGGATAATTTTAACAGTGTATTGGCCTGTCACAACGTAACCGCCTGGAGAAATCCGGGCGGTTTTGTGTCACGCGGGCAGTGCAAACTATTGATAATCAGTGTAAACTAGTTTAAAATAGAGACGTAAAATGATTTTTTAGGAGTATACAGACGCAATGATTAAGGAATGGATGGTCAATCCTGCGCACCAGGAGGCAGGAACACTGGCCCGGCAACTGGCGCTGGAGCCACTCGTGGCGCAGATGCTGGTACATCGCGGCATTACAACGGCGGCGGATGCGGAGGCGTTTCTGCATCCGGAGGCGCAGCCGTGGCATGACCCACTGGCCATGCAGGATATGGATAAGGCTGTAGCGCGTATTCGGCAGGCTATCGATGGTCAGGAGCGCATCGTCGTTTACGGTGACTACGATGTGGACGGCATCACGTCGACGACGCTCATGCTGCGCAATCTGCGCGCGCTGGGAGCACAGGTGGACTACTACATTCCTGACCGCAGCGAGGGCTATGGCTTCAATGCACCAGCGCTGGCGCGTCTGGCCACTGAGTACGATTTGCTCGTGTCGGTCGATTGCGGTATCGGTTCTACGACTTTAGTAGCAGATTTAGCGGGACAGCTGGATTTTGTCATCACGGACCATCACCTGCCGGGGGCGGAGCTGCCGCCCGCCTGTGCTGTGGTGAATCCGCACCGCGCAGATGACGACTATCCCTTTGCAGAGCTCTGCGGCTGCGGTGTGGCATTCAAGCTCTGCCAGGCACTGTGGCGCGAGCTGCGCGGCGTGGACTATGCGGGCGACCTCGAGCTCGTGGCGCTGGGCACGGTGGCCGATGTGGTGCCACTCAAGGGTGAAAACCGCAAAATCGTCAAAATGGGCCTCAACTGCATGCAGGACACGCCTATTCTCGGCTTGCAGGCGCTGCTGCAGGTGACGAAGCTCAATGACCAGGCCAAGCCGGTCACGAGCGGGCATATCGGCTTTGTGCTCGGGCCACGGCTGAACTCGGCGGGACGCATGGCCTCGGCCCGGCTCGGCGTCCAGCTGCTCATGAGCGAGTCGCTCGCAGACGCGTTGCCACTCGCGGAGCAGCTCAATGAGCTCAATGCCCAGCGTCAGGCCGTGGAGCAGGATATCCTCGCGCGTGCCGAGGCCCAGGTGGCAGGGCAGGATATGGACGCGGTGCCAGCCATCGTCGTGGCAGGCGAGGACTGGCATGCGGGCGTCATCGGCATCGTAGGTTCACGCCTTGTCGAGGAGTTCTACCGCCCCGCTATTGTCTGCGCCATTCAGCCAGATGGCACGTGCAAGGGCTCCTGCCGCAGCATTGAGGGGTTGAACATGTATGAGGCGCTTTCGGCCTGTAAAGATGACCTCATCCAGTTCGGCGGACATGCGCAGGCGGCGGGGCTCAGCCTGCGCGCGGAAAATCTGGATCAATTCCGCGCTGATTTCGCCGCCTATGTGCGTGCACATGTGACGGCCGAGGAGCTCGTGCCGCATGTGGCCATCGAGGCGGAGCTGGCTCCCGAGGACGTTACGGAGCAACTCATTGAGAGTATCGGCCAACTGGCTCCGTTCGGCGCAGGCAACCCCGAGCCGGCGTTCGGCGTGCGGGATATCCGTGGCTGGGGCGCGCGTGCCATTGGCAAGCAGGGCGAGCACCTGCGTTTCAATGTCGGCACGCAGGACAACCGCATGGCGGTGCTCTACTGGCGGCACGGCGAGCTCGCGAGTGCAGCAAACAACGAGCTGCTCGATATCGTCTATCAGCCGGAAATCAACGAGTACCAGGGGCGGCGCAGCATCCAGCTCATGGCCTCGGCCGTGGAGCCGGCGCGCGGCGAGCGCGTGGCACCATCGCGCGACCTGCTCGCGGGCATCTATCGCCTGCTGGCGCAGCTGCAGCGCCAGGAGGGCGGCATCCGCTATACGGACGCGGCGCTCGCGCAGCAGTATACGCAGCGTTATGGGCACATTTCACTCTATACGCTGCAGCTGGGACTGCAGATTTTTACGGAGCTGGGCCTGCTGACGGGCACAGGGGAGACGCGCCAGCTGCCAGTGGCCCCGGAGCACAGGGAACTCACGGACTCGCCGACGTATCGGCACTATCAGCAGCACTTGGGGGAGTGAGGCATTATGGATAAAGAGAAGGAACCGGTGACCATCGACACCATCATAGATGCCGTCAAGGCTTACTCGCCAACGGCGGACATCGGCCTCATCCAGCGGGCCTATGACCTGGCAGCCGACGCGCACAAGGAGCAGAAACGCGCCTCGGGCGAGACGTACATCATCCACCCGCTGCACGTGGCGAAAATCCTCACCGAGCTGCACCTCGACGATGTGACTATCGCGGCGGCGCTGCTGCACGACGTCGTCGAGGATACCATCTATAGCAAGGAACAGATGGAGGAGATGTTCGGCGAGGAAGTTGCCATGCTTATCGACGGTGTGACGAAACTGAGCCGCATCCAGTACAAATCGCGCGAGGAGGCGCAGCTCGAGACCTACCGCAAGATGTTCCTCGCCATGGCGAAGGACATCCGCGTGATTATGATTAAGCTGGCCGACCGCCTGCACAACATGCGCACGCTGAAATTTATGCCGCCGGAAAAGCAAAAGCGCATCGCGCGAGAGACGATTGAGGTCTATGCGCCGCTCGCAAACCGCCTCGGTATTTCCAGCATTAAATGGGAACTCGAGGACCTCTGCCTGCGTTATCTGGAGCCGGAGATTTACTACCATCTCGTGCGCGACGTCAAGCAGAAACGCCGTGAGCGCCAGGCTTTTATCGACACGGCCATCGAGCAGATACGCACCAAGCTCGCCGAGATGGGCATCAAGGCGGACATCAACGGTCGCGCAAAGCATTTTTACAGCATATACCGCAAGATGAAGCGCGGGCACAAGGAGCTCAGCGAGCTCTACGACCTCTCGGCCGTGCGCGTGCTTGTCGACAACGTCAAAGACTGTTACGGCGTGCTCGGCGTCATCCACGCCATGTGGAAGCCTATCCCAGGCCGTTTCAAGGACTATATCGCCATGCCGAAGTCCAACGGCTACCAGTCGCTGCATACGACGGTTATGACGCGCGGCTATCCGTTGGAAATCCAGATTCGCACGCATGCCATGCACCAGATTTCCGAGTTCGGCGTGGCAGCGCACTGGAAATACAAAGAGGCGGGCAAGAGCATCGGCGCGGCCAGCAAGATGGACGAAAAGATGAACTGGCTGCGGCAGATGGTCAGCCTGCAGAAGGAACTCCAGGACCCAAAAGAGTATTTCGAGGCGCTGAAGGTCGATATTTTCTCCGATGAGGTTTTCGTCTTCACGCCGAAGGGGGACGTGCTGAACCTGCCGAACGGCTCGAACCCCATCGATTTCGCCTACCGCATTCATACGGAGGTCGGCCATCACTGCACGGGCGCCAAGGTCAACGGCAAGCTCGTGCCACTCGAGTACAAGCTGAAAAACGGCGACATCGTCTCCGTCATCACGAACAAGGCCAACAATGGCCCGAGCCGCGACTGGCTGAACATCGTGGCCTCGTCGGAGACGCGCAGCAAAATCCGCTCCTGGTTCAAAAAAGAGAAGCGCGAGGAGAATATCCAGCACGGCCTCAACATGCTGCAGGAGGAGGCAAAGCGCCTCGGCTATGCGCCGAAGCAGGTGCTGGCTGACGCGCGTCTTGATGCTGTGGCGGAGAAGATGAGCATCGCGAGCCGCGACGACATGCTGGCCTCGGTTGGCTTCGGCGGTCTCGCCATGCACGGCGTCCTCACAAAACTCATCGAGCTGGAAAAACAGGAAGTGCAGAAGAACACGCCTGAGGACGTGTCGAAACTGCTTTCGGAAATCAAGGTGCCAAACCCGCGCGCAAATGCGCACAAGAGCAGCAAGTCCAGCCACGGCGTGCTCGTCGAGGGCGAGGGCGGCATTCTCGTGCATCTCGCGAAATGCTGCAACCCGATCCCCGGTGACCCCATCACGGGCTTTATCACGCGCGGACGCGGCGTGTCCGTGCACCGCTCGGACTGCCCGAACGTGCTCAAGGATAACGACCTTTCGCGCCTCATTGGTGTGAGCTGGGATATCGGCCTCGACAAGGACTACACGGTGGAAATCGAAATCGTCTGCAACGACCGCGCCGGCGTACTCGCCGAGCTCATCGCCGTGCCGTCGGAGCTCAAGATGAACATCGTCAATGTCAACGCAAACCCGAATCGCAGCAACAAGACCTCGACGGTCGTCATCGGTCTCAGCGTGCAAAACGCTGAGCAGGTGCAGCAGCTCATGAACCGCCTGCGCCGCGTCAAGGACGTGTTCAGCGTCACGCGCGCCATGGGCAAGCACGCGGCCAACTGAGGCCACGTAAATGTGACAGAACAAACAAAGGGCTGGCAAATGGCTTTGTATTTTTGCCAGTTCTTTGTTATAATGAAAAAGTGTGTATTTTAGGAGCTATGAGTCAAAATACACGACAGAAGGGGTAATAAAATGGCGAAGCAATTCACGATGGAGGATCTCAAGCAGCGCCTGCAGGAGCGTCAGCTCAAACTGACGCCGCAGCGCCAGATTGTGCTGCGCGTGTTTTTTGAGCATCCGAACCAGCATCTGAGTGCGGAGGACGTGCATGACATCCTGCGCGACGGCCAGCTGGAAATCGGTCTCGCAACGGTCTACCGCAGCCTCGAGCTGCTCGCCCAGCTCGGCATTCTGCTGAAGCTGGAGTTTGGCGACGGCTGCAGCCGCTACGAGCTGAACACGAGCGACCCGGAGCACCACCAGCACCATCACCTCATCTGTACGCGTTGCGGGCGGGTGCAGGAGTTCGACGATGACATGCTGGAGGGGCTGGAAAAGGATATCGCTGAGAAATCCGGCTTTAAAATCGTCGACCATCAGGTGAAGTTCTTCGGTATCTGCAAGGAGTGCCAGGCGAAAGAGTGAAAGTCAAGACCTTTACACTGAACACGAGGCAGGAGGCCATGGTCAAGTTCACCAAGGAGGTGCTGACCCTCTACAAGGTGGAGGTCACGAGCCCTACTGAGGATACGGACTATGAGCAGCTCTCCGTCGTGCATCGGCGCCTGCCAGATAAAGACGGCCTGCCGTGCCTTGCGACGACGGTCTGGCTGTTTGACGCTGCGGGTAACGAGCAGCGCTATGAACGTCAGGCTGTGGGAGAGCGCGACGAGCGTGTCAGTGCAGCCCTGCACCGCATCGCGAAGTTGAACTTCTACCGCATTTTTGTCGAGGAGCTCGGCTATCCGCCTGCGCCCTGGGGCGTACTGCACGGTGTGCGCCCGACGAAAATTGTGCACCGCTGGCTGCGTGACGGCTATACAGCCGAGCAGGCCATGGCGCGCCTGCAAAGCGTCTATGACTGCAGTGCTGAGAAAGCACAGCTCATCGTGCCCATGGCCTGCCGCCAGCTGCCGTTTCTCGCGCAGGGCAAGCCGGATATGGTGAGCATTTACGTCGGCATCCCGTTCTGCCTCACGCGCTGCCTGTACTGCTCGTTTCCCGCCAACATTTTGCCGGGCGAAAAGCAGCTGCGCCAGTTCATGCAGGTGCTCGCGAAAGACCTCGCGGCTGTGCAGCAGGCTGTAGCCCGGTACCACCTGCGCGTGCAGAATATCTACATCGGCGGCGGCACGCCCACGAGCCTGCCAGATACATTTTTTGCCGAAATGCTGGATATGGTATATAATGCCTTTTATGGGCCGGAGTGCGTGGAGTTTACGGTGGAGGCGGGGCGGCCGGACAGCATGAGTCCGGCAAAAATCGCCGCCATGGCCGCGCATCACGTCACGCGCGTGAGCGTGAACCCGCAGACCATGCAGGCGCGCACGCTGCATCTCATCGGCCGCCAGCATACGCCGGAGCAGGTCGTGACGATGTACCACGCCCTGCGCGCGGCGGGCATCCCGCATATCAATATGGACCTTATCCTCGGCCTGCCGGGCGAGACGGCGGCGGACGTTGCCGACACCATGCAAAAGGTCGTGGCGCTCGGCCCCGACGATATCACGCTGCACGCGCTGGCTATCAAACGCGGCTCGCGCCTGAAACTCATCATGCAGGAAAAGCATGTCGACCTGCCGGGCGACGCCGAGACGCGGCGCATGTCGGAGGTGGCGCTGGACGCCATCGCGCGCGCGGGCCTGCAGCCATACTATCTCTACCGCCAGGGCTATATGTCGGGTGACCTGGAGAATATCGGCTGCGCGCGCCCCGGCGCTGAGGGAATGTACAACATCCAGATTATGGAGGAGCACCAGACCATCCTCGGCATCGGCGGTGCGGCCGCGACCAAGGTCGTCGACCCGCGCACCATGGTCATGCAGTCGACGTTCAATGCGAAGGATCTCACGACCTATCTGCGCGACATCGACGGCTATATCGCCAAACGCGCAGCGCTGCTGGCGCGCGTGTATGGTGCAACTGAACAAAGTTGATTGTTAAATTTGAAGATAAAGTACCTTTAGGGGGAATACTATGCTGACTAATGCCCCACGCGGCACGAAGGATATCCTGCCCGACAGCGTAGGTGAGTGGACCTACGTGGAGCAGAAAATCCGCGACCTCTGCCGTCGTTATGGCTATCAGGAAATCCGCACGCCCATGTTTGAGCACACGGAACTCTTTCACCGTGGTATCGGCGAGGGCACGGATGTCGTGGACAAGGAAATGTACACGTTCGAGGACCGCGGCGGCCGCAGTATCACACTGCGGCCGGAGAATACGGCCTCGGCCGTACGTGCCTATCTGCAGAACAAGCTCTATGGTGACAGCTCACTCGTGAAGCTGTTTTATATCGGCTCTATGTTCCGCTACGATAGACCGCAGGCCGGTCGTATGCGTGAGTTCCACCAGTTCGGCATCGAGGCGCTCGGCGAGGCCAATCCGATGGTAGACGCCGAGGTTATCCTCGTGGCCATCGACTTTTTGCAGTCGCTCGGGCTCACTGGGCTCGAGCTTGCACTGAACTCCGTGGGCTGCCCCGAGTGCCGCGCGAAATACCGCCAGGCATTGCAGGACTATTTCCGTCCGCATCTCGATGACCTCTGCGGCGATTGCAAAGACCGTTTCGAGCGCAGTCCCCTGCGTATTCTCGACTGCAAGGTTGATGCGGATAAGCCCTATATGGCGGATGCACCGAAAATCACGGACTATCTCTGCGACGAGTGCCGCGAGCATTTCCAACAGGTGCAGGCCTGCCTCCAGAGTGCGGGCGTCACGTTCACGCTTGATCCGCGGCTCGTGCGTGGCCTCGACTACTACACGAAGACCGCGTTTGAAATCAAATATCCGCCGCTTGGCGCGCAGAGCGCCGTGGCCGGTGGTGGCCGCTATGATGGCCTCATTGAGGAAATTGGCGGCAAGCCGACGCCGGCCGTAGGCTTTGCCACGGGTCTGGAGCGCGTACTGCTCGCGCTGGAAAAGCAGGGCCTCGTGCCCGCACAGGACAAGGGCACCGATGCCTTTATCGTGGCACTTGGCGAGAGTGCGCAGGCACCGGCGTTCCGGCTGCTCACGCAGCTCAGGCGCGCGGGGCTCACGGCCAGCATGGACTATGCGGGCCGCAGTATGAAGGCGCAGATGAAACAGGCGAACAAAGCCGGGGCGCGCTTTGCGCTGATTCTCGGCGAGGATGAAGTCAAGGCAAACTGTGTACAGCTCAAGGATATGGCGAAGAGCGAGCAGACGCAGGTCGCTTTTGATAATATAATTGACAAGCTATGTGCTGAGGTGAAAGGTTAATGGAAACATTAGAAGGTATGCAGCGCACCCACCATTGCGGCGTGCTGCGCAAGACCGACGTCGGCACTGAGGTCGTGCTCTGCGGCTGGGTTTCCCGCCGCCGCGACCACGGTGGACTGATTTTCGTCGACATGCGCGACCGCTCCGGTTTCGTGCAGATTGTCTTTGACGAGGCCGCGATGGAGGCTGGTACGTTCCACAAGGCAGAGTCCCTGCGCAACGAGTTCTGCATCGCCGTGCGCGGCAAAATCCGCGCGCGCAGCGAGGAGACGGTGAACCCGCATATCGAGACGGGCGAAATCGAGGTCGTCTGCGCGGAGTTGCGCATCCTGAACAAGGCCAAGACGCCGCCGTTCTACATCCAGGACGGTGTGGATGTCGATGAGAATGTGCGCCTGAAGTACCGCTATCTCGACCTGCGCCGCCCGGAGATGCAGAAAAACATCATCCTGCGTCACAAGGTCACGATGCTCATGCGCAAGTTCTTCGATAAGCACGGCTTCCTCGAAATCGAGACGCCGATGCTCTGCAAGAGCACGCCAGAGGGCGCGCGTGACTTCCTCGTGCCGAGCCGCGTGAACCCGGGCGAGTTCTATGCGCTGCCGCAGAGCCCGCAGATTTTCAAGCAGATTCTGCAGGTTGCTGGCTTTGAAAAATACTTCCAGATTGTGCGCTGCTTCCGCGATGAGGACCTGCGTGCCGACCGTCAGCCGGAGTTCACCCAGCTTGATATCGAGATGTCCTTCATGGACGAGACGCAGATTGAGACGCTCATGGAGGAGCTCATGAAAGAGCTCTTCAAGGAGACGCTCGGTGTCGATATCCCGACGCCTTTCGAGCGCATGGAGTGGGATACGGCCATGGATAAATACGGCTCCGACAAGCCGGATCTGCGCTTTGACATGCCGCTCATGGATATCTCCGCCTATGTCGGCGGCTCGAGCTTCAAGGTGTTCAACTCCGTGCTCGAGGCCGGCGGCATGATCAAGTGCATCAAGGTCGATGGCTATGCGGATATCCCGCGCCGCCGCCTCGATGACCTC
>ONCF01000018.1 GCA_900316275.1 uncultured Veillonellaceae bacterium
CCGTCTGACGTACAACATCGTCAACAAGGTGCTCGTCGATAAAGCCGAGCCGTATGTGTCCGACAACGCGGATATCCGTGAGATGCTCGAGACGCTGCGCGACCTGCGCGAAGTGCTGAAGGCGAAGCGTCACCGTCGTGGCTCCATCGATTTCGAAATCCCTGAGGTCAAGGTCAAGCTGGATGCCGAGGGACACCCGATTGCGCTTATCAAGCGCGAGGGCTCGCTCTCGGAGTCCATCGTCGAGGAGTGCATGCTCATCGCGAACGAGACCGTGGCGCGCCATATGGACACAAAGCATCTGCCGTTCATGTACCGCGTGCACGAGCAGCCGAGCGAGGAAAAACTCGAGCGCCTGAACAACGTGCTGGGCGCGTTTGGCCTATTTGTGCGTGCGGACGAAATGGGCCACGTCAAGCCCATGGACATCCAGAAAGTCCTGGCGAAGGTAGAGGGCAAGCCCGAGGAGCGCCTGCTCTCGACCGTGGCCCTGCGTTCGATGCAGCAGGCCCGCTACGCGGCGGAGAGCCTCGGTCATTTCGGCCTCGCTGCGCGTTACTACACGCATTTCACCTCGCCTATCCGCCGCTATCCTGACCTCATCGTGCACCGTCTGCTGCGCGAGACGTTCGCGACGGGCACGATGCCGGGCGCACGTCAGGAGAAACTGCGCAGCCTGTTGCCGGAGATTGCCGACCATGCATCGGAGCGCGAGCGCCTGGCCATTGAGGCCGAGCGCGAGACGACGGACATGAAGAAAATCGAGTACATGGCACAGTTCGTGGGCGAGGAATTCCACGGCATCATCTCTGGTGTCACGGCCTTTGGTATCTTCGTCGAGCTCGATAACGGCGTCGAGGGCCTCGTGCACGTCTCGACGATGGTTAACGACTTCTACGAGTACAAAGAGGAACAGTTCGCCATGGTCGGCGAGCGGACGCAGCAGCGCTACCGTCTCGGCGACGAGGTGGAGGTGCTGCTCGTGCGCGCGAACCAGGAGGAGCGCAACCTCGATTTCGTACTGAAAGATAACGGCGCCTATGACCCGCAGGCTATGGCGAATGCCGTGCGCGGCGGGCGCAAGCCGGCGGGCGGTAACAAGGGCGGCCGTGATGGCGATAAAAAGGAACGGCGCGGTGGCCGGGGCGGTCGTGGGGGCCGCAGCCGTAACGGCGGCAGCCAGGGCGGTGGCTCCGTGCTGGCCGAGGCGTTTATGGACGCCCAGGCCGGTGGCCGTTCGAAGGAGCACCATCGCGGCAATAAGGGCCGTCGTGGCCCCTCGGGCGAGAAGCTGCCGCAGCGCGAGCCGCAGCGCGGCCAGAGCCGCAAACCGCAGGGCGCGCGCTCAGACGAAAAACGCGACCGCGACGACTATCATCACGTGCATGTGACGGGCCTGAACAAGGCAGTCTGGCCGGACCCGCCAGGCTACCATGAGCGCAAGCAGCGTCAGGACGCCATGCAGCCGGAGCGCCCGCGCAAGGCACCGCAGCGTGCGCACCACGGTCATCGCAAGACCGAGGGCAGCACGGGCAACGCTAAGGACTGAGCGTTGTCGCATTTAAGAGAGGAAGATGGACTTGGGTAAGCAGAATGCGGGCATCAAAATCGCCTGCGAGAACCGCAAGGCACGGCATGACTATTTCATCCATGAGACGTATGAGGCCGGCCTGGAACTGCAGGGGACGGAGGTCAAGTCCCTGCGGGCGGGCCGTGCCAATCTCAAGGACAGCTACTGTTTCATCAAAAACGGCGAGCTCTTTATCGAGCATATGCATATCAGCCCGTTTGAGCAGGGCAACCGTTTCAACCACGAGCCGCTGCGCACGCGCCGTCTGCTCATGCACAAGGCGGAAATCGTCAAGCTGTTCAGCCAGACGCGCGAAAAGGGCTATACATTGATACCGCTCAAGGTCTATTTCAAGCGCGGACGCGCGAAGCTGGAGCTGGCGCTGGCCTCAGGCAAGCATACCTACGACAAACGGCAGGATTTGCAGGCCAAGGCCGCGAAACGCGATATCGAGCGGGCACTCAAGGACAGGCAGCGGTACTAAAACGGCTGCGACGCTGGGCAACCAGTATCTACAGGCTGTACATAGCTGGAAAGTTTATGTGCAGCCTTTTGTGTCAAGCAACCAAGATGAGCTTACATGTTCCTGTGAAGTGTCCGTCAGCTGAAGGAGGGGAGCCCATGGCCGAGAAGATTAAACCGGCATTGTTGCAATTTCTGCAGCCGGCGGCGGTGCCGCTGCGCATCGCCGTGGTGGAGAGCGTGGGCTATCTGCCCGAGCTGCGGGTGATGTTTCCGCTGGCGCAGCTCTACGGTATCGCGGCGGACGGCGACAGGCTGGCGCCCTATGCTGAGACGGGCGCCAAGCTTATCCATTGCGACTATCTCGCGGAGCCGCTGCCTCTGCCGCGCGCCAGTCTCGACTACATTATCGGCGATTTGACGCTGGAGCAGGCGGGTAACCCGCAGGACATCGCGGCGGGTTTCTCCACGTATCTCAAGGAGACGGGCGCCTGGCTTACGAGTTTCCGCAATCTGCGTTTCTGGAGCGAAATCCGCAACGTCATGGACGGGCATTTCTACCACGTGGCGGCGCGGCTCTACGCCAAGCCGGAGTTCCAGAAATTGCTCTTTGCCTCGTACTACAAGGATGTGCATATGCGGCCACAGCGGCGTGAGGCCCCGGCGGGGCTTATCGCGCAGCTGGAGGCAGCGGGCTTTGACAATGTGCACGATGACCTCGAGACAGAGTTCTGGCTCGTGCGGGCCGACCGTTCCATGCCGGAGCTCGCGCTGCTGAAATCTATGTACACGGCGGAGGAGCGCCAGCAGCTCGCGCGCCTGCTGCACCGCATCGAATACGGCGTGCAGCTCCCCGTGCAGGTGGCGGCGTTCTGGCAATTCTATGATGACATTGGTCTGTTCCCCGATTATACGGCGGCGTTTATCCACGAGACCGTGTTTCATCACGCACAGTTCTATCGGCAACTGGCCAGTGGGACGGATGCGGCGCATGCGGAGGCGCTCGCGGCCATGCAGGCGCAGGAGCAGGATATGACGGACGGACAGGGAGGTGAGGTCTGATGGAAGCAAGGCAGCTAGACGACCACAAGGTCGCGTTTATCACCTGCGTGAACAGCGAGGACTGGTACAGCGAGTGCCGTCTGTACCTCGAACATCTTGCCTTGCCAGAGGGCTTTACGGCGGAGTATATCCCCGTGCGCGGCGCGGCCTCCATGTGTGCTGGCTACAACATCGGTCAGCGTCAGTCGGATGCACGCTACAAGGTCTATTTGCATCAGGATACGCTGATTGTCAACAAAAATTACGTCGCCGACCTCGTGCGCCTCTTTGCCGACCCGACGATTGGCCTCGTCGGCGTCATCGGCTGCCGCTGCCTGCCGCGCAGCGGCGTCTGGTGGGATGGCCTGCGCACGTACGGCCGCGTGCTGCACGCCTGCGAGCCGGAGAGTGTCGTGGATTCGCACTGCCAGGAGCCGGACGGTCCCTATCAGGAGGTGGAGGCCGTCGACGGGCTCATTCTCGCCACGCAGTACGACCTGCCCTGGCGCGAGGATTTGTTCACGGGCTGGCATCTCTACGACACCTCGATGTGCAAGGAGATGCAACGGCACGGCTACCGCGTGGTGGTGCCGAACCAGAGCGAGGATTTCTGGTGCATTCATTGCCCGAAGGAAAAGCCGCTGGCCAAGGAGTACAAGGGCTATCAGAAAGCGTTCCTGCGCGAGTACGGGCAGGAACTGCATCCGGAGGTATGAGTATGGCGGGGGACAGTGTTAACTGGCTGAATCTGGCCGACAAGTTTGCCGCCGATGGCGACCCCAAGGGCATGCGTGCCTGCGCCCGCGAGCTTTGGGAGAGCGATGCCCGCTCAAAAATGGAGGGTGCGGCCGTCATGGCCGAGGCGGCGCTCTACAGTGGCGATCTCGATGAGGCGGGCGCGCTCGCGGAGGAAATTCTGCACGAGCAGCCGCAGCATCTGCGTGCGCGGCTGGTGCAGGCCGGCGTGGCGGCGCGGGAGTTCCGCCTGGATGCGGCGCTGCCAGAGCTGCAGAGCATCGTGGACTCGACCCGGCGCAAGCTGACGGTACTCGATTCGTCGGATGCCTACTATGCGACGTTGCAGAACATCCTGCGCAAGGCCCAGGGCTGGCTGGCGGATATGCATTATCTGGCGGGACAGCCGGAGCAGGCGGCCGCGGCGCTGCGCGCCTGTGTCGCGCTGGCGGAGGAGCCCTTAAAGCAGGCGGAGTTCTACAGCAAGGCGCTCTTTATGGATAACTACCGGCCGCAGGCGCTGGCAGAGAGCCGCCGCCGCGCGGCACATTATGCGGAGCTGCTGCCAGAAATCAAGCCGTACAAGCATCCGGCTGAGCGCAAGGTGCCGCAGAAAAAATTGCGCATCGGCTACTTGTCACCGGACTTTCGCGAGCATGCCGTGGCATCGTTTATCGAGCCGCTGCTGCGCCAGTTTACACCAGAGCAGTTCAGCGTGTTTGTCTACGATACAGGGCGGCATGATGCGGTCACGCACCGCCTGCAAAAAGCCCCGGTGACCTGGCGCGATCTGCAGGGACGTCCGCCGCGGACGGCGGCGCGCCTGATTGCCGAGGATGAAATCGACATCCTCTTTGACCTGTCCGGGCATACGCAGGACAGCTGCCTGCCCATCATGGCCTACCGGCCCGCACCGGTGCAAATCGCCGGTATCGGCTACATGAATACGACGGGCCTGCCGGCCATCGATTATTTCCTCTCCGACGAGACCTGCCTGCCCACGGGTGATACGATAGCGGCGGCGGGTTTCACGGAGCGGATTATCCGCCTGCCGCACAGTCATCTCTGCTATGCGCCGCATGTCGTACACCGCATGCCGGAGCTGGCCCTCGATGCTCCGTCCATGCGCAAGGGTTATGTGACGTTTGGCTGCTTTAACGATTTCAACAAGGTCACGGATGAAATGCTGCTGCTCTGGCGCGGTATCCTGGAGTCGGTGAAAGAGTCGCGCCTCGTACTCAAAGGCAAGGTCTGCAGCGTACCCTCGGGACAGGAGATTGTGCGGCAGCGTCTGCGTCGCCTGAATTTTGATGTGCGGCGCGTCGAACTGCGTCCGTACAGTCCGGATTATCTGGAACAGTATGCCGACATCGATGTGGCGCTGGACCCCGCACCGTACAACGGCGGTCTCACGACCTGTGAGGCGCTCTACATGGGCGTGCCGGTCATCTGCATGCGTGGCCGCTCGCACGGTGCGCGCTTCGGGGCGTCGCTGCTGCGCAACGCGGGCGTGCAGGAACTGCTGCTCGAGAACGACCTCAACTATGTGCGACGGGCCGTGCAACTCGGCAAATCGCCGAAGCTCATCAACCAGTACCACCAGCAGCTCCGGCAGCAGCTGCGCCAGTCAGCGCTCATGAATCAGCAGCAGTACATGCAGGAACTAGAGGCGGCTTATCATCGCATCTGGCAGGAGTATTGCGCAGCACCAACCGAACAATAAGAAAAAATATGCAAAATAAGCCGAATATACTTGCTTTTCTCAAGTAATTTTGCTACAATAATTTTCGGACGTTCTCTTTTCTCAGTTATCTTGCAATTACAAGTATACGGGAGCAGGACATCTAACTATCGTTTTTCTATCAATCTTAAGGGGATTATCTTATGGCATTTGAAGACAAGACACTCGTATGCAAGGATTGCGGCAAGGAATTCATCTGGACTGCTGGTGAGCAGGAGTTCTACGCTGAGAAAGGTTTCGAGAACGCTCCGGCCCGCTGCCGTGAGTGCCGTGACAAGCGTAAACGTACGCGTGAGGGCGGCGAGGAGCGCAAAATGTACAAAGTCATCTGCGCTGACTGCGGCAAGGAGACGGAGGTACCGTTCGAGCCGAAAGATGACCGTCCGGTTTACTGCCGTGACTGCTTCAGCAAGCGTCGCGCTGAGCGTGCCTAAGTCGGAGCAACACAGACAATCAGATATTTATGCAAAAAACTTGCATATAAATAAATACATGCTATAATATGTAGCATGTACGGAGCGACGAAGCCCGGGACGTACATAGTCCTGGGCTTTTTTGCCAAAATGTACAGCAAAGCAGCATTTTTGAAGAGAGGGAAAATCTTATGAAATTCAAGAAAATTCTCGCCGCTGTGGCGGCCATGAGTTTCGCAGTGGCAGCGTTCGCCGGTTGCGGCGGTGGCTCGGGCAGCAGCTCCAGCTCGGGCGCGAAGACGCTGAAGGTCGGCTCGGCTGTCGACTTCGCGCCGTTCGAGTTCCAGGATGAGACGCAGAAGGAGTATCAGGGCTTTGATATGGACCTCATCCGCGCCATCGCCAAAGAGATGGGCAGCGAGGCCGACATCCAGAACCTCGGCTTTGACGGCCTCATCCCGGCTTTGCAGAGCAAGCAGATTGACGTGGCTATCTCCGGCATGACGATTAACGACGAGCGCAAGCAGAACGTGCTGTTCTCCGACCCGTATTATGACTCCGGCCTGACGATGGTCGTGCGTGAGAACGAGGAGAGCATCAAGTCGTTCCAGGATCTCAAGGGCAAGAAAGTCGCCGTGCAGGTGGGCACGACGAGTGCCGAGGAAGTCAAGAAAATCGGCAACGTCGAGGTCAAGGAGCTCAACACGCCGGCTGACTGCTTTATGGAGCTGAAGGCGGGCGGCGTCGATGCTGTGGTCAACGACCGTCCGGTCAACGACTACTACATCCAGAAGACGGGCGCTACGGGCGTGAAGGCTCTCGCGGAGAAGCTGACGGCTGAGCAGTACGGCATCGCCATCAACAAGAGCGACGCTGAGCTGCAGAAGAAAATCAACGAGGCGCTGAAGAAGCTGCACGAGAACGGCGAATACGACAAGATTTTCGCGAAATGGTTCGGCGAGCAGAAGAAGTAAAAATAATCACGTTTTGTGCATAAAAGCCGCAGGCGGCCACGCAGCTGCCTGCGGTATTTTTATGTTTTAGCATGTGGGCGAAGGCTATACAATATACATGATTGACAGTACTATACTACTGAAATATAATAGACGTATCGTTTCCGTTATAACGTATATTTATGTTGATTGATTTTTCTAAGCAAGGTGGAATTTATGCAGTTCAACTGGGATTTGGTCGTCAACTCGTTCCCGTTGCTCCTCATCGGCGCGGGCGTGACCATCAAGATTACGGCGATGTCCGTGGCCCTCGGTATCATCATCGGTCTGTTCGCGGGAATCGCGCGCATCTGCCATGTGCGGGTGCTGCGCCTGCTCGCGGCCGTGTATGTGGATTTTTTCCGCGGCACGCCGCTGCTGGTCCAGATTTTCCTCGTGTACTTTGCCCTGCCCATTATCACGGGCCAGCGCATTGACCCGTACGTGGCGGCCGTGGGCGCCTGCGGTATTAACTCCGGCGCCTATGTGGCGGAGATTTTCCGCGCGGGCATCCAGTCCATCGACGAGGGCCAGATGGAGGCCGGACGTTCGCTCGGCATGACGTGGCAGCAGACGATGCGCTACATCATCGTGCCGCAGGCGTTCAAGCGCGTCATCCCGCCGCTGGGCAACGAGTTCATCGCGTTGCTCAAGGATTCGTCCCTCGTTTCGGTCATTGGTTTTGAGGAGCTCACGCGCCGTGGCCAGCTCATCATCGCCAAGACGTACGGCTCGCTCGAAATCTGGCTCAGCGTCGCCATCATCTACCTCGTCATGACGCTGACGATTTCGCGCTTTGTGGCATATTTGGAGCGGAGGTTCGCGACAGATGATAAACATTGAAAATTTGCATAAATCCTTTGGCGACAACGAAGTGCTGAAGGGCATCAATCTCGATATCAAGGAAAAAGAAGTCGTGGCTATCATCGGCCCTTCGGGCTCGGGCAAGAGCACGCTGCTGCGCTGCATGAACTACCTCGAGCAGCCGACGGCGGGCCAGGTCAGCGTCGATGGCATCGTGCTCAATGAGGGTGACATCAACAAGGTGCGCGAGGAAGTCGGCATGGTGTTCCAGCGCTTCAACCTGTTCCCGCACATGACGGTGCTGCAGAACATCACGCTGGCGCCGCTCAAGGTGCGCCACGCAGACAAGGCGACGGCCGAGGAGACGGCGCGTAAACTGCTCGCGCGCGTCGGCCTCGCCGACAAGGCCGACGCCTGGCCGGAGCAGCTCTCCGGCGGTCAGCAGCAGCGCGTGGCCATCGCGCGGGCACTCGCCATGCAGCCGAAGGTCATGCTGTTCGACGAGCCGACGTCGGCGCTGGACCCCGAGATGGTCGGCGAAGTGCTGGACGTCATGCGCCAGCTCGCCAAAAGCGGCATGACGATGGTCGTCGTCACACACGAGATGGGCTTTGCGCGTGAGGTTGCGGATCGTATCCTCTTTGTGGATGGCGGGCAGATCATCGAGCAGGGCACGCCGGAGCAGGTCTTTGACCACCCGCAGCAGGAGCGCACGCAGTCGTTCCTGTCGAAGGTGCTTTGATTTACCGGGCGTTTTTGACGCTCCTAGCAGCGATTTTTCCCGTAGGTATAGCGTCTGTCACGCTGGTGGCAGGCGCTTTTTCGTCTTTTTCATACTATTTTTGCTTTTTTCGTGGCGGGTAAGCAGGGATTTGCCTGAATATGCCGAATATAAGCAATATAAACAAGAAAGGGGATGTGTCTTATGGCAACATTCACGGTAAGAGGCAAGAACATCGAAATCACCCCGTCGCTGCGTGAATACGTGGAGAAACGCGTGGGCAAAGTCACGAAGTACTTTGACAAGGTGGGTGAAATCAAGGTCCTGCTGACAGTTACCAAAGGCCGTCACATTGTCGAAGTTACGGTACCCGTCGAAGGCGGTTTCCTGCTGCGTGGCGAGGAAGCTACCATGGATATGTACACCTCCATCGACCTCGTGGTCGAAAAGCTGGAGCGCCAGATTCACAAGCATAAGACGAAGCTCGCGCGTCGTTTCCGCAACGGCGGCCTGAAGGCCGATATGTTCAAGGATGATGTGCCGTTCGCCGACAAGCGCGACGCCAGCGAGGAGTACACGATTGTCAAGACGAAGCACTTCGTCGTGAAACCCATGGATGTACAGGAAGCCATCGTGCAGATGAACATGCTGAACCACAATTTCTTCGTGTTCCGCGACGCCGAGACCGAGGAGGTCAACGTCGTCTACCGCCGCACAGACGGCAACTACGGCCTGATTGAGTCGGGCAACTGACAACTGCATAAGTTCGTTTCATAACGGAAATCAAAGGACTGTTGCCCTAGTGGCAGCGGTCCTTTTGTGGTTTTTACATATTGCATTTCCGCAAGGAATACGAGGCGATACAGCCGGAAATGGACATCATCCGCGCGCTGGTACATTTCATCATCAAAGGCGGCATATCGTCCGTGATGCTCGAACTTTTCTCGCTTGCCTTGAACGTTCATGACAGCCATACGCCATTGACATATATACTTCAATGATGTATAATATAGGCATAATGAATGAACAGTTAATTCCGCATACTTTGCTGGAAACACCAGCTTATACCAAGGCCGTGCAAGCATTCTGGGATGAGGATGAACAGCGCGACTTCAAGACTTTTCTCGGCCTGCACCCTGACGGCGGCGATATCATCCCCGACACAGACGGCCTGCGCAAGATACGCTGGTCGGCCTCTGGTCACGGCAAGCGTGGTGGCGCGCGTGTTATTTACTATGTCTACGACCAAGGTGAGCCGATTTACCTGCTGTTTGCCTATCCCAAGAACGTCAAGACCAACCTGACCGAGAAGGAAAAGAAGGTCATGCGGCAGATTGTCGGCCATATCAAAGCACATATCCGTGAAAGGAGAGGATTATGATGTATGAGGATTTTTCCCCTGTGGCAAAGGGCATTATCGAGGGCCTGAACGAGGTGCTGGCTGACGTGCAGAAACCGCAGAGCGAGCTGAAGAAAACCGTAGTCTATCAGGTGAAGCCCAAGGAAATCCGCGAACGCCTGCACATGTCGCAGAGCAAGTTCGCACAGGCCTTTGGCATCCCGCTCGGTACGTTGCGCAACTGGGAGCAGGGCACGCGCAAGATTGACAGCTCATCTATGGCCTATCTGCGCACCATCATGCTCCATCCGCAGGCCGCAATGGACGCCCAGCTCGGCCTGTAACCACTCCCCTGCAGATTTTTAGGATTTTACACCGCCTGCCGCGTGGTACTCTTTTTGTGGAAAGGATGATGAGATATGGGATTTTTCAGCAACTTGAAAGAAGCAGTCAAGGAAATGGATGCGGAGCAAGAGCAACGCGAAGCAGAGAAACGAAAACATTTAAAGTTTCCTAAGCACCCTGCGGACTTGCATATTATCGGCCATGTTACTGACTTGTATGGCGACCCTGATATGGATAAAGTGCTAGCGTCTAGCGCACCTACATTGACTGGCATGCTAGAAGAAGTATATACCCACCAAGCAAAGTACGAGCAGTACCACGAGCTTGAAGGCCGTTACAATGAGCTTCAGAAACATTACGATGAATTGCAAAAACGTTATGACGAGCTCGTACAAACTATTGCCG
>ONCF01000054.1 GCA_900316275.1 uncultured Veillonellaceae bacterium
AGTGAACCATGGTGATCCACCGGGGAATCGAACCCCGAACCTACTGATTAAGAGTCAGTTGCTCTGCCAGTTGAGCTAGTGAACCATCATTGCGCGAGTGTCTCTCGCAATCAACAGATTATATTATAGTCACTGCACACGCATCTGTCAACCATTAACGGTGAAATTTCTCGCCCGTGAGCATCTCGTAGGCTTCTTTATACTTCGCGATGGTCTTGTCGATGATGTCCTGCGGCAGCTTGTAGCCGCTGTCGGGGTTCGCTTTCAGCCAGTCGCGCACGAACTGCTTGTCGTACGACGGCTGCGCCTGCCCGGCCTGATAGCCCGCCGCCGGCCAGAAGCGTGAGCTGTCCGGCGTGAGCATCTCGTCGCCGAGTACGATATTGCCCTCGTCGTCAAGGCCAAACTCGAACTTCGTATCAGCGATGATAATGCCGCGCGTGCGCGCGTAGTCGGCACATTTTTTATAGAGCGCAATCGTATAGTCGCGGATTTTCTCCACGTACTCTTTGCCCTTACCGGGGAACGTTTTATCGACGAAGGCCGCGCCCTCCTCGACGGAGACGTTCTGGTCGTGCTCGCCGAGCTCCGCCTTGGTCGATGGCGTGAAAATCGGCTCCGGCAGCTGCTGGCATTCTTTGAGCCCCGCCGGCAGTTTGATACCGCATACGGTGCCGTTCTGCTGGTAGCTTTCCCAGCCCGAACCCGTGATGTAGCCGCGCACGATGCACTCCATGGGGATCATCGTGAGCTTCTGGCATTTCATGGCGCTGCCCTGGAACTGCGGCTGCTGGAAGAACTCCGGCATGTCTTTATTGTCGACCGAAAGCATGTGGTTCGGCAAAATATCGCGCGTGTAGTCGAACCAGAAACGCGACATCTGCGTGAGCACGGCGCCCTTGTCCGTAATCTGGTTCTTCAGGATGTGGTCGAACGCCGAAATGCGGTCCGTCGCCACCATGATGATGCTGTCCCCGGCATCATAGACCTCGCGCACCTTGCCCGACTTGAACGGCTGATATTCTTTCATCTGCTGCCTACCTCCTAGAATGTACATAAAGCTTACGTCCTCCAGTATAGCATAAAACACCCCAAAATGCGCCTCTGCGCGCAGAAAAAATGTCACATGTCCTTGACGTACTTCTGTAGCAGGTCTTTTTTAGGAAAACAGGCAGGAAAATAGTCCCGCTTGTCGAATAAACTATAAAGTAAGCAATATAGTATAGTGTGCAAACAATCGTTAACAATAATTTACCTGGCTGTTGACCAGAATAGATACCTGGAAAGGACTGACCTGCATGGAACAAAAACACCCCCGGAGTCTCACGGAAGAGTTGTTGCATGCTTATTACGAACACGGCAGTGATGCTGCCATCAGCAAGCTCGCCAGCGAGGGCAATTTGCGCGAGCGGTTCCTCTACATGCTGCGCCACGACACGCTGACCGGTCTCTACAACAAGACGGCATTCTGCCACGAGGCCGAGCAGGTGCTGCGCCAGAATCCGACCATGCGCTTCGAGCTCATGGTCGTGAACATCAACCGCTTCAAGGCGCTCAATGACATTTTCAATGAACATATCGGCAACGAACTTCTGCAGCAGATTGCCAGCCTCTTTAATGCGCTCACGCTGCGCCCCTGTGCCTATGGCCGTCTGCACGCGGACAACTTCGTCATCCTCTACCCCGAGGAGACCGGCTCGACGCGTCGCCGCCTCATGACGTCGCTCGATGTGACCGTGGCCAGTTTCTCGCTCGAGTACCGCGTCGACCTGTCGTTCGGCATTTACCCCGTGGCTGACCGTGATCTCACCGTGCATACGATGTGCGACCGCGCGTTCATGGCGCTGTCCAAGGCCAAAAAGAAAAACACGAGCTCCTACGCCGTCTACGACGAGGCCATGCGGCAGCGCATCGTCGAGGAGCAGATGCTGCTCAGCAATCTGCCCAAGGGCATCGAGGACGAGAACTTCGTCATCTACCTGCAGCCGAAGTTCGATTTCGTCACGGAGAAAATCGTCGGTGCCGAGGCCCTCGTGCGCTGGCGTCACCCGCGGCTGGGCTTCATCTCCCCCGCGAAATTTATCCCTGCCTTTGAGCGCACCGGTGCCATTCTGCGCCTAGATAAATACGTCTGGGAAAAGGTCTGCCAGCTGCTGCGCAAGGAACTGGACGCCGGCATCAGTGCCAAGCCCGTCTCCGTCAACGTGAGCCGCGTCGACCTCTACAACCAGAACCTCGTGCAGCATTTCAAGGATCTCGTGCATAAATACGGCCTGCCGCCGCAGCTGCTCGAGCTGGAGATTACCGAGAGTGCCTACGTCGACCGGCCGCAGGACATCGTGCGCATGACGAAGGAACTGCAGGCCGCGGGCTTCCCCATCCTCATGGACGACTTCGGCTCCGGCTTCTCCTCGCTGAATATGCTCAAAGATCTGCCCGTCGACGTACTGAAAATGGACCTGAAATTCCTGGCCGATACGACGCCCGAGGCTGCGGAGCGCGCGCGCAACATTCTCATCTCCGTCGTGCGCATGGCCAAAGGGCTGCAGACGCCCGTCATCGTCGAGGGCGTGGAGACCAAGGAGCAGGCCCAGTTCCTGCGCGATATCGGTTGCGAGTACGCCCAGGGCTACTACTACGCGAAGCCTGTCGCCGTGCCGGCCTACGAGCAGATGCTGCAGGACAACGGCGCCGAGCATCAGCCGGAGCTGCGCCGTTTCAACTGCGCAAAATGCGACCAGGACTGCGCGCACTGCACTATGCTCGCGGCTCCGCCTGAGCTGCTGCAGCCACAGGCCCGCTGAAAGCGTAATAAAAAAGCTCCCCACACGGGGAGTTTTTTTATTACGCTTTTTACATGAAAATGGCCATGACGATTTTGTAGGAAATCGCGCCCATGAGCGCGGTGCAGGGAATGGTCAGCACCCAGGCCGTGACCATCTGCTGTGCCACGCCCCAATGCACGGCATTGACGCGCTTCGCCGAGCCCACGCCCATGATGGAGCCGGAGACGACGTGCGTTGTCGAGACCGGCAGATGCAGCAGCGTAGCCGAAAAGATAATGAACGATGAGTTGAGGTCCGAGGCAAAACCGGAAATCGGCTCCAGCTTGAAAATCTTGCCGCCGACCGTCTTGATGATGCGCCAGCCGCCAACGGCCGTGCCGCAGGCCATCGCCGTCGCCGAGAGCACCTTGACGTACGTCGGCACCTCAAACACGTTGATATAGTGACCGGCGAGCAACGCCAGCGTAATGATACCCATGGATTTCTGCGCATCGTTCGAGCCGTGCGAAAACGCCATCATGGCCGCCGCCAGTATCTGCATCTTTTTGAATTTATGGTTGATGGACGACGGGCGGAACCGGCCGAAGATACGCAGCAACAACAGCATGATGATACAGCCAGTCACCATCGCGATGAGCGGTGAAGCGATGAGCGAGAGGATAATCTTGCCGATACCGCCGCCGTTCAGCCCCGCCGGGCCCACCGAGACGAGCACGGAGCCGATGATGCCGCCCACGAGCGCATGGGATGAGCTGGAGGGCATGGCGAACCACCAGGTGAGCAGGTTCCAGACAACGGCGCCCGCCAGCGCCGCGATAATCACGCGCTCGTCCACCATCTCGGCGTTGCTCACGATATCGCCGCCGATAGTCTTCGCGACGCCCGTGCTGTACATAGCGCCGAAGAAATTCAAACACGCCGCCATGATGATGGCATGGCTCGGGTGAATGGCACGCGTCGAGACCGAGGTGGCTATCGCGTTGGCCGTATCATGGAAGCCATTGATGAAATCAAACAGCAAGGCCAGCGCGATGACCGTAAAAATCATAAACTGTAACTCAGGCATACTTCATTACCACTCCCCGGAGCATATCACTGATTTTCTCACAATGGTCCAGGGTGTCCTCCAGCTTCTCCAGGATATCCTTCCATTTGATAATCTCGACCGGGTTCTCTTCTTTTTCGAACAGGTACGCTACCTCGTGGCGGAACACGCGGTCGCCCTCGCTCTCAATCTGGCAGATTTTGCCCGTGCAGGCGAGGATAGCCTCCTGATTTTTGCGGATATCCGTGAGCAGTGAAAGGGCTTTGATGATTTCCTGCGTGCATTCCAGCAGCAGCTTCGTGAGCGTCACGGCACCCGTGCGCGCGCGACCCGCCTTGTACATGACGATGCACTGCAACGTCCCCTCGAGGTAGTCCACGCCGTCGTCGAGGCCATTGGCAATGGAGTAGATGTCCTCGCGGTCAATCGGCGTGATGAACGTCCGGTTCAATTTATCGATAATCTGGTCGTTGACGCGGTCGGCGCTGTGTTCTATCTCCACGGCCTCTTTGACTTTGTCCACAGCCTTGCTGTAATCGAGCATGACCTCATCGAGCAGCAGCGCGCCCTGATAGAAATATTTGGCACTGGCCACAAAGAGGTCAAAATACTCGTTATCCTTTTTTTTGAATTCGAACATCCTGCCTGAGTCCTCCCTCAGCGAAAACACTACACAAAACGTTGTACTACGCTATTTAGTTTAACATCAAACGATAGTGCTAGCAAGAAAAACTTTTGCCATATGAAAAACGACAATAAGTCACTATATTCAGCATAAAATACACCGGGATAAAATGCAAGGTCACATGCGCCCTTTGGCTGTCGCCCGGGTTGCGGCGTACCAGCCGGAAAAGGCCTGCCAGCCCTGCACCGCAAAGGATTCAGAGTCAGCAGACCTTGTTGTTTACCTGTTTGTAAAGTTTTTGTAAATTCAGGCTATATCAGCCCTGCAATGCCTGCTGCGCTTTGAGCATCTTGGCCGCGATACCGTGCATTTTCGCCGTGGAGACAGAGCAGGCCGCCACGCGCACGCCGAGCTTCAGCGGCACGGCGAAGATGAGGTCCTTGTGCAGCTCGTCGCAGAGCGCCTGCGGGTCGTCAGACGGCACGGAGAGGAAGAAACCGCCCTTATACGGCAGCGCGTTCAGCCCGCACTCCTTGGCCTCCTGCATGAAGATGTCGCCACGGTGCTGGATGAGCTGATAGAAATCATCGCGTTCCTTCTCGAACTGTGCGAGCGCCGCCTTGTCCTGCTGGATTTTCGTCAGCAGCGTCATGGCGCCGCGGTTGATGTTCGACCAGGTCGCACGGCTCGTGTATTTGTTGATTTCCTTGAACTCCTCGATGACCTCTTTGCTGCTGGAGAGACCGATGAGTGCACCCGTGCGCTGACCGTACATCGTGTAGCCTTTCGACATGGAGAACGAGAACATGACGAGCACGTTGTCCGGCAGGCCGGCGAATTTATCCATGAACTTTCGCGTCGCGTTTTTCTCGCCAGCGTAGTCGATGTAGGCGATATCGACGAGGATGCTCATTTTCTTGCCCTGCGCCGCGTATTTCTTCGTCACGGCGAGCACGTTGTCCCAGTCCTCCTCCGTCAGGCTGAAGCCCGTCGGATTGTGCGCCGGCGTGTTGATGATGGCGAGCAGGCTGTCCTGCTGGGCCATGATTTCCGCGACCTTAGCCTCGTAGGCGGCAATATTGAAATTCTGCTTGGCGTCAAACAGCGTGTAGTTCGTGAGCTTGCAGCCACACTCGTTGCAGATGACGTTGTACGTACCCCAGAACCAGTCCGAGGTCAGCACATACGTGCCATGCTCGGCATAGTTCGCCACGGCGTGATGGATAGCGCCCGTACCGCCGGCCGTAGCTACAGAACCGAGATAGCCCTCCGGTTTGTGGTCGGCGAACGTGAGGTCGATGACCGCATCGAGATAGGCCGGCAGACCGGAAATCGGTGCATAGGCGATGAGGTCCGTCATGGGCAGGGAACGGTAGACGCGCTCCATCGTGGGCAGGCAGGCCAGCTGGCCGTCGTCATCAATCATCGTGCCGATGGTGGCGTTCGTGACTTTGTCCGCGCCGTATTTCTCCGCGGCCTCGCGGCAGGCGGCACTTGCCCCGAAAATCGCGTCCTTCAGTCTCTTGCTCGCAGCGTGCGACGCTGCCATGCTCGTGGTCATAAGTAAACGTCCCCTTTCCAGATAACGCGGCATCTCGTGTACCGCACTAATATCATCATAACCGTTAATTATTGTCCTGTCTACCCAAACGCGTGTGTATACAATATTTTTACGCGTACATACCTGCTCCCCGGCACCATAAATGGTAAAAGCCGCCACCGGCCTGGGGGCGGCAGCGGCTTGCCAAGACCGCTAGCTATGCTCAGCCTTTTTTCGGGAAGAACTCGTCGTGGATGGCATTTACGGCCTCATTGAGCTGCGTACGCTTCACGAGGCAGGAAATGGAGATTTCCGACGTGCTGATGATGTCGATGTTGATACCGGCTTTGGACAGCGCGCCGAACATGCGCGCTGCGATGCCCGGATTGCCCAGCATGCCCGCGCCGACGATGGAGACCTTCGCCACATCCTCCTCTACGAGCACGCCGACGGCCGAGAGCTTGTCCGCGACCTTGTCCACGACTTCTTTCGCCCGCGGCAGATCCGTGGCACTGACCGTAAAGACCATGTCTGTCACGTTCTTTTCCACGTTGCGGATGGACTGCACAATCATATCTACATCGATATGCGCATCCGCGAGCGCGGAGAAAATCTCGTGCGCGATACCCGGCGTGTTGGGGATGCCGAGCACGGCAATTTTGGCTACATCCTTATCGTGTGCGACGCCGCGAATGACAAAATCCTTATCTTCCATCGTATAATCCTCCCGAATAATCGTACCTGGCTCCGTCGTAAAGGTGGAACGCACATGAATAGGAATCTTGAAGTACTCGCCCATCTCCACGGAGCGCGGCTGCATGACACCGGCGCCGAGGCGGGCCATCTCCAGCATTTCGTTGTAGGTGATTTCCTTCATCTTGCGCGCGCCCTTGACCACGCGCGGGTCAGCGGAGTACACGCCGTCGACATCCGTAAAAATTTCGCAGGTGTCAGCCTTGAGCGCGCCCGCGAGGGCCACAGCCGACGTGTCCGAGCCGCCGCGGCCGAGTGTCACCGGGTCGCCCTGTGCGTCGCAGCCCTGGAAACCGGCCACGACGACGACATTGCCCTTCGCGAGCTCCGCGTGCACGCGGTCGGGCTTGATGTCCACAATGCGGCCCTTCGTATGTACGTCGTTCGTCTCCATACCGGCGAGTTTGCCCGTCAGCGAGATTGCTGGCTGGCCGAGCGTCTTGAACGCCATGGCCAGGAGCGCAATCGAGACCTGCTCGCCCGTCGTGAGCAGCATATCCATTTCGCGCGTATACTCATAAGGGTCCTTCGTGATGCCCGTGGCCAGCTCGATGAGGTTGTCCGTCGTGTCGCCCATCGCAGACACGACAACCACCACCTGGTCGCCCGGTTTTTTCTCGCTCAGGATCCTTTTGGCGACATGCATAATTTTTTCCGTGGTCGCTACCGAGCTGCCACCGAACTTCTTTACAATAAGTGCCATAAGTGCTCCCCCTGAAATATAATTAGGATAAATAGATGAAACATAGACAATGTTTAGCTACGTACGAGACACATTATACAAGGAAAAACATCCTTTGTCTAGGGCTTTTCGTATTTTTACAGAATTTTGTCCTTAATATAAATACAGAAACAAATTTCGTGTTACAGCCATTAGACACCTTGCGGCCTGATGGGCGGCCTGCATCATAAAGATTGCCTTTATGGACATCAATGAGGTTTTATGCTATTTTGGTTGCATAGCATACCAACCGCAAGGAGGCCTCCTCTATGACTACGCTCACCGTCACGCTGCCTGCGGGCGCAGCCACGCTCGCGGCGCGCACGTGGCTGCGGCAGACGCAACATATCTCGCACTCGCAGTGGCGCCGCCTGAAACACAACGGCACGTTCCGTATCAACGGCGCGCTCGTTAATGCCACCCAGGCCGTCGTGCGCACCGGCGATGTTGTGAGCTTTGAGAGTGAAAAGCATGCGAGCGCCATCACGCCGCAGGACCTGCCGCTCGACATCCGTTATGAGGACGCGGCACTGCTCGTCGTCAATAAACCCGCCCCCCAGCTCGTGCACCCGCTCGCGCACGAGCCGCTCGGCACGCTCGGCAACGCCGTGCTCGGCTACTACGCGCGCACCGGGCAGCAGCACGGCTTTCACCCCGTGCACCGTCTCGACCGCCAGACGACCGGTCTCGTGCTCATCGCCAAGGAGCCGCAGGTGCAGTACCGGCTCAGCCCGCACGGCGCGAAGGCGTTCCGCCGCGACTACCTCGCACTCGTCCCTGGCACGCTCGCACCAGCCGACGGCAGCATCGACCTGCCGCTCGGCCCCGCACCGGACAGCCACGTGCGCCAGCAGGTCACAGAGACAGGCAAGCCGGCGCTCACCCACTACCGCACGCTGCGCACGGGCACCATCGACGGCCAGACGGTCTCGCTGCTCGCGCTCACGCTCGCCACGGGGCGCACGCACCAGATTCGCGTGCACCTCGCCCACCTTGGCCACCCGCTGCTCGGTGACGACCTCTACGGCGGCGACACCCGCCTTATCCCCCGCCAGGCCCTGCACGCCTACCAACTCACGTTCACTCAACCGCTTACGGGCGAAAATATCCACGTCACCGCGTCCCTGCCCGCAGATATGGCTATGCTCGTACGCGAAATGTGTGATTGATTGACTGCCACAGTGGTTTTGCGCGTATTTGCCTTACATTTTTTGAACATTGTTGCTTGTTGCAAATTTTTTGTCTCCGGCTGTGTCATGACTGGGATTTCTATGGTATAATAATTGTAGTTCATGAGTTTTTCAAAGATGGTTGGCGGCTGATTTATGTTGGCTGACGACCATCGGGATGGACACAACTTCATTAGGGGGTAATGAAAAATGCCATTAATTGGTACGAAAGAAATGTTCAAGAAAGCCTATGAGGGCGGCTACGCCATCGGCGCTTTCAACGTCAACAACATGGAAATCGTGCAGGGTATCACGGAGGCAGCTGCTGAGCTGAACTCCCCGATTATTCTGCAGGCTTCCGCTGGTGCCCGCAAGTACGCCAAAGGCCCGTATCTGCGTCACCTCGTAGAGGCTGCTATCGAGGTCAACGATATTCCTGTCGCCCTGCACCTCGATCATGGTCCCGACTTCGAGACCTGCAAAGCCTGCATCGATGATGGTTTCACCTCCGTCATGTATGATGGTTCGAAGTACGACTTCAAAGAGAACATCAAACGCACGCAGGAAGTTGTCGCCTATGCTCATGAGCATGGCGTGGTCGTCGAGGCTGAGCTGGGCAAACTGGCCGGCATCGAGGACGATGTGAAGGTCGCTGCGCATGATGCGGCCTACACGCAGCCGGAAGAGGTTGAGGAATTCGTCAAAGAGACGGGCGTTGACTCCCTCGCTATCGCTATCGGCACGAGCCACGGCGCGTTCAAGTTCAAGCCGGAGCAGTGCACGCGCAATGCTGACGGCGTGCTCGTCCCGCCTGAGCTGCGTTTCGACATCCTCGCTGAGATTGAGAAGAAGATTCCGGAGTTCCCGATTGTGCTGCACGGCGCATCCTCCGTTATCCCGAAATACGTGAAAATCATCAACGACAACGGCGGCAAGCTCGACGATGCAGTCGGTATCCCCGAGGATCAGCTGCGTCGCGCAGCCAAGAGCGCAGTCTGCAAGATCAACATCGACTCCGATCTGCGTCTCGCTATGACGGCTGGTATCCGCGAGCACTTCATGGCTCATCCGGAGCATTTCGACCCGCGCCAGTACGTTGCGGACGGCCGCACGTACATCAAGGAGCTCGTCGAGCACAAGATCAAGGACGTGCTTGGCTCCGACGGCAAGGCTGACGAGATTGTGGCGCTCTACAAAGCAAACCACTAAGCAGTCTCCCACCGCTTAATTAAGCACTATGCAAAAAAGACCTATCGGTTACGCCCGATAGGTCTTTTTTTGCCTACGCACTCACGTCGGCGATACAGGGTATGGGGAGTGGCGGCAAACATAGCCCGCCTCACACCTGCCATTTTTCCGCCTCCTCGGGCCATCAGGCGCGATAAAGTTCGTAGCCCAGCAGGCCGAACGGCAGTAAGAGGCAAAGAACCGCGAGCAGGCTGCCCACATAGCCAAACAGCGGCATGATGAGGCCAAGCAGCGTCAATACGCCCCAGGCCATGGGCAAGCACCAAACCGACCATGCGTTGCTTCTCGCTGTTGCCGCTACCGATGCCTGCCTTGTGGGCATTGTTTCTTCCTGCACAACAGACTTACTCTGTGTGCCCGCAGAAACCTCTGCCTGCGGGCTAACCGGCGCCTTCGCCACCGCGACCTGCGCGTTCCCCCACTGCTTTTTCGCCAGTAGTACCAGCCCCAGCGTAGCCGCCGCGAGGAACAGGAACATCCAGACGGCCCAGAGCACGCGCAGGGCGAAAAGCTCATGGTTGTGCAAATGAATGGCCAGCATGAACTGCGTGAGCCGCATGAGTGGGCTCGCATCCGCGCCAACCTGCAGCGCCATGCCGCCCGTGCCGAACGCGCCGCCGCCCGTCGCCATAATCTGTGGACTGACGCTCCCCGACATGATAAGAATAAAGAACGCCGCAATCCACGCGCCTGAAAAACAGAGCAAAATGCCCCACACCGCTGTCATCGCCGAGAGCTCCTGATGCAGGAACGTCACCCAGTAGCGGCGGCTGAGCCTACCCGTGCGCCTGGACTGCTCCCGCATGGCGCGGCAGGACAGCGCATGCGGGCGGTAGATGGCGAGCCCCGAGACGAGCATGCCGACGCAGACGAGTGAAAATATCCCCGCGAGGAAATAGCCGCCCACGCTCGCATTGCTGCCTAGCGCCAGATGCGTGTGCAGGATATGCATGACATACATGAGCAGCCCCGCGAGCGGTTGCGTCTGCGCCATGGCTGAGAGCTCAGGGCGGAACGTCAGCACCAGTCCGGTAAAGCTGAGGATGAAGAAAAACAAGCAGCCAAAAATGCTCACGAGTTGATGCAGCTCGCGCCAGGCCTTATATTTACTGGTAGCGATAATAATCACTCACTTTCCAGCCGCCACAGCGGCCGTCTTTCAGTATACCAAAAAAGAGCCTTTTGCGGCTCTTTGCGGCTATTTGCGGCTATTATTTACGAAATATCAAGCCTGCGCCACAAGTGTATAGTGCTGGTCGTCACTCGTAGCCACGGCGTAGCGCGTGTCCGCGAGCACGCCCGCCATTACCTGACGGCGCAGCGCATTGTACTCCGCCGCAGAGCGACCCTGCGCCGCCCAGCGCTCGCCATGCACGTCAAAGCGACGCTCCCAGCTGAACTGCCCGGCCGACGGGTCCGTAACCACATTCACGCCGTCGCACGGCATACCGTCGAGCAACACGTCCTGTAGGGCCTGATAGCACGCCTGCGGCTCACTGTCCGGTGCTGCCGCGTGCTTTTGCCCAAAGGCATATGCGGCCGTTTTCAAATCGTCCAGACGTTCGTCGTGACCGTTCAGCAGACGACCTGCGAGCTCAACATAACGCGTCTCCGCCGCCTCGATGAGCGCGGATAAGCCGCCGTGAATATCTCCGCCCACGAGTTCCGGCAGCGCTCGCGTCTCCTCATGCTGAAACGCTGCGGCCTCCGCCTGCGCCAGCCAGCCTTTTTCCACGGCCAATGCCGCTAACTGCGACGTTAGCGCATCCTGAGCCTGAATCTTGGCAAACATCCACGAGTGAATCGGCGCTAAAAACGTACTCATTAGCTATCCCTCCGTATATCTGCGTTTCCCTAGCCAATCTGTGTGTAGTTTAACACGGCAATGCAGGGAATTCTGTATGAAATGTCACGTTGCAGACATCCTTGAGCGGCCACCATGCGTTTTAGCTAATTACCTTTAACGTCGCCAGAAAAGCCTTGATATCGTCAAGCGTAGTGTAACGGCCGAGCGTGACGCGGACGACCTCATTCGCCTGCTGAGTTGTCTGTCCCATGGCGCGCAACACGTGCGAGGGCTCGAGCGAACCGGCGCTGCAGGCACTGCCCGCAGAGACCGCAAAGCCCGCGAGGTCGAGGCGGATGAGCAGCACCTCGTGGTCGTGCCCGGGCAGGCGGAAATTCACATTACCCGGTAAGCGGTACGTCAAATCGCCGTTAATCTCCGCGCCCATAGCCTGCAGCCCCACAATGAGTTTGTCACGCAGGGCCACGAGGCGCTTTTGCTCTGTGCCCATCTCCTGTGCCGCCAGCTCGGCCGCGCAACCGAGGCCGACGATACCGGGGACGTTCTCCGTGCCCGCGCGTTGTTCGCGTTCCTGCGCCCCGCCGTGGATGAGCGGATACAGCTGCCAGCCGCGGCGCAGGTAGAGCGCGCCTATCCCCTTCGGCCCGTAGAGCTTGTGCCCCGAGAGCGAGAGCGCATCGACATTTAGCGTCTGCACGTCGATGGGCACATGCCCAGCCGCCTGCACGGCATCCGTATGGAAAAAGACGCCACGTGCGCGCAGCATGGCGCCAATCTCCGCAATGGGCTCGATGGTCCCGACCTCGTTGTTCGCGTACATGATGGACACGAGCGCCGTATCGTCACGCAGCGCAGCCCCGACCTGCGCCGCTGTCACGCGTCCCTTGCTGTCCACCGGCAGGTAGGTCACGTCAAAGCCCTGTTCCGCCAGCCACGCACAGGTATTGAGTACCGCATGATGCTCGATAGCCGTCGTGATAATGTGCCGTTTCCCCGCCGTGCGCCGCTGGGCGAGCGCCATGCCCTTGATAGCCCAGTTGTCGCTCTCACTGCCGCCGCTGGTAAAGAAAATCTCCTCGCCCGCCGCGCCGAGCAGCGCCGCGACCTGCCGCCGCGCCTGGGCCACAGCCTGCCGCGCTGTGCGGCCGAAGCTGTAGAGGCTCGAGGGATTACCGAAATGCGTCGTATAGTACGGCAGCATGGCCTGCAGCACCCGCTCATCAACGGGCGTCGTGGCCGCGTAATCGAGATAGATTGGCTCGCGCGCACTCACTGGCCGCACCCCACTTTAGCCTCCCAGCCGGCAGCAGGGTCAGTGGAGCTATTCTCACAGAGGTCTTTCAGCGTGATGTTGTCGAGTACACGCGAGATACTCTCGCAAACCTTCGCCCAGACGCCGCGCGTCACGCAGGCGCCCGCACGCTCGCAGTAGGCGTTCTCTGCGTCCGCCTCGCCGAGCAGGCAGTCCACGAGCGCAATGGGGCCCTCCATGGCTGTGATAATGGCGCCGATGGTCACGGCGCAGGGCGGCTTCGCGAGCATGTAGCCGCCCTGCGCACCACGTACGCTTTTCACCAGACCGGCCTTGCGCAGGGAGCCCATGAGCTGCTCGAGATAGTTCTCCGAGATGCCCTGATGCTGACTGATTGTTTTGAGCGGCAGGGCTCCCTCGCCGTAGTGCAATGCCAGCTCGTAGAGCGCCGTCACACTGTATCTGCTTTTCGTAGAAATCTTCATAATAGGCCTCACTAATAGCGACACACAGGCTATAAATCGCAGTCTCCAGCCCCTGTTGCCACAAAAACCGCTGACTAAAGTGTCAACGGTTTTTGTGGCGATTGATGGTCGCGCTTAAATTCCGAGTTATTTAGTCGGAATTAATATAGCAAATTTTCGTCATTCTGTCAAAATCTGTCCGGCCAGCAGGCGTGCAGGTAGGCGCGCTGGCGCTGCTCCGCGCCCTGCTCACCAGGCTCGTAGTAGTGCGCGCCCTGCATAGCGTCCGGCAGGTACTGCTGCGGCGTGAAGTGGCCAGGGAAGTCATGCGGGTAGACGTAGTCCGTGCCGTGACCGAGCTTCGCCGCACCCTTGTAGTGCGCGTCGCGCAGGTGCAGGGGCACCGTACCACAGTTCTTGCCGCGCACATCGGCGAGCGCTTTATCAATGCCCAGATAGGCCGCGTTGCTTTTCGGTGCCGAAGCCACGTAGGTCACGGCCTCCGCCAGCGGGATGCGCGCCTCCGGCAGGCCGACGAACTGGCAGGCCTGCACAGCCGCCATGGCCACGACGAGCGCCATGGGGTCAGCGTTGCCCACATCCTCCGCCGCACAGATGGCCACGCGCCGCGCTATAAAGTTCAGGTCCTCACCCGCCGCCAGCATGCGCGCGAGGTAGTGGAGTGCTGCGTCGGGGTCACTGCCGCGCATGCTCTTGATAAAGGCCGACACCGTGTCGTAGTGGTTGTCGCCTTTTTTATCGTAATGCTGCACGCGCTCGCCCACAATGTTCTCCAGCGCGTCCACGGTGAGCTCGCCGCCGTCCTCCGGCAGCATGGCTGCCATCTCCTCCAGCAGGTTCAGCGCGATGCGCGCGTCGCCGCCCGCCAGCTGGGCGATAGCCTGCAGCACCTCGTCTCCCGCCGTGATGTTTTGCGTGCCGAGGCCGCGCTCTTTGTCGGCGAGCGCCATTTTTTCAATATGCACAAGTTGACCGTCAGTGAGCTGCTGCAGCTGCACGATGCGCACGCGCGAAAGCAGCGCGTGGTTCACCTCGAAAAACGGGTTCTCCGTCGTCGCACCGATGAGGATGAGCCGCCCGTCCTCCACGTAAGGCAGCAACACGTCCTGCTGGCCTTTGTTAAAGCGGTGAATCTCGTCGATGAACACGATGGTGCGCTTTTGATAAAAGCGGCGCTGCTCCTCCGCCTCCTTGACTATGGCACGGATATCACTGATGCCCGCTGCCACGGCGTTCAGCTTGCGGAAATTGCTCCCCGTCATGCCGGCAATCATCTGTGCGAGCGTTGTCTTGCCCGTACCTGGGGGCCCGTAGAAAATGAGCGAAGGGATTTTGTCCGCCTCAATCATGCGCCGCAGAAAGCGCCCCGGCCCCACGGCCTGCTGCTGGCCCACGAACTCGTCAAACGTGCGCGGCCGCATCCGTTGCGCCAGCGGCTCAAAGCGCGGCGCACCGCCCGTCTGTCCCGGATTGTTTGCCGCTGCCGCAAACAAATCAAAATCCTCTGCCATGCCACTGCCTCCCCACGTTACAGTTGCCTAAACACACCATGCTGGTGTTACTTGTGCCAAACCCTCTACGCAAAAACAGCGCCATACATATTAGCAAATTGTGCAACCAAATATACGGTCTAAGCCTGCTATTTGGTTGTTGTGCCACGCCCGGTTGAGCCCCAGCCGCCCTGGCGCTCTGCGCCCTCGCCCGCTGTGTCGCCGTCCACCGTGAGATATTTGTGGAACACAGCCTGCGCGATGCGCTCGCCCGCTGCGATGGTCACGGGCTCTGTGCCGCGGTTCGTGAGCGCCACGAAAATCTGCCCCTCGCTCTCGGGACTGTTATAGTAGTCAGCGTCGATGACGCCCACGCTGTTCGTGAGCACGAGGCCGCGCTTCACGGCCATACTGGAGCGGATATGCACATAGAGCACCTCATCGGGCTGCATGTACGCCTTGACCCCCGTCGGCACGAGCACACTCGCCCCCGGCGCGATGGTCACGCCCGTCGCCGCCGCGAGATCATACCCCGCGCTGGCCGCCGTCGCCCGCCGGGGCAAAACCGCCCACTGCTCCCAGCCCGTCACAAATTCAAAACCTCTTTGCCGCATCTGTTGCCTCCCGGTAGAATCAATCTGTAATGTGCTCGCACAAAAATCGCTCATACAGTCACATAGGGAAACGCTGCTGCAAACTACAGCGTTTCCCTAACCTGTTTATACTTCACCGTTGTGCCCGTATCTGTTCGAGCTCCGCACGGCTGAACTGGTATTTTTCGTTGCAGAATTTGCACACGACCTCGGCGTGGCCGTCGTCGATGAGGCTTTGCAGGTCGGCGGGGGAGAGGCTCGCGAAGGCGCGGCTGATGTGATGTTTCGAGCAGTGGCAGCGGAACGCGAGGTCCGTTGTCGTGAGGTAGTTGATGTCGAAGCCCTGCAGTACCTCGGCGATGATGCCGCGCGCGTCGTAGCCGTGCTCGACCATGTGCGAGACGGAGTTTATGCGTTGCAAATTGGCCTCGAGTTTATCCAGACAGGCGTCTGTGGCCTCGGGCAGCGGCTGCAGGATGAAACCGCCCGCGCCGATGCAGTGAAAGTCGGGATTGACAAGCACGCCGAGGCCGACACTCGACGGCGTCTGCTCCGAGATGGCGAGATAGCGTGTGAGGTCGTCGGCAATTTCGCCGTCGCCGATTTCGATGCTGCCCGTGATAGGGTGGCGCAGGCCGGTGAAACGCGTGACGGTCAGCAGGCCGTCCGTGCCGACACCGCCGCCCACGTCGATTTTGCCCTTCGCATTGAGCGGCAGGTTGACGTGGGGCTCGTCGACGTAGCCGCGCACGTAGCCCTCCGGCGTCGCGTCGGCCGTGACCTTGCCCAGCGGGCCGTGGCCGTCGAAACGGATGGTCAGCGCCTCCTCATTTTTGAGGTTCGCCGCCAGCAGCAGCGCGCCGGTCATGGTGCGGCCAAGCGCCGCGGCGGCTACGGGGTAGCAGTCGTGGCGGCAGATAGCCTCGTTCACGAGGTCCGTGGTGACGGCCGCATAGATGCGCACGCCGTCGGCCGTGGCTTTTACGAGATGATCATGCATTGAACTTATACTCCAACAAAACTTCGTCTGTATCTATATCGTAGATGCGAATACCCTCATCCTCGATGACAGCGCAGGTGGCGCGGTGGTCATCGCGCTTCGAGAGTGCGGGTGAACCGGGATTGAGGAAAATCGTGTTGCCACGTTTCTCCAGTACGTTCGTGTGAATGTGGCCGCTGATGAAAATATCCGCGTGATAATGCGCCGCGAGGCTGTCTTTCTCCGCATCCATCATGCAGGTGTGGCCGTGCGTGACGACAATGCGCCGCCCCTGCCAGTAAACGTAGGTATAGGGAGCCTGCACGGGCAGCTCGAGGCAGCTCGCGTCGACCTCCGAGTCACAGTTGCCGCGCGCGATAACGACGGGCACCGGGCAGATGTTGATACGCTGCACGAGCCCCGCCGGATTGTAGTCGGCCTTCATCGGGTTGCGCGGCCCATGATAGAGCACATCGCCCGCATGCAGGATGAGGTCGGCATCCGCAAAATATTTGTCAAAGCAACGCTGCCAGGCCATTTCGTGCCCGTGCGTGTCGCTGATTACACCGATTTTCATTGCAATGCCCCCTTAGAGTTTCGGCAGCAGGTTCGCCATCTCCATGGCGGCCATCGCGCCGTCGGCGCCCTTGTTGCCGGCCTTCGTGCCCGCACGCTCCACGGCCTGCTGGATATTCTCCGTCGTCACGACGCTGAAGATGACTGGCACGCCCGTCTGCATGCCCGCCTGCGCAACGCCCTTCGAGACCTCGTTGCAGACATAGTCGTAGTGCGTCGTCGCACCGCGGATGACGGCACCGAGGCAGATGACGGCATCGTATTTGCCCGACTCAGCCATCTTTTTCGCCACGAGCGGGATTTCGAACGCGCCCGGCACCCAGGCCACGTCGATGTCCTCGTCCGCCGTCTCATGACGGTGCAACGTGTCGAGCGCGCCACCTAAAAGCTTGCTCGTGATGAATTCATTGAAACGCGCCACGACGATGCCGAATTTTTTGCCTTTGCCCGTGATGAAACCTTCATATACGTTTGCCATTGTTGTTACCTCCCAGAAATATACCCACAAGGGACGACCCTCTCAGTCGCGCTACACGCGCCAGCTCCCACGAAGGGGGAGCCTTTTATAGTCTCCCATTTTGCTCACATCATCAATATTACAATTTATCGTCGTTCAGTAAGTGTCCCATCTTGTCTTTCTTCGTCTTGAGGTACCGCTCGTCGTACTCCGTGGCCTGGACCTGCAGGGGGACGCGGTCGGTGATGGTGATGCCGTAGCCCTCGAGGCCCACGCATTTCGCGGGATTGTTCGTCATGAGGCGGATGCTCGTGAGGCCGAGGTCGGCGAGAATCTGCGCGCCGATGCCGTAGTCCCTGAGATCCGGCGCGAAGCCGAGCTCCACATTGGCCTCGACCGTGTCGCGGCCGTGGTCCTGCAACTCGTAGGCACGCATCTTGTTCGCGAGACCGATACCGCGGCCCTCCTGGCGCATGTAGAGTACGACGCCCTCGCCCTCGGCCTCGATTTTCTGCAGCGCGAGCGCGAGCTGCGGGCCGCAGTCACAGCGCAGCGAGCCGAGCGCATCGCCCGTCAGGCACTCGGAGTGTACGCGCACGAGCACATCCTTTTTGCCGCGCACGTTGCCTTTGACCACGGCGATGTCGCATTTGTTGTTGAGCTTGTTTTCGTAAGCATGAATGCGGAAATGGCCGTACTTGCTGGGGAAATCAACATCCGCGACCTCCTGCACGAAGTTCTCCGTGCGCTTGCGGTACGCGATGAGACTCTGCACCGTGATGATATGCAGGCCGTGCTCCTGCGCGAATTCCTTGAGCTTTGGTGTACGCATCATGTGGCCATCGTCGTCCATGATTTCGCAGCAGAGGCCGGCGGGATAAAAGCCCGCCAGCCGCGCGAGGTCGGTCGTCGTCTCCGTGTGCCCCGCGCGCCGCAGCACACCGCCCTCCACTGCACGCAGCGGGAACACATGCCCTGGGCGGCGGAACGAAGCGGGCTTCGCCCGCGGGTCGAGCAGTTTGCGGATGGTGTGGCAGCGCTCAAAGGCCGAGATGCCCGTGTCCGTATCGTAGGCGTCGATGGAGACCGTAAAGGCCGTCTCATGGTTGTCCGTGTTGTTCGCGACCATCTGGCCAATCTGCAGCTCGTCGAGGCGTTTGCCGTCGATAGGCGTGCAGATGAGGCCTTTGGCGTATTTCGCCATGAAGTTCACGTCCTCAGGCGTGACCGTGGCCGCCGCCACGATGAGGTCGCCCTCATTCTCGCGGTCCTCGTCGTCTACGACCACGACCATCTTGCCGTTCTTGATGTCCTCGATGGCCTGTTCCACCGTTGCAAAATCTGACATAGTGTTCACTCCTCTATGTGGTGAGGGCACCGCAGTGTCCTGCCACTTATAAAAATGCAGCTGGCTAATGAAGAAGCATTTTATCTGCTTCTCTTAAAAGCCATTGGCCTGCAAAAATTCTGCCGTTAAGGCTGGTGCCTCTGCGCTTGGTTGGGGTGCGCCAGTTGCCCTTTTACTTGCAGCGTCCGCCATGCGCTGCCCTTGCAGGAAACGTTGCACGTATTTGCCCAGGATATCCGTCTCGATATTGAGTAAATCGCCCGGCCCTTTCGCCTGCAAGTTCGTTGCGGCGCGCGTGTGCGGGATAAGGCTCACGGTAAAGGCCGTGTCGCTCACATCCACGACCGTGAGGCTGATGCCGTCGAGCGCGACCGAACCTTTCGTCACAATGCCTTGCAGGATGTCCGGCGCAGCCGTGACCGTGAGCCAGAGTGCGTTGCCCTCGGGACGTAACCCAGCGATAGTACCCGTGCCGTCGATATGCCCGGAGACGAAATGTCCCCCGAGCCGCGTGGTCGGCAGCAGCGCCCGCTCGAGATTGACGGGGCTGCCGGGCTGCAAATCACAGAGCGACGTGCGCCGCACGGTCTCGGGCATGACATCCGCCGTAAAATGCACCGCCGTAAAGCTCGTCAGCGTGAGGCACATGCCGTTCACCGCGATGCTGTCCCCCAGCTGCGCATCCGTGAGCACCGTGCGTGCCGCAATGTCGAGCGTGCCACCGCCGATGTGCCGTACCTGCCCTACTTCTTCGATAATACCAGTAAACAAATGCTCACCTGCTTCCAGAAAAATTCTGCCTGTTCGCTGGCTCGGCGTCGCCAGCCTCTATCAGCCAAGCATTGGCCAGTTTGAGCATTGCTCATGCTTCCTCACCCTTTTGCACGTAGCCCGTGAGCAGGATGTCCGGCCCGACCGGCTCCGCGTGAAAATCGCGCAGCGTCACGGCCTCGCGCAAATGCGTAAAGCCCTCGCCCTCTACCGGGGTGAGCGCCTCGCGCCCGCCGAGCAACTTCGGTGCGACAAAGGCCAGCACCTTGTCGATGATGCCGCCCTGCAGCAGCGAAAAGGCCACACTGCCGCCGCCCTCGACGAGGATAGAGCAGATATCCTTTTGCCCGAGCTCCTGCAGTAGTTTGCGCAGGTCCACGTGCCGCCCGTCACCCGCCGTGATGATGGTCGCGCCCGCACTCTCCAGCGCATGCACGCGCTCGGTGGGGGCCTGCGCCGTCACGGCGATAATCGTCGGCGCGCGGCCGTCGATGAGCAGCTTCGCATCGAGCGGCGTACGCGCCATACTGTCGACGACGATGCGGATGGGATTTTTCCCCTCGCGGTCCGGCAGGCGTGTCGTGAGACTCGGGTCGTCGTGCAGCACCGTGCCGATGCCCACGAGGATGCCGTCGTAGCGGTCGCGCAGCTCATGCACGTAGCGCCGCGACTCCGGGCTCGAGATCCACTGTGACTCGCCCGACGCCGTGGCGATTTTGCCGTCGAGCGTCATGGCCGTTTTCAGCACGACAAAAGGTTGCTTGTAGGGAATCCAGTGCAGGAAGACCTCGTTGAGCGCCCGGCACTCCGCCTCCAGCACGCCGCACTTGACCTTGATGCCCGCTTCCTGCAGGATTTTAATGCCCTTGCCCGCCACGAGCGGGTTCGGATCGCCCATGCCGATGACCACGCGGCGGATGCCCGCCTCGGCCAGGGCGCGTGCACAGGGGCCCGTGCGGCCGTAATGCGCGCAGGGTTCGAGCGTCACGTAGAGCGTCGCGCCCTGGGCGAGCTCGCCCGCCATGCGCAGCGCGTGTATCTCCGCATGCGGCGTGCCCGCCTGCCGGTGCCAGCCCGCCGCGATGACGTGGCCGTCGCGCACGATGACCGCCCCCACGAGCGGGTTCGGCGACGTGCGCCCCTCGCCGTTGCGTGCGAGCGCCAGCGCCTGCCGCATATAGTCTTCATCCGTCAGCATTAGCCTCACTCCTTTGTGCCTCTTGCCATCCCCTGATCTCCGCGTCAGACGGCTGCCTACGCGCCGCACGTGGATGCAGGCGCAGCAGCCGTTGCCGCAGCAAACAAAAAGCCGCCGGGACAACTCCTCGGCGGCACTAGTACCTAAATATGCGCAGCTAAAAACTGCTCAACATATCTTTCCCATCCAGACTGGGGAACGCACCGCAAAAGGTCACGCTCCGATACTGTCGGCCCCGGAATCACACCGGATCATGCACCGTGCCACAGGCACCGCGCTCGCGGGCTTTACCGCCGGTGGGGAGTCTCACCCCGCCCCAAGAGATGTTAGTTACATCATAGCATGATGTGATACGCTTGTCAAATCAACAGTTACGTCAAGCTTCGCGCAACTTGCGGCGCACCTTGTCCTGGTTCAGCCGGATGAGCTTGCCTGCACTCCCCGCAGCGTAAAGCCCATCTGACAGCAGGAGCAGTAGCCCCGTCTTGCCGTTGTCGGTCTCAATCACCCCTTTCGCCTCCGCACGTTCAGGTAAAGGATGTTCGCCCCAAAAGAGCGCTTTGGACATGCTTCTCAGTTTGCTGATCCTCATACACGTACCCTCCCATATGCGATTTTCCTCGGGAAACTTTCCCTTACTATAGTCTTCGTTGCACACCGGGTAAATCCTCCCCAGACCAACGAAAAACTTTTACCTAAGGGTAACAGAAAGTTTACTAAGCATATGATAGCAAACGAGTCTGAAAGAGCACTGAAACGAGTTCAAATGTAGAGCGCCGCCAGTTTATCCGCCTCCATACGCAGCTCCGTGTCGCCATCCTGCACATAGGCCAGCACATCAAGGCCCGTCATCTCCCGAACCATCTGCGCGTTGTCCTCCTCCATAAAGTCGCGCGGATGGCTGTGGTTGAAAATGACGCCTGCGATGGGAATCTGCCGCATCCGCAGGTGCTCTACCGTGAGCACGACGGCGTTGATGGTACCCAGACCCGCGTCCGCCACGATGAGTGCGGGCAGGCCGAGCCGCACCACGAGGTCATCGAGCACGACATGCTGCTCCGCCTCCCAGCGCAGAGGGCAGACGATACCGCCGCTGCCCTCGACCGTCAGATAGTCATAGCGCGCCAGTGCCTGCGCATAGTCGCGCTCGACTTTGGCGAAATCAATGGGCTGCCCTGCCCGCCGTGCCGCCAGATGTGGCGAGACGGCCTCCTCGTAGATATAGGAAACCAGCTCCGGCACCGTGGCCTTGAGCCCCGCCACCTCCCGCACGTGCAGCGCATCACCCGGCAGCAGTGAGCCGTCCGCGGCCCGCTCCGCCCCCGAGAGCGCCGCCTTGTAGTAGCCGGCATTTTTGCCTGCATCGCACAGGCATTTGACGACGAGTCCCGTCACATACGTCTTGCCGACATCCGTCCCTGTGCCCGTAATGAATAAGCCTTTGCCCATAAAAATCCTTGCTCCTTATTGCCACAATGAAAAACGCCAGCAAGACCTGCTGACGCGTAAAGGGTGCCGCCCTCAAGCCTCTTTGGCCAGGGCAGCTGACTCCGTCTGCTCCGCCGCCGGGTGCAGCCAAAAGCCGGCCCGATAAAGGCGCAGGCCCAGACCGGCCGCCGCAACGCATAGCAGGAAATCGGGCGGTGCCTGCAGGATGCCGCAGTAGAGAATGGCCGCCCAGATGGCAATCGGCGCATCGACGACGTAGTTCGAGAAAATATAGAACCAGCTGACGCCGAGCAGATAGACGATAGCCATGCCGCCCGCGTTGACGAGCAGCAGCGTTTTAAAGGACACCTGCGGCACGCGGCGCACAAAGTGCCCGCAGAACGCCGCCTGCAGGATAAAGGCCAGCAGATAGCCGAACGTCGGCTGAATGACGTAGGCCAGGCCGCCGCCCGAGGCAAAGACCGGCACCCCGACAAGTCCCAGCAGCACATAGGTGCCTACGGCCAGCGCCCCAAGGTGCGCCCCGAGTACGAGCCCCGCCAGCAGTGTAAAGAGGAACTGCAACGTGAAGTAGTCCCCACCAATGGGAATACGCACGAACGTGCCCACCGTAATCAACGCAACGAACAGGGCGCAAAGCACGAGCTCGCGCAAGGAAAGTTTCTTCATAATCAAGATGCTCCTTTCTGTTTACCTGCTCTATAATACACGTTGACAATTATATTGTCAACCCATATTGTGGGGTAAAGTTAACCGTGATATATAGGCCCGCGCTCCCACCGCCACCTGTATCACTAAGGCCACCATGCAGACAGCAAAAGGCCCGCCCGCTGTCTGTGCAGTCGGACGGGCCGAGGTGTTAACAACTGACTATGGCCAGTTACTTCACCGTACTCATTCAGTTTAGAGGTGCTTTTTCTTTACTCAACGATACTCGAGGTCGCGCGTCGCGTTGCGGACCTCCTCGCTGACGGGCAGCGTGGCCTCGTAGCGGCGGATGATGACGCTCGTCGTGAGCACACCGGCCAGCAGCACGATGGCTGCGAGCAGGATGACGCGGGCCGCGTTGTCGTCGCTGTCGCTGTCACCGCCGAACAGGCCGCCGAGCCCCTCCTGCACAGCGTCGAGCGCCGGGCCGAAGCTGTTGACGGCGTTGTAAGCATTGTAGGCCGTCGCGAACGTGTTCCAGCCTGCGACACCGAGGTTCATGAGCGAGCGCTCGCGCGCCGCATTGATCCACGACTGGATGGTGATGATAATGGCCGAGCCGAGCATTGGCACGACGAGCATCACATACATGAGATTCAGCAGCACGCCAACCATGCTTGCGGGCAGGTAGCCCGTCGAGGCCGCGATATAGGCCACGACCACGGCGTAGACGTAGGTAAAACCGACCGCCGACTGGATAGCGCCGGCCCAGGCCAGCACGCGAACCCAGCCGCCGATGGCCTTGGACTCGGCCCAGATTTTACCCACATTGCGGGCGTTGAAGAAGCTGATGACGAGGTTGAGCACCAGCACGAGTAGTAACATACCCATAAAATCAAATCCTTTCTCAAAGTGAAATGCTATTAAATGATACTACATAAACATGAAACTGCCTGACAACAGCTGCCCTTAACAGCAACCCATTAGCAATTGGCCAGTGGCCCCACTATCAGGCAGTGCGCTGCTGCGCGCGGCGGGCCAGCAGCCAGCCCAGCACGCAGACGCCTACGGCGAGCACGGCCGGCAGCGCGTGCGCGAAACCGCCCGTCAGCTGCAGGATATGCGCACCGAGCGCGCCGTCCTCGAGCATCATTTTGCCCGACGTCCAGCCGATGATGGCCGCGCCGACATACATGATGACGGGGAAACGGTCCATGAGCTTGCCGATGAGCGTGCTGCCCGCGACCACAATGGGGATGCTGATCATGAGGCCGATGACCACGAGGCCAAAATGGCCGTTCGCCGCGCCTGCGATGGAGAGCACGTTGTCGAGGCTCATCGTCGCGTCGGCAATGAGGATAGTCTTGATGGCGCCCCAGAGGTTATCTGCGGCCTTGACGTCCGCCGTGTCATCAGACGGGGCCAGCAGATGCACAGCGATGGGTAGCAGGATGAGCCCACCGATGAACTGCAGGTACGGGATGGTCAGCAGCCACACGGCTACACAGGTGAGCGCGAGGCGGATGACGACCGCGCCGACCGTGCCGATGAGGATGGCCTTACGCCGTGCTGCGGCCTGCAGGCGATTCGCCGCCATGGCGATGACCACGGCATTGTCCCCTGCCAGCGCGAGGTCGAGCACGATGATCGAGCCCAGCGCTACGAAGAATTCCGGAGAAAAAGTTTCCATTTAAGACGTCCTTTCCAGTATAAATGAAGAATGGCTACCTGGAAATAAAAAGAGACCTCCACATGGTATCTGTTTCCAGGTATCATGCGAAAGTCTCACCTATTGCTATGCAACGACGCTGCCAGCCG
>ONCF01000055.1 GCA_900316275.1 uncultured Veillonellaceae bacterium
CTTTTACATAAAGGGAGCCGACGTTTATATAAAAGTAGTATCGGGATAATACGCTAATTGGAGACAATAGAGAGGAACGTGGGCAGAATTTGGGCAGAATTTTGGGCAGAAAATGACGAGCAGACCCAATAAAACAGGGGATTTTGGACTATACAAGCGCGTAAGTCAAGGATTTTCGCTTTGGCTGGACAGTAAGAACGATAAAAAGTACATGGCCAACATGCTTTGATTAGGATATGCTGGGCGCTGGTGCTAAGAAAAAATGATACGGTAACGAAAAATACACTGGAATACACTGCACTTACTAAAAATGCAGTGTATTATTTTTATGGAGAAAACGTTCTTACTTTCGTTTTGCGTATTGATACCAGCTGCTTAGTGTATCAAAAAGGCCGTTAGAGTATTCTTTTTACGTGTAAACAAGTCGAAACTAGTGAAACAAGTGCGCGTTTTATGCCATTTCAGGAAATAAATAAAACAATACACAAAGTTGGCACGCGGTATGCATTATAATAGGGCGTCGAAGAAAAAATTATTCTGGGGAATAGGAGGAAAGCAAATGTTTGGTATTATTGTGGGTACGCATGGCCGCTTCTCCGAGGAACTACTGAAGTCCTGCGAGATGATTTGCGGCGAGCAGAAGAACGTGCGCGCGGTCACGCTCGTGCCGGGTGAGGGGCCGGACGACGTGGTCAAGAAATACGAAAAGGCTATTGGTGAGCTCGACTGCACGGATGGCGTGTTGTTCCTGAACGACTTGTTCGGTGGCAGCCCGTACAACGCCGCCTGCCGTCTCGTTATCAGCAACCCGGCCTATGGCATCGTGACGGGTGTCAACCTGCCTATGCTCATCGAGATGTGCAGCGCACAGATGATGAATGAGCAGGCAGACATTCAGACGCTCATGCAAAAGGCAGTCGACGCGGGCAAGAACGGCACGCAGACGTTCCATGCCAGCCAGATTGCGGATGACGAAGAGGACGATCTTTAATCGGCTGTGTGGCGCAGTTGGGGGATTGCGCCCGGGGAAGCAGCCTGGGGAACCGGAGTCAAGGGGAATAGATATATTTTTAGCCATTGCATTTAATAGGAGGAATAGATTATGAATATCGTATTAGCACGCATTGATGACCGTCTTATCCATGGCCAGGTGGCCACGGTGTGGTCCAAGGCCACGAACTGCCAGCGCATCATCGTCTGCGATACGGACGTGGCGAACGACAAAATCCGCGCTACGCTCCTGAAGCAGGTCGCACCGGCGGGCATCAAGAGCTCCGTCGTCGACCTCGACAAGGCCGTGCGCGTCTACAACAACCCGAAGTATGAGAACGACCGTTGCCTGCTGCTGTTCACGAACCCGACGAGTGTGCTGTATCTCGTCGAGCACGGCGTGGACATCAAGAGTGTCAACATCGGCGGCATGAGCTTCCATGAGGGCAAGAAGCAGATTACGAGCGCCGTCTCCGTCGACGACAAGGATATCGAGTCCTTCAAGAAACTGAACGAGAAGGGTATCGAGCTGGAAATCCGCAAGGTAGACACGGATAAAAAAGTCAATCTGATGGATGTGCTGGCAAAGGCCTGACCACCATCTGGGTTTATAAGGGACGGGTCCATCCCCTGTGACCTGTCCTGAGGGGAATTATCTGTTTTTGGAGGGAAGCATAATGGAATTAAGTACAATTCAGGTTTTGCTCATTTTCATTTTCGGCACGATTGCCGGTATGGGCTCCTGCCTCGATGAGATGCAGACGCACCGTCCGCTGATTGCGTGCACGGTGACGGGCCTTATCCTCGGTGATATCACGACGGGTATCATCATCGGCGGCACGCTGGAGATGATCGCTCTGGGCTGGATGAACATCGGTGCGGCTATTGCCCCGGATGCGGCTCTGGCCTCCGTTATCTCGACGATTCTGGTCGTGGCCGGTCATCAGGACGTGGCCTCCGGTATCGCTATCGCCATGCCGCTGGCCGCTGCCGGTCAGGTGCTGGCCATCATCTGCAAGACGGTCTCCGTCGTCTTTGCCCACCGTGCAGATACCTATGCTGAGGAAGGCAGCCTGCGCGGTATCGACCTCTGTCACTACGGCGCACTGCTGCTGCAGGGTCTGCGCGTTGGCATCCCGGCTCTGCTCGTCGCGATGACAATTGGCACGGGCGCGGTGCAGGATATGCTGAACGCCATACCACCGGTTATCACGGGCGGCCTGCAGGTCGCGGGCGGCTTCATCGTCGTCGTAGGTTATGCGATGGTCATCAACATGATGGGCGCGAAATACCTCATGCCGTTCTTCTTCCTGGGTTTTGTCGTCGCGGCGTTCTCCACGTTCAACCTCGTGGCCCTCGGCGTCATCGGCCTCGTCCTCGCTATCGTCTACATCCAGCTGAACCCGAAATATACGGCGGTGGCTCCGGCAGCAGCGGCTGCGGGCGGAGCATCCGACGCGGATGACGATTTGGATGACGAGCTGGACTGATTGCAGGTAGAGGAGGACAAACATAATGGAAAAGAAACTTACGTCGAATGACTTTTTCTGGGCGTTCATCCGCTCGAACTTCCTGCAGGCATCCTGGAACATGGAGCGCATGCAGAACCTCGGTTATTGCTTCGGCATGGTGCCTATCCTCAAACGCCTCTATCAGGGTGAGGAGCTCAAGGCCGCGCTGAAACGCCATCTCGAGTTCTACAACACGCAGCCGTTCGTCACGGCGCCGATTATCGGCATCACGGCTGCGCTGGAGGAGAAAAAGGCCAACGGTGCGGACATCCCCGACGGCACGATCAACGGTATCAAGGTCGGCATGATGGGCCCGCTGGCCGGCGTCGGCGACCCGATTTTCTGGGGCACGCTGCGTCCGATTACGGCCGCACTCGGCGCTTCCTTCGCGCTGACGGGCAGCATTATCGGCCCGATTCTGTTCTTCCTGCTGTTCAACGCGGTGCGCCTCTGGGTGCGCTGGTACGGCATCAAATACGGCTATAGCAAAGGTACGGATATCGTGCAGGATATCGCCGGTAACAAGCTGCAGAAACTGACGGAGGGCGCCTCCATCCTCGGCCTGTTCGTCATGGGTGCACTGGTCAACAAGTGGACGAGCGTCAACATCCCGGTCGTCGTCTCGGAAATCACGAACGCTAAGGGCGAGCATGTCGTGACGACGGTGCAGGGCATCCTCGATCAGCTCATGCCGGGCCTCGTGCCGCTGCTCATGACGTTTGCCTGCATGGCTCTGCTGCGCCGCAAGGTCAACGCCATCTGGATTATCTTCGGCCTGTTCGCGATTGGCATCATCTGCTACGCGCTGGGCATCATGAACGTGAAATAAGGCTGCGCTCAGGCACAGCTGTACAGAAAAAGGGGCTTTACGGGCTCCTTTTTTTGTGTCAATGTTCCAAGGCCGGGTACCAGCCCTTTACTTTTGCGGGCAGATTACTTAAAATAAGCTATGTATGGTTTATGGTTTTAGGTAATAGGGAAATGGCCGAGGCTTTGGCAGTTTCCTTTTAATCTCTGGATGAACATAGGAGAGATGTTGGCATGATTAAAAAAGCGATTGCCGTAATGACGTCGGGCGGAGACAGCCCCGGTATGAATGCTGCTGCGCGTGCGGTAGTGCGTACGGCGCTCTCAGAGGGTGTGTCCGTCTTCGGCATCTATAACGGCTATCAGGGCATGATTGATGATGAGATTGTGGAGCTGACCTCACGCAGCGTGAGTGACCTCATCCAGCGCGGCGGCACGTTCCTCGGCACGGCGCGCAGCATGGAGTTCAAGACGCCGGAGGGCCGCCAGAAGGGCTTCAAGAACCTGCAGAAGCACCACATCGAGGGCCTCGTCATCATCGGTGGCGACGGCTCGCTGACGGGCGGCTCGCTGCTATCCAAGGAGACGGGCATTCCCATCGTCGGCCTGCCGGGCACCATCGATAACGATGTCTGGGGCACGGACTACACGATTGGCTGCGATACGGCCGCCAACACTATCGTCGAGGCTATCAACAAGCTGCGCGACACGGCGTCCGCACATCGCCGCATCATGGTCGTCGAGGTCATGGGCCATCACTCCGGCTGGCTGGCCATCACGACGGCTATCGCGGGCGGCGCAGAGTATGCGCTCGTGCCGGAGGTCAAATACGATATCCCGACCATCTGCAAGGAAATCATGGAGTCGTACGAGAAGGGCAAGCGCTACAGCCTCATAGTCGTGGCCGAGGGTGCCGGCTCCGGTATCGAAATCGGCAAGCAGATTGAGGAAATCACGAAGATTGATACGCGCGTGTCCGTGCTCGGTCATATCCAGCGCGGCGGTTCGCCGACGGTCGAGGACCGCATGAAGGCTTCGATGCTGGGTGAGAAAGCGGCGTTAGCGCTCATTTCCGGCGCTACGAACATCGTGTTCGGTTTCAACGCGGGCAAGGTCGTGAGCATCAATCTGTTTGATGCGGTCAACAACAATAAGACGCTCGACCCGGAACTCGTGCGTTTGGCACGTGTTTTGGCGTAATTTAGGACGAAATACCTTGACAAAAGCATAACAATCCTTTAGCGTTAGGATAACAGAATTTTATCTGCTATCCACAGGACATACCAGCGTGGGCGTTGGTGTGCGCCAGAGACGGGGAGGAGGCTGTGACAGGATGAGCAGGAAAATATGCGCGCTTGGCCTGGCATTGCTTCTGGCCCTGTCTTTTTTTGTGTCCGTGACGCCGGCGGAGGCGGCGGAGCAGCTCGGGACCTGGCAGTACCGCTACGGCGACCCGTCACTGAAAAAGGCGGGACCGCAGGAGTGGGTGCAGTCGGCGTTGGATGGCGACAGTGTTTGGCAGTCCTTTGCCTTTCCTTACCTGCCCTGGCAGAAGGGGCAGAACTATGTCTGGGTGACGACGCTCATTCATGACTATCAGGGGCAGGACGACAGCCTGTATTTCATGACGTACCATGAGGCGGTGCAGGTCTGGCTCAACGATACGCTCATTTATACCTATGGTGACATGGGACCGCGTTATTTCGGCTATGGCTGGCGCTGGCATATTGTGCCACTGCCGGCCTTTGCCGGACAGGCGCGGCTGACGTTCCGCATTTATTCCGACCTGCCGTTTTATCTCGAGCCGGTGCATGACTTCCGTCTGGGCTCAGACCGGTATGTGATGGAGCACGTGTTCCTGAGCGATGCGCTCTATGTTGCCACGTTGCCCCTGATTTTATTTATGCTGTTTTTGCTGGCGGTTTACTACATCAACGGCTCGCAGGATAAGCCCATTTACCGTGATACAGCGGTCTTTCTGGGCCTGCTGGGGCTGCTGATCTGCTGCGCCAGCTCGACCCGGCAGCTGCTGGCGGACTGGCCGGTGTTCTGGCTGCATTTGTCGCTCGTGCTGCTGTTTCTGTTGCCTCTGTCGCTGAATCGTGTTGCCTATGATGTGCTGGAACCGGAGTACCGGCCGACGGTGCGGCATATCCTGCGCGCCTATGAGGTACTGCTGGCGGTGGCCCTGCTGGCCGAAGTGCTGAACGGGTGTGGCCTGGACTATGGCTTGTTCAGTTTGCTGGTACTGCTGGTGGTGGCACAGGGCAGTCTCATCTTGCTGCTCTGGCGGTCGGCCCGGCAGTACAACAACTACAGTGCGAGTCTGCGTTGGACGGTGCTGGGGATGTTGCTCCTGACTTTGCTGGATGGCTTGAATGTGAGCCAACAGTGGGTGCCAAGCAACTTTTCGCTGCTGCCGCTGTGCGTTTTCCCACTCACGTATTTTCTTTTTACGTTGATGCGCAACCGTCTGCAGCGGGAGCGGCAGCTGGCCGTCGACGCTCTCGTGTTGGAGGCTGAGGAGGCGCAGGCAGTGGAGCGCTCGGAGCTCGACGAGCTCACGGGCTGCCTGAATCGCAGCGCTTATGACCAGATTATGGCGCATGTCGTGCACGACAGCCAAGCGGCGTTTTGCCTCATTATGCTGGATATCGACCATTTCAAGCAGATTAACGATACCTATGGGCATGCCACGGGCGACAAGGTGCTCAGGCAGGTGACGGATGATGTGCGCATGCACCTGCATCATCAGATGAAATTTTTCCGCTGGGGCGGTGAGGAGTTCGTCGTCTATTGTCCCGACATGTCACTCATGGAGGCGGCGGGCTTCGCCGACCTCTTGCGGCAGTCGATTGCTCAGCGTTCGATACTGCCGGAGCGGCCGGTGACGGTCAGTGTGGGTGTGGCCCGCTGGCATGGCTATGGCGACCGGCTGACACGGATTTTTAACCGTATGGACAGCGCGCTCTACCGGGCCAAAGCCCAGGGGCGCAATCAGGTGCTAGTAGAACAGGAGCGTGGCTGATATGCAGAGCAGGTCGGTGTGGCAGCGGACCAGTCGGTTGGCGGTATGCCTGCTGGCACTGTGCGTGCTGTGGCTCATGCCGCTGGGCCGGGCAGAGGCCGTAGCACTCTCCAACGATTGGCAGTATCAGCTGCAGCCGAATACGGAGTGGAATGGTTTTGACTATCCACAGCTGCCGCAGCTGCCGGACGGTGTGCGCATGGTCTGGCTGCGCACGACTTTGCTGCCGGGCGATGAAGAGACGGATACGCTGATGTTTATGACGTTTATGCAGTCGGTGCGTATCTGGGCCGGCGATAATCTCGTCTACAATTATGGCTCGTTTGAAGTGCAGCATCAGCGTTCGGGCGTGCGTTGGCATCTCGTGCGCCTGCCGCGCGTTACGGAGCCCACGGAGCTGCGGCTGCTCGTCTATGCCGATACGGCAGAGGCTCTTTACAGTCTCAATACGTTGTCGCTGGCGAGCGGTGAATTGCAGGTGCAGCGGCTGTTTCTCTACGATATTCCCATCTGTCTGGCGCTGCCGGCAGCCATCCTGATTGTCTTCCTGATGCTGCTCTGCTGTAAATTTAACAATGTATATTGGCGGCGACTGTATTTAGCAGTAGCTCTGTTTATGCTGGTCTTTGCGCTGTGGACCGTGACGGCCGCGCACGCTAAGACGCTGTTATTCGATCAGCCGGTATTCTGGTGGTATGCGATTTCACTCATAGCGTATCTGCTGCCGCTGTCGGCGAATGTCGTGCTCTACGAGCTGCTCAAGCACGAGCCGCATGCCTATCCAGGCGTGGTGCTGGCCCTGAATGGTCTGTTGCTGGCAGCTGCCGTGGGCGGCGAGCTGACGGGACAGTGGACGCTGAACGATGGTATGTGGGCCTACTATCCGCTGTTGGGCGTGACGGAGGCGGCCCTGGCCTGGTGGCTCATTATGGCCTGCCGCCGGGGCAATGAGCTCTGTCTGGCCATTTTACCCGCGACCATCGGCTTTACGTTGCTGGGACTGTTTGACGGCATCATGGGACATTTTCACTGGTTTGCCTGGCGGCTCTACGTCACGCCACTGGGCATTTTTCCTTTCATGTATTTCGTCATGCAGGTACTGCGGGCCCAGCTGGGCCGAGAGCGCAGTCTCGTGGCCCGTACGGCACAGCTGCAGTACAAGGTGGCGCAGGCCACGGAGCGTTCCGAGCGTGATACGCTGACGGGGTGTTACAACCGCAGTGCGGCCGACAGACTATATGCGGAGGCCGTGCGTCAGGCCGTGACCCGGCAGGTGCCGCTCGCGCTCATCATGCTGGATATCGACCATTTCAAACGTTTCAACGATACCTATGGACATGAGACGGGTGACCAGGTGCTCGTGCAATTCAGTCAGACCCTGCGGCATACGCTGTCCAAGGAAAAGCCGCTCATCCGCTGGGGTGGCGAGGAATTCATCATCCTCTGCCCGGATATGACACCGATGGAGGCGCTGGTGCTGGCCAATGAGCTGCGGCGCCAAGTGGCGGCGGCGCGGCTCGATGACTTGCAAATTACCTGCAGTCTCGGCGTCAGCGGCTGGCTGGGCAAAGAAAAAGACACGCTCAACGCGCTGTGTCAGCGCGCTGATCGTGCCTTGTACCGGGCCAAGGAGTCTGGCCGCAATCGCGCGCTGCTGGATGAAACGGCAGCGGCGGGGGGAAAATAAATTTTATTTACCCAGTGGCTGCATGACGGAGCCGGGGTAGTAGAGGGTAGCGAAGTAGTCGTCGAGTGTCTGCGCACGGCGGATGAGCTCGATACTGCCGTCCTCATGCAGCAGCAGCTCGGCGCACCAGAGTTTGCCGTTGTAGTTGAAGCCCATGGCGCTGCCGTGCGCGCCCGTGTCGTGGATGATGAGCAGGTCGCCAATGTCGATTTTGGGCAGTTGGCGGTCGATGGCGAATTTATCGTTGTTTTCACAGAGTGAGCCCGTGACATCGTAGATGTGGTCGCAGGGCTCATTTTCTTTCCCGGCAATCGTGATATGATGGTAGGCGCCGTACATGGCGGGACGCATGAGGTTGGCCATGCAGGAGTCGAGGCCGATGTAGTCCTTGTAGGTCTTTTTCTCGTGGATAACCGTGGAGACAAGCCAGCCGGCGGGGCCCGTCATGGCGCGGCCGCTCTCCGTCATGATGCCGACGTCGCCGAGACCGGCGGGCACCATGATTTTGGTGTAGAGTTTGCGGATGGCCTCGCCGACAGCTGGCAGGTCGACCGGAGACTCCTCAGGGCGGTACGGGATGCCGATGCCGCCGCCGAGATTCACGAACTCCACGTGGATGCCCAGGCGCTGCTTGAGCTCGACGGCCAGCGTAAAGACGAGTTTGGCCGTGAGCGCAAAGGCCTCGACGCGGCGCTCGTTCGAGGCGACCATCGTGTGCAGGCCGAAGCGTTTGACGCCTTTTTCCTTGGCACGGCGGTAGGCCTCGAACAACTGGTCCTCGGGCAGACCGTATTTTGCCTCGGTCGGCTTGCCGATGATGTCATTGCCCGCGATGAGGTTGCCCGGATTGTAGCGGAAGCAGAGCACCTCGGGCAGCCCGGCGTTCTGCTCGAGGAAGTCGAGGTGTGAGAGGTCATCGAGGTTGATGATGGCCCCGAGCTCAAGGGCTTTCTGGAACTCGTCGGCCGGTGTATCGTTGGAGGTCAGCAGGATTTCCGTGCTTTTGACGCCGGAGGCCTCGGAGATGACGAGTTCGGCCAGGCTGCTGCAGTCCGTGCCTGCGCCTTCCTCATGCAAAATCTGCACGATGCGCGGGTTCGGCAACGCCTTGACCGCGAACTGTTCGCGGAACCACGGCGCCCAGCTGAATGCCTGCTGCAGCGCACGGATATTCTGGCGGATGGCGCGCTCATCGTAGATGTGGAACGGTGTAGGATAGCGTTTGACGACCTCCTGCAGCTGGGCGTAGGAGAGCGGAAAAGATTTCTCGGCCATAGGGGTACCTCCTGACACTGATGAGAATATTTATTATCTGTAAAAGTGTTAACTCATTATAACAAGACAGCATAGTAGTGTCAATTATTATAACAATAATGCCATAAATTTACTGAGGCACCATGTCAATAAATGTACAAGTATTCCTGCGCGGCTTATGGTAGAATAGTAGTAGTTATCTGGTGGCGAAAGGGGAGACGACTATGCACCGTTTGTTTTATTTTTTGCAGCTGTTCCGGCACGATTTTCTCGTCATGCTCGTAGCCATGCGCAATAGGCACACGCCAAAGGCGTTCAAGGGTCTGTTCCTCGTGGCGCTGCTCTATCTCGTGAGCCCCATCGATGTGCTACCGGACACAATTCCGTTGCTGGGCATCGTCGACGATGCGGCCATCGTGCCTGCAGCGGTTTGCGGGCTCATGCGCCTGCTGCCGCCTGCCGTGCGCGCTGAGAGTGAGGCGCAGGCGGAGCGGCTCACGCAACGTGCACCGCTCATTGTGTTGCTGGTATCGCTGCTGGTACTGGCGTGGATTATGCTCGTGGTCTGGGGCTGCTATACGTTCCTGCACTGGGTCTTTGTCGGCTGAGTGGGCAAGGGGCTGACGGCTGGCGGTGACCTGCCGCAGTCATAAGGAGGCTGTACTTTTGAGATTATATATCGCCGAGAAACCCTCGGTGGGACGCGAGCTCGCGAAATGCCTGCGCGGGCCGGTGGGGCGGCACGACGGCTACCTCACGACAGGCGAGGGCTGCGTGACCTGGCTGTTCGGGCATATCCTGCGTCAGGCGGAGCCACAGGAGTACGATGCGCGCTACAAGCGCTGGCGTGCCGAGGACCTGCCGATTATCCCTGAGCATTGGCAGCTGTATGTAGATAAAAACTGCGAAAAACAGTTCGCCATCGTCAAGAAACTCATCGGCGAGGCGGACGAAATCGTGCACGGCGGCGACCCGGACCGTGAGGGGCAGCTGCTCGTCGACGAGGTGCTCGACTACCTCGGCAACACGAAGCCAGTGCGCCGCATTCTGCTCAACGCGCTCGACGAGAAGAGCATCAAAGAGGCGAACGCACACCTGCGCGACAACAAAGACTTTTTCAATCTGAAACAGTCGGCGCTCGCGCGGGCGCGGGCGGACTGGCTCATCGGTATGAACCTCTCGCGTGCCTACACGCTGGCCGCACGGCGGGCGGGGCATGACAAACTCGTACTGCCCGTGGGTCGCGTGAAGACGCCGACACTGGCACTCGTCGTGCGCCGCGAGCGGGAAATCGAAAACTTCCAGCCTGTGGACTATTACACCATCAAGGGTACGTTCCAGCACGCGAACGGCAGCTTTACGGCGCAGTGGAAACCGCGCGACACGGAGCCGGGGCTCGACAGCGAGAACCGTCTGCTGGATAAGGCTTTGGCGGAGGCCAGACTGACCGCCTTCCAGCAGGAGCCGCATGCAGCGAAAATTACTGCCTACCAGAAGACGAAGAAGCAGGAGCCGCAGCCACTGCCGTTTTCGCTCTCGACGCTGCAGGTACTCGCGGGCAAGATGTACGGCTACGCACCGCAGCTCGTGCTGGATACGGCGCAGCAGCTCTACGAAAAGAAGCTCACGACCTATCCGCGCTCGGACTGCGAGTACCTGCCCACGAATCAGTTCAAGGACGCGGGCACGATTATCCGCAATATCGCTAATGCGGGGGATGCGGCACTCACCGGCTGGGCACCGCAGGCCGATACTAAAATCAAAAGCCGCGCCTGGAACGATAAGAAAATCTCGGCGCATCACGCGATTATCCCCACGACGGTGCCGGCGGATGTTACGAAAATGACGGAGACGGAGCGCAATCTCTATCACCTCATCGCACGCGGCTATCTCGCGCAGTTTTATCCCGTGCACCAGTACGACCAGACGAAAATCTCGGTCAACTATCAGGACGAGCTCTTTACGGCGAGTGGCCGCACGGAGCGTGACCCGGGCTGGAAAGTCATGTACCAGGCGCGGCGCAAAAAAGCGGACGAGGACGAGCAGGATAAAGATGAGGACGACAATGCAAGCCTGCCCGTGATGAAAAAAGGCGATGGCGTGGACTGGCAAAAGGGCGAGCTCGTCTCGCATGTGACGAAGCCGCCCGTGCGCTTCACGCCCTCGACGCTGCTCGCGGGCATGAAGGAAATCCACAAATACGTGAAAAATCCCGAGGCGAAAAAGCAGCTCAAGGATGTCTACGGCATAGGCACCGAAGCCACGCGCGCGACGATAATTGATGACCTCATAAAGCGTAAATTTATGAAAACGCAGGGCAAGAAGAAGTATCTCATCCCGACGCCGGCAGCCTATCTGCTCATCGACGCCTTGCCCGATGAACTCACGTACCCCGATTCCACGGCCATCTGGGAGGACAAGCTGCACTCCATGTCGGCGGGCGAGGGCACGCTGGAGGATTTCCTCGCAGGGCAGATTGCCTTTACGCGCAAACTCTGCGGTATGGCTGGCAACGTCAAAATGGAGGTCACGGGCGAAAATGTCTGTCCGCGCTGCCACGCGGGTGTACTCCTGCAGCGCCAGGGCAAGAACGGCCTGTTCTGGGGCTGCTCGAACTACCCGAAATGCCGCCTGACCTGCGACGACAAGGATGGCAAACCTGACCTAGCGCAGGCGCAGGCCAAAGCACGCGGCGGCACGGCGCGTTCTGGCAGCTACGGTGCGGCTGCGGCGGCCCCACAGGCCAATTATGTGACGTACAACTCCAGTGCTTACACGGCTCCTGCCACGGCGGGCACCGGGACCGCGCCTTCGGCGGCGGACTGGGATGAGCTCAACGACCTGTTCGGCGCGCCGCAGATGCCACCGGCAGGCGGGCGGCGCTGGCAGGACAAGCCGCGCTATTCGGCCAGCCCCATGGAAAAGCTGAAAAAAGAAGAAGCATCTGGCAAACGCCAGTCCAGTGACGATAAGAAATGGCTCTGTCCGCATTGCCGGGAGGGGCATCTGCGCCGCATCCGCGGCCGCAACGGCTATTTCTGGGGCTGCACAAACTACCCGCGCTGCACCGTGACCTATGACGACCAGCATGGGGCGCCGGTGTTGCAAAGTTGAAGCTGGGCAAGGGGACGCCGGCGGCCTGTTGGCTCCGCTCCACAAACGACCCTCCGCCGGGGCTATCCACATTCATGTACTTTGTGTCGGGCAAGCCGCGACACGAGTATTCATCGAGGTGTCACTAAACAGAGAGGGGAGGGCCGGTCGGCTGCGCCGACTGAAATGTTCCGCTACGCCAACAGGCCACCGGCGCCCCCGCCACTTAGGAGGTTTATTACTATGAGTAAATTTACTGACCTCGGCGTGAACGAGGCTTTAGATACTGCGCTGGCGAAGCAGGGCATCAGCGAGCCTACACCGATACAACAGCAGGCGCTGCCACAGATTTTGGCGGGCACAGACGTGCTCGCGCAGGCACCGACGGGCACGGGCAAGACGCTGGCCTATCTGCTGCCGATATTGCAGCGCATAGACGCGGCGCTGCCGCAGGCGCAGGCCGTCGTGCTCGCGCCAACGTACGAGCTCGCGATGCAGATTGCGGGCGTGGCGCGCGACCTCGCGCAGGCGGCGGGACTCGCTGTGCGTGTGCAGGGCCTGATTGGCGGTGCGAGTCTCGCGCGGCAAATCGAGGGGCTGAAGAAAAAGCCACAGCTCGTCGTGGGCTCGGCGGGACGCATCGCGGAACTCGCGCGCATGCATAAATTGAAGCTCACGGCCGTGCGCTGCCTCGTACTCGACGAGTGTGACCGTCTGCTCGATGACCAGAATGCGGCGACGACCGCCGAGGTGGGCGAGCTCCTCGGGCGGGCGCAGTCACAGCCGGTGCAGTACCTGCTGTTTTCGGCGACGATGACGAAAAAGGCGCGGGAGCGGGCGGGCTTTTTGCAGGCACCGGCGGAAATCACTATCGAGGCCAGCAACGCGGAGCTCGGCGCGCGCGCCAACCTCTACCAGCTCGTGCCGTTCCGTGGTAAAATAGAGAGGATACGACATCTGGCGCGCCGTTTACAGGTCAAACGTGGGCTGGTCTTTATCAATCGCACGTTCGACGCAGAGCGCACGCTCGCGAAGCTGCGCTATGACGGTCTCATGGTGGACAGCTTGCTCAGCACGCGCGGCAAACAGGCACGCCAGCAGGCCATCGCCCGCTTCAAGGCGGGCAAGACACAGCTGCTGCTCTCGACAGACCTTGCGGCGCGCGGCCTCGACATCCCTGAGGTGGAGTATGTCTTTAACCTCGATTTGCCCGAGAGTGCGCAGGTCTATCTGCACCGCGCGGGCCGCACGGCGCGGGCGGGCAAACAGGGCACGGTAATCACGCTGGCCGATATCAAGGAGGCCTACAAGCTGGAGCAGCTGGAGCACAAGCTCGGCATCACGCTCAAACGGCTCAGCAGCGGCCCGTCCGCTAAGCACCCGCGGAAAAAGCGGCATAAGTAATTTAGATTTTTATAGGAGGCACGCACGTGGACATTTTGCCCATTCTGCTGAATCTGACCCTCGTCCTGGCACTCATTGCCATGAACGGCTTTTTTGTGGCGGCGGAGTTTTCCGTGGTGAAAATCCGCCCCTCACGGCTGGAGACACTCATCCAGGAGGGCAACCGGCAGGCCGTCTATGCGAAACGCCTGACGGACCATCTGGACGCGGCGCTGTCGGTGACGCAGCTCGGTATCACGCTGGCCTCGCTCGGTCTGGGCTGGGTGGGCGAGCCATTTGTGGCGCGCCTCATCCTGCCCGTGACGGAGTGGCTGGGCCTCAGTGACCAGCTCGGGCACACGCTGGCGCTGGCGGTGGCGTTCGCCATCATCACGGGCGGTCATATCATCCTCGGTGAGCTCACGCCGAAGACGATGGCCATCAACAACGTGGAGAAAATCATGCTGCATGTGGCCCTGCCCATGCTCATTTTCGACCGTATTATGTACCCGTTTGTCTGGCTGCTGAACCACATGGCGAACTGGGTGGCGCGGCGGCTCGGCGTGCCCGTGGGTGCGAGCGAGGACGCCCATACCGAGGAGGAAATCCGCCTGCTCATGGAGGAAAGTCACAAGCAGGGCCTCATCGATGATACGGAGGCCGGCTTTGTGGACAACGTCTTTGATTTTACAGCTCTGAACGTACGCGAAATCATGACGCCGCGCACGGATATGGTTTGCCTGTACCTCGAGGACAGCCTCGAGGACAATCTGCAGACAGTCTTTACGGAAAAGCTCACGCGCTATCCTATCTGTCGCGAGGACAAGGACCACATTATCGGCTTTCTGCACGTCAAGGACCTGCTCAAGGACCTTTACCGCGGGCGGCGGCCCAATCTGCGCCGCCTCGTGCGCAAGGTGCTCGTCGTGCCGGAGAGCATGGACGTTGACGTGCTTTTAAAGACGTTGCAGCGCGGCCGCTCACAGATGGCCGTCGTCGTCGATGAGTACGGCGGCACGGCCGGCATGGTGACGGTCGAGGATATCGTCGAGGAAATCGTCGGCGACATTCAGGATGAGTTCGACGAGGAGCGTCCGGCCACGGAGAAACGCGGCGAGCGCGTGTACTCCGTAGACGCGAAAATGCTGCTCGAGGAGCTCGAGGACACGCTGGAAATCAGCATTGAGGACGATGATGTCGATACGATTGGCGGCTGGCTCTACGACCAGCTGGGGGTCGTGCCACGCATCGGTCAGATGGCGGCGGCGGGTGGCAACACGTTCTACGTCGAGGAGGTGGACGGCGTGCGCATCACACGCGTGCTCATCCACCTGGCGCAGCCATTGCAGGAGGAACATGAAGAAATCGTTACAGCCCGTTGAATTTGGTACGCGATACGTGGTCGGCACTAGGATTTTTAGGGGAAACACGCTATAATAATAATGTGCGCGCCAAGGCACGCAATCAGCATCACCTTTACAAAAAGAGGAAAAGGAGTAACTGTATCATGGCGTTTGACAAGAAACTTTTTGCGGACATCTGCCAGGAATTCACCGTGACGGGTGAGCAGCTGCACGAGATTGCGGCGAACTTCCGCTACGACCTGCGGAAAGGTCTGGAGGATTCCGCGCAGTCTTCCCTGCGCATGTTGAAATCCTATGTCGGCCTGCCGACGGGTGACGAAAAGGGCGAGTATCTGGCCTTGGACTTCGGCGGCACGAACGTGCGCGTGCTGCGTATCCGCCTCGAGGGCGCAGGCAAGTTCGAGGTGTTGAAGAAAGTCGCGAAGCCGCTGCGCGTCGAGGGCATTTATGACTTTGTCGGCGAGGGCTCGACGGCGGAGCAGATGTTTGATTTCATCGCGGAGCTCGTTGATGAGGCCATCGAGGGCGACCACACGACGCATTATCTGCTGGGTCATACGTTCTCCTTTCCCTCGGAGCAGACGAACCTCTACAACGCGAAACTCATCATCTGGACGAAGGAGTTTGCGACGGCGGGCGTCGAGGGCGAGGTCGTGAATGACCTGCTCAAGGCAGCGCTGCACCGTCAGGGTATCGACAACGTCGAGCCGACGGCTGTCATCAATGACACGGTGGCCGTGCTGCTGGCCGCGGCCTACAAGCAGCCGGATACCTATATCGGCTCCATATACGCCACGGGTCACAATACCTGTTACCTGGAGCCGTATGCAGACTCGGCGGATGCACCGATGATTTTGAACCTCGAGTCGGGCGGCTTTATGAAGCTGGCGCCGAACCGTTTTGATGTGGCCTTTGACGAGCAGTCGGAGAAGCCGGGCGAGCAGCGCCTGGAGAAAATGGTCTCGGGGCGCTACATGGGCGAGCTCTTTGGCATGGCCCTCGCGGAGCTCCTGGGCGAGCAGGGCAAAAAATACGGTTTCACGAGCATCGACATGAGCAATATCGTGCTCGCGGAGGACGCCGCGGGTGTGAGCAAAATCGTGGCCGCCAAGACGGGCCATGAGCTGGCGACGGAGGACGCCGAGAGCGTGCGCGAGCTCGTGAGCAAGATTATCGTGCGTTCGGCGCGCCTCGTGACGGCCTCGTTCGTGGGCATCATCTGGCAGCTGGACAGCGAGACGAAGCCGCGCAAGCAGCACATCGCGGTCGACGGCTCGGTCTACGAAAAGATGCCGCTGGCCAAGGAGAATATCATGCGCGCGCTGTCCGAACTCCTCGGCGAGGAGGCGGCCAACATCGACACTGTGCTCGAGAACGGCGGCAGCGGTCTCGGCGCGGCTATTGCCGCGGCGATGTCGCAGCGCTGATTAGTCAAAGCGCCTGCAGGAGCAGGCTGTGAGGGAAAGCAGGCAGAGTATGGAACAGGCACTCAGGCTGGGCCTCGCACAGCATCTCGTGATGACGACACAGCTGCAGCAGGCCATCCAGATTTTGCAGCTTTCTGCGTCTGATTTGCGTGCTACCGTCGAACAGGCTTATTTGGAAAATCCTACATTGGAAATTGTGGAGCCGCAGTCAGAACTGACTGACGGCTCTTTGTGGCGTGCCGAAAACCTGCCCGCGCTGACGAGTTATCTCGACGGCGCCGGGGCCTTTGATAACGGCGTCTACGCCTCGGAGGAGCACGGCGGTGAGCCGGCTGCCACGGCCAACCTGACGCTGGAGGAGGAGCTTTTAGCACAGGCGCGGCTGGCTTTACGTGACCAGCAGGAACTGGCCATCGCGGCGTTTATCATCGGTTCTCTCGATAATCGGGGGTATCTGACTGTGTCCCTGGCGGAGGTGGCGCGTGCCGTGCAGGTCACCTCAGCAATGGCTCAGCGGGTCCTGCAGATTGTGCAGGGCTTCGAGCCAGCGGGCGTGGCGGCGCGTGATCTGCCGGAGTGCCTGCGGCTGCAGGCAGAGCGCCAGGGTGTGTATCGGGGCCTGTTGGCTGCCATTATCGAGCAGCATTTATCAGATGTGGCAGCAGGCGACCTCAAGGCTATCGCACGGGCCCGGCACTGCACCATGGCGGCGGTACAGGCGACGGTGGATCAGCTGCGCCGGTTCGACCCCAAGCCGGGGCGTGCCTACGGCCGGACTGAGGCAGTAGCACTGGAGCCGGATGTGCTGGTGCGTAAAGTCCAGGGTACGTATCAGGTGCAGCTTAACGACAACGGTGTGCCGCAACTCAAAATCGCGGCGGCCTACCGTCATGCTCTGGCTGGCGATACGGCCACGCAAAAGTACATTACTGACCGCTTGCGGGCTGCAGAGTGGCTCATTAAGAGCATTGCCCAGCGGCGCGAGACTATCCGTCGTGTCGTAGAGGAAATCGTACGCCGTCAGCAGGCCTTTCTGGAGTATGGTGCAGGCCATCTGCAGGCCATGACGATGCAGGAGGTCGCGGCGGCTATCGGTGTGCACGAGTCCACGGTCAGTCGCGCGGTGGCGAATAAGTACGTGGCGCTGCCACGGGGTATCATGCCTTTACGGCAATTTTTTACCGCCAGTCTGGCTCAGGCCGGAGCTGGCGCTTTTATTGCGCCACAGGTCAAGGCCGCGCTGGAGCAGCTCATTGCCGGTGAAGACAAGCACCATCCGCTCTCCGACCAAAAGCTCTGTAACCTGCTGGCCGCGCAGGGAATGAAGCTCGCGCGCCGCACGGTGATGAAGTACCGCGAACAGCTGGGGGTGCCGTCGTCCACCAAGCGTAAACGGTACTGAGAGTTGAGAGTGGGGAACTGACTGGAAAGTGCGAATTTTCACAGAGAAAGCTTTTACATGACGCAAGAATAATCTGAAACTTTACACATAAACAATAAATATAAATAATTTGCGCCATAAATGTATCTTTGCTATTGCAAATTGTCAGAAAAGTGGTATAGTTAGGGCAAATGAAAGTGATTTTTTTCACGATAGTCCTAACTATATTTTTTATATGCAATTATGGTGAACAGGGAGGATTTTTATCATGGCAGACAAGCAACCCCGTATCGTAATCGTCGGTGCCGGTTTTGGCGGCATTGCTCTGGCGAAGCAGTTCGCCAGGGAGGATGTGCAGGTCACCATTATCGACCGGCACAATTTTCATCTGTTCCAGCCGCTGCTGTATCAGGTTTCGACGGCCATCCTCTCTGAGGACGAGATAGCGTATCCTATTCGTACGTTCTTCCGCGATAATGCCAATGTGGAATTCTTCATGGCCAAGGCGCAGGGCGTGGATGCCGAGCGGCATGTGGTGCTGACGGACCACGGTGAGGTACCTTACGATTATGTCATTCTGGCCGCCGGTGCGACGACGAATTTCTTCGGCATGGAGAATGTGGAGAAGCACTCCTTCGGCATGAAGACACTGGCTGAGGCTACGCATATCCGCAACCATGTGCTGCATATGTTCGAGCGTGCTAACAAGGAACTCGTCGATGCGGAAGAGCGCAAACGCATGCTGACGTTCGTCGTGGTCGGTGGCGGTGCGACGGGTATTGAGGAGGCCGGCGCGCTCACAGAGCTCATCCAGGTGCTGCAGAAGGAATTCCATCATCTCGATTTCAGCCAGGTCAGCGTGCATCTGCTCGAGGCTATGGACACCGTGCTGCCGATGGTCTCGCCAAACCTGCAGAAACATACGATTGAAGTACTGAAGAAAAAAGGCGTGCACGTGCATCTGCAGGCGCAGGTGGCCGACTACGATGGCAAGGCCATTACATTCAAGGACGGTACACAGCTGCAGACGCGCACCGTCATCTGGGCCGCGGGCATCAAGGCGGTGCCGTTCGTAGCGAACTGCGGCGGCCAGACGGGGCGCGGTGGCCGCATTATCGTCGATGAGCAGCTGCGTGTTGAGGGCGTCAAGGATGTCTTTGCTATCGGTGACTGCGCCTATTTCCAGCACGGCACGCCGCGCGCCCTGCCAACAGTTGCGCCAGTGGCGACGCAGGAAGCCAAGGTCGCATTCCGCAACGTCATGAAGCTCGTGCACGGGCAGCAGGAACTCGAGGCGTTCCACTATAAAGATCTCGGCTCGATGGCGACCATCGGTCGCGGCGAGGCCGTGGTGAACAAGACGAAAATCAATCCGGAGCTGACGGGCTTTATCGCCTGGTGCGCCTGGATGTTCGTACATCTCCTCCGCCTCGCGGGTGCGCATACGAACGTGACCGTGGCAATGAAGTGGTGCTGGAACCTCTTCTCCGGCACGCGGCTCGGACGAATCATTACCAATATTCAGGATTGATTGGCTGAGAACTAAGAGTTGAGAGTTTGAACTGCCGTTTGCTTGAGGCAGTTCTTTTTTTTGCAAATCTCTATTGACATTGCTAACATAAGCGTGTATCATATTACAAGTCGCCGCGAGATACGGTCGCGCGCTGGTAAGAGTTTCTAGCTGGGAAGCAAAAAAAGAAAATCTTGCAAAAGCGCTTGACAGGAAACGCTCAAGGCGCTATGATAATAAAGTCGCTTGAAGCGATGGAGTTGTTCTCTGAAAACTAAACAATGTAGATTC
>ONCF01000056.1 GCA_900316275.1 uncultured Veillonellaceae bacterium
CCGGCGCGAGGTTGCCGGACTGGCCGATGACGCTGACGCCGCATTTGTTCACCGTATCAAAGAACTGCTCGCGCGACAGGGCCGTCTGGTAGCCCGGGATGGACTCGAGCTTGTCGACCGTGCCGCCCGTATGGCCGAGGCCGCGGCCGCTCATCTTGGCAACTTTGCCGCCGCAGGCCGCCACAATCGGGGCTACGATGAGCGTCGTCTTGTCGCCAACGCCGCCCGTCGAATGCTTGTCGACTTTCTTGCCCGCGATGGCGGAGAGGTCGATCATGTCGCCGGACTTGGCCATGACCTTCGTGAGCTCCGTGATTTCGTGGTCGTTCATGCCCTTGAACCAGATGGCCATGAGCATCGACGACATCTGATAGTCGGGGATTTCGCCCGCCACATAGCCGTTAATCATGTACTCGATTTCGGCATCCGTGAGCTCGCCACCGTGCTTTTTCTTCGTAATCAGGTCATACATGCGCATAATGAACATCCTCCTCTATCAGTCTGCCAGGATACGCGGCAGTACGCTTTCGCCTTTCGTCGTGAGCTCAGCGCCGAACATATCGGCCACCGTAGCACCGATCATCGCAAACGTCGGATACGTGCCGAGGTTGAGGCCCGCCTTGATGTGCTGGCCATAGATGAGCCATGGCACATACTCGCGCGTGTGGTCCGTGCCGGCCGCACCGGGGTCGCAGCCGTGGTCGGCCGTAATCATGAGCACGTCGTCCGGACGCATCTTCGCCATGAACTCGCCGAGCTGTGCATCGAACTCCGTGGCCGCCTGCGCATAGCCGTCGATGTTGCGGCGATGGCCAAAGACCATATCGAAGTCCACGAGGTTCACAAAGCACAGGCCCGTGAAATCCTCGTCCATGACCTTGAGCGTCTTCTCCATGCCGTCTTTGTTATCTTTATTCACGCCGAGCGTGCGGCTGATGCCGCGGCCCGCGAAGATATCGGAAATCTTGCCGACGCCAATCGTCTCCAGCCCCTTGCGCTCGAGCGCGTCGAGCATCGTGTCGCCCGTCGGGTCGAGGGAAAAGTCGTGGCGGCGCGGCGTACGCTCATAGTTCGGATACTCGCCGATATAGGGGCGCGCGATGATGCGGCCGACGCCATACTTGCCCTGCATGAGCTTGCGCGCCGTGCGGCAGTAGTCATAGAGCTGCTCGACCGGCACATCGTCCTCGTGCGCCGCAATCTGCAGCACGCTGTCGGCCGACGTGTAGACGATGAGACCGCCCGTCTCCTTCTGCTCGCGGCCATAGTCATGGATGACCGCCGTGCCCGAGTAGGGCTTGTTGCAGAGGATTTTCTTGCCGAAGGCTTTCTCCAGCATCTCGATGCACTCCGGCGGGAAACCGTCCGGGAACGTCGGCATCGGCTGCTCGGAGATGACACCGCCGATTTCCCAATGGCCCGTTGTCGTGTCCTTGCCGCGCGAGAGCTCGCGCAGGCGGGCAAACGCGCCCAGTGGCTGCTCGACCGGCGTGCCGCAGCCGACACCGTCGATGTTGAACAGACCTAGCTTCTGCATGTTCGGCGTATCGTATTTCGGCGACTGCGAAATGGAACGCAGCGTGTTGCAGACATCATCGCCGAAGTCCGGCGCATCCGGCTCGCGGCCGATACCATAACTATCCAGCACGATGACGAAGCAGCGTTTAATCTGACTCATGCTATGCACTTCTTTCTCTCAGTTCCCATTCCCTACTATTATATGGATTAAAGCTCGTCCTTCAGAACTTTCACCGCAGCACTGCAGCCGAGGCGGTCGCAACCGAGCGCGAGATAGGCTTCCATCTCTTCGCGCGTGTGGATGCCGCCCGCCGGTTTCATGCGCACATCCGGGCCGATATGCTCTTTGAACAGTTTGATGTCCTCGAGCGTCGCGCCCTTCGGGCCGAAACCCGTCGACGTCTTGATGAAGTCGGCTTTCGCCTCCGTCACACACTTGCAAGCGGCGATTTTCTCCTCCTCCGTGAGGAAGCAGGTCTCCACGATGACCTTGAGCACGCGGTCGCCGACGAGATTTTTCAGGGCTTTAATCTCGTTCGTCACATACTCCGTGTTGCCCTCTTTGAGCGCGCCCACGTTGATGACCATGTCAATCTCACTCGCACCGTCGGCCAGCGCCTGCGCCGTCTCAGCGATTTTTGCCGCCGTGTTGCAGTTACCGTTCGGGAAACCTACGACCGTCGCCACCTTGATCTTGTCGCCGTACGTGTCCTTGATGCGCTTGATAAAGCAGGAAGGCACCATCGCCGTAGCCGTGTGGTACTTGATGACCTCCTCGCAGATCTGCTGGATTTCCGTCCAGGTCGCGTTCTGCTTCAGATACGTGTGGTCCACATGGGACAGGATTTCTTTTGCGTTCATCGTAGAAAGTTCCTCCTATTGCTAATCGTCTGAAAAATTGCTCTAAACGACAACTTTTCGTTTGCTATGCTATTATTCTAGCGCGGTTCATCGTTGATAAAAAGGCCATGTGTCTCAAATTCACATAAAAACCTAGGAAAATGCGCAATATACATAATAAAACAAGCCCTATCCTACCGAAGTGGACATGGCTTGTCAAAATAGGTGTTGTTATCGTTTTTTCGTGCCAGGCTTGACAGTTACAGCTCCAGCCCCGCATTCTTGCGCGCGAAATACTCGCGGTCCAGAATCCCCAGCACGACGAGGTTCTCATAGATGCCATTGGTAATAATGGTCTCGCGGATGAGGCCCTCGCGCACGAGGCCCTCGCTCTCGTAGACGTGCAGCGCGCGGGCGTTGTACTCCTTGCAGTCGAGCCAGCCGCGGTGCATATGCAGGTCGTCGAACGCCCAGGCCTTCAGCAGCTGCAGCGCCTCGTGGCCGTAGCCCTGGCCCTTCTTGTCGATGAGGATATGCATCCACTCGACCTCTTTCTGCTCCGTCTGCAGGCCGTTGACGAGCAGATAGCCCACAGGCGCGCCGCCCGCGAGCTCCTCCACGATGATATCCATAGAGCCGGCCTTAGCCCCATTCTCGATGATATTCGTATGGAACTCCCTATCGAACGGCACGATAAAATGCACATTCTCCTCCGCGAACTCCAGCCGCATGATAAAGTCCAAATCCGCCAGCGTCGCCCGCCGCAGCCGCAACCGCCGCCCCGTATGTAAAATCTCTGCTTTATCCTCTGCCATAAAAATTACCTCTTTTCTCCAGGTAGCAACACATTCTATGTTATAATAGGCAGGAAACACTGATTGCCATGTTTACCTTACCATATTTAGTATAGTCATTATACTCCCCCAAACGCAAGGAGGTTACGACATGAATTTCACGCTGGGCTGGCTGCAGGGCATTGATATGCAACAGCTATTTGATATGCTGCTGCTCCCCGGCTGCATCTTGATTTTTGCCCTCGCGCTGGGCATCGCGCTGAACAAGACCATCAACCGCCGCATCGAGCGTCATCTGGCTGGCGACGAGGGCTCATGGCAATCCATCCTCATCAACGCCATGCGCGGCACGCCGATTTCTTTCTGCCTCGTCAGCGGCCTGTACTGGATTGTCAATACAATTGATATCCCGCCACAGCTCACGAAGCTTTTTTCCTACATTCTGTTCACGGTCATCGTGCTCACGCTGACGCGCATCATCGCGCGCACCGTGCAGGGACTCGTGCAGATACATATCGAGCGTTCCGGCGAAAGCCTGCCGAAGACGACGCTGCTCGACACCATCCTCAACATCGTCATCTATGCTATGGGCATCCTCGTTGTGCTGCAGTACTACGGCATCTCCATCGCGCCTATTCTCACGGCTATGGGTGTCGGTGGTATGGCCGTCGCCCTCGCGCTACAGGAGACGCTGGCGAACATCTTCTCCGGCCTGCACCTCATCCTCTCGAAGCAGCTGAAGCTCGGCGACTACATCCGCCTCAGCACGGGCGAGTCGGGACGCGTCACAGACATCACCTGGCGCTTTACAACCATTGTCCCGGTCGGCGAGGGCAATATGGTCGTTATCCCGAACCAGAAAATTGCCTCCTCAACCATCACGAACTACTCCATGCCGCACCGCGACATCATCATCACCATTCCCATCGGCGTGGCCTACGACAGCAACCTCGAGCAGGTCGAGCAGGTCACGGTGCAGGTAGCGGACGAAGTACTCGAGGATGTCGACCATGCAGTCACGGCCGAGCCGCTCGTGCGCTTCCACACGTTCGGCGACTCGAGCATCGACTTCAACGTCATCCTGCATTCGAGCAATTTCGACAATCAGGCGCTCATCAAGCACGAATTCATCAAACGCCTCACGCAAAAATACCGCGAGCTCGGCATCGAAATCCCCTATCCCGTGCGCACGGTCATACAAAGTGAAGGCTGAGTCGCGGCTATTTTACAGGCTCGGGCCACGCTTTCCACAAAGTTATCCCCAGCTTATGCACAGCTGGGGATAACTACTATATCTAGTATTTGCTATTGACGCTCACCACTACATATAGTATAATTTAGTCCCGACGGAGGAAAAGCGCTGCCGCGCAAAACGCAGCAAAACGCAGCATCTTTTCCCGCCGCAACGCTAGTAATGCGTACGCCAGCACAGGCTGACGCGCGCCTCAAGAATAGGACAGGTGAGCAAAATGACAGTAAATGGCATTGAAGTAACCGTGGACGGCCTGCAGGGTGTTTCCGAGGCCGAGGCTTTGAACTATATCCACTATGTGGAGGACCAGACGTCCGAGCACGTGCAGACGCTGCACCTCTCACCAGCAGCTGACGGCAGTGTGCAGGTGGACTACGCGCTGCAGCCGCAGAAATTCGAGCGTATCCGCCGTATCACGGGCTACCTCGTGGGCACGGTCGACCGCTGGAACAACGCGAAGCAGGCCGAGCTCCACGACCGCGTCAAGCACGGCCTGCACTGAGGCGCGCCGTGCAGCTGCGTATCGCCGGCACGGCGGATGACTCCATCGTGGATGGCGAGGGCATCCGTTACACCGTGTTCGTGCAGGGCTGCCCTCGCCGCTGTGCCGGCTGCCAGAACCCCGAGACCCAGAGCTACACGGGCGGCCGCCTCACGACGACCGAGGCCATCCTCGCGGAGTTCAGCCAGAACCCGCTGCTCAGTGGCATCACGTTCTCGGGCGGCGAGCCCTTCACCCAGCCCGCACCGCTCGCGCGTCTGGCTAAAGCCGTGCATGCGCACAGCCAGGATGTCTGGTGCTACACGGGCTACACGCTCGAGGAGCTCCAGGCCATGCGCAACCCCGCCGTGAACGACCTGCTCGCGAACATCGACGTGCTCATTGACGGCGAGTTCATTTACGAGCAGCGCGACCTCACGCTCAAGTTCCGCGGCTCGCGCAACCAACGCGTCATCGACATGCCCGCCACACGCGACAAAGGGCGGGTCGTCCTCAAAAAGCTTGACTAACACAACGCAGCCCACGGGTTGCGTTTTTGGTGACTTGTTACAAGGATTTTATACGCCTTTAGCAGGAATTTGGCCCTGAAGCGCGAAATATACAGTATGAACAATATAGGAAACGCTGATTAAATCGTCAGCCCATCTTGCCGCATCTTTTCCGCTCAGGCGTTGTCAGGTCCTCTCGGCATAGCACCGCTATGCCTGCGAGTCCCTTCCTAGCCTGGACGAAAAATCTACGGCAATCTGGACAAACTTATTAATCAGTGTTTCCTAAAGGGGGCTTGCCTATGCCGGGAGAGGGTGAGATTACACGCATCCTGGTACCTGTGGATGGTTCGGCGATGTCGGACCGCGCCGTGCGCATGGCCGCGCAGATTGCGGCGGGCGTCGGGGCGAAGATTTACCTGCTGCATGTCTCGTATTTCGACAGTGCGACGGACGACGCGCGCGAGTCGTGGCTGCCGGAGAGCATCACGGCGCCGACGGGCGAGCAGGAGGAGGCCATCATGGCGCAGGCCCGGGCACTCGTCCCCGCAGCTGTGGCAGTGGAATGCCACCATCGTACGGGTGCACCCGCCGAGCAGATTCTCGCGTTCGCGCAGCAGCACCAGCCCGAGCTCATCGTCATCGGCGGCCGCAAAGTCAACGCCGTCACGGGGTTCCTGCTCGGCAGTGTCAGCCGCGATGTGCTGCAGGATTCGCCGATACCTGTACTGGTTATCAAATAAAAGGGAACATATATTAAGGGGGTTTTATCATGATGAAAAACATTCTGGTGCCCATCGACGGCTCTGAGGGCTCCGACCGCGCGGTCACGCAGGCCATTGACCTCGCTGAGGCCATCGGTGCGAAAATCAATTTCCTCTATGTCGCGAACATCAACCAGCTGGCCATCAATGCCTGCCTCTCGGATGCCATCCTCGAGGCCGTGACCAAGGCCGGCAACGTCATCCTCGACCGCGCGATGGAGATGGTACCCTCGGGCATCGAGAAGGAGTCCTTCTCCGAGACAGGCTCGCCCGCCGTGGTCATTCTCGACTTCGCGACGAGCAACAACATGGACCTCATCGTCATGGGCAGCCGCGGCCTCGGCGTCGTCAAGGGCGTGCTGCTCGGCAGCGTGAGCCAGTACATCGTGGAGCAGTCAAAGTGCCCCGTACTGGTCGTCAAATAAGTGATTTCAGCGAACCAATATCATTAATCCTTCCAAATAAATCCATATAAATCCTTCCATGGGCAGGGCCGCGCGCCCTGCACTTTTTTTGCGCGAAATTTGCGAAAATAGCTTTATCGGTTTACAACCGCCCCGCAAATTAATATAATGAAACAGAATACTTGGGGATTCATATAGCCATTTTTATTCTATTTATTTTGAGAAAGGAAACATCACATGGAATTCCTGATTGCCTTATCGCCCATCCTGTGGCTGATTGTGGCGCTCTCTGTCCTGCACATGCCGGCCTGGAAAGCCTGCTCGCTGGCGCTCGTCATCGCGCTCGCGTGCGCGCTAGGCGTCGAAAACATGACGACCGTGCACGCGGGGCAGGCCGTGCTGCAGGGTGTGGCCCTCGCCTGCTGGCCTATCCTGCTCGTCATCGTGGCGGCTATCTTTACCTACAATCTCACGCTGCATACGAAGGGCATGGATGTCATCAAGCAGATGCTGACCTCGGTCTCCAGTGACCGCCGCGTACTCATCCTGCTCATCGGCTGGGGCTTCGGCGCGTTCCTCGAGGGCATGGCTGGCTTTGGCACGGCCGTGGCTATCCCGGCCGGCATGCTCGCGGGCATCGGCGTCAATCCCGTGCTCGCGGCCTCGGTCTGCCTCGTCGCAAACTCCGTGCCGACGGCCTACGGCTCCATCGGTATCCCGCTCGTGACACTCGGCAGCGTCACGGGTGTCGACACGGTCGAGCTCGCGACCTACACCTGCCTGCAGCTCGCGCCCCTCACCTGCCTCTGCCCCATCATCATGACCATCGTAGCCGGCGGCTCGCCGAAAGCCCTCAAGGGCATGGGCCTCGTCATCCTCGCGGCTATCCTCGGTTTCCTCGTACCGGAAATCATCGTGGCCACGCTCATGGGCCCGGAGCTCGCCGTCGTAGCGGGTGCCATCGGCACCATCGGCTGCATCGTCGCCGCTGCGAAAGCGTTCCCGGTGAACGACCCGGCCTACGCCATGGACGTCCAGCAGAGCGCCGAGCCCGTGACGCCGCGCAAAGGCGTCATCGCCTGCCTGCCGTTCATCCTCATTTTCCTGTTCCTGCTCTTTACCTCGAAACTCGTGCCGTTCCTGCACGACCCGCTGGCTGCTATCAAGACCAGCGTGGAAATCTACGAGGGCGCCTCGCCCTACACGTTCACCTGGGTGGCGACGCCGGGCGTGCTCATCTTCCTCGCGGCCTTTATCGGCGGCCATGTACAGGGTGCCTCTTTCGGTGAAATGTTTGGCGTACTGCGCACGACATTCTGGAATTTGCGCTTTACCATGGTGACCATCATCACGGTCATCGCCACGGCGGAGGTCATGGGCTTCAGCGGCATGACGAGCCAGATTGCGGAGACGGCCGTCGCCGCTACGGGCACGGGCTATCCCGCTATCGCGGCCTTTATCGGCTCCGTCGGTACGTTCATCACGGGCTCAGCGACCTCGAGCTGCGTGCTGTTCGGCAAACTGCAGACGGACGCTGCGGCGGCCATCGGTGCCTCGCAGCATGTACAGGCCTGGATTGCCGCCGCCAATGCAACGGGCGCCTGCGCGGGCAAGATGATTTCCCCGCAGACCATCGCCATCGCCATCGGCGCTATCGGCGTCACGGGCGTCGACAGCCAGCTGCTGCGCTTCGCCGTGAAAGTCTACCTGCCCTACATCATCATCATGGGCTGCATCGTCTTCTTCGGCCAGGGCTTTGTGGGCTAACGCCTGTCGGTATGTGGCCTGGCTGCCAACGGACGCAAGAAAATTCACTTATCCAGCAATATAGGCTGTTGCATCACGCAACGGCCTATTTTTTTGTGCTATACTAGAATGGAGAACGTATGGGGCAGACAGTGCGTGACGCTGGCCCCGCAAGGAGCGACGAAATTTATGCTAGACCTTTCCCAACTGACCACGGAGCGGCGCAACGCGCGCACAACGCACATCGACGAGCTCTCCACGCTCGACATGCTGACGCTCATCAACGCGGAGGACCAGCAGGTGCCGCTGGCCGTGGCGCAGATACTGCCCGCCATCGCGCAGGCTGTCGACGTCATCGCACGTCAGCTTTCGCGCGGCGGACATCTTTTCTACATGGGTGCGGGTACCTCGGGCCGCCTCGGCATCCTCGACGCCGTTGAATGCCCGCCCACCTACGGCACGGCGCCTGCACTCGTGCAGGGCCTCATTGCAGGTGGCACGGACGCGATTTTCCGCGCCAAAGAGGGCGCTGAGGATAGCGCGGAGCTCGGGCGACAGGATTTGCAGGCGCACGGCTTCACAGATCAGGACGTGCTCGTGGGCATCGCGGCCTCAGGGCGCACGCCCTATGTACTCGGTGGCCTCGCCTGGGCGCGCGAAATCGGCGCGCCGACCATCGCGCTCTCCTGCAGCGAACACTCGGCACTCGCCGACGCTGCGGATATCGCACTCACGCCCGTGACCGGCCCCGAGGTCATCACGGGCTCCACGCGCATGAAAGCGGGCACGGCCCAGAAACTCGTGCTCAACATGCTCTCGACCGGCACCATGATTAAACTCGGCAAAGTCTATGGCAACCTCATGGTCGACGTCAAAACGAGCAACGCCAAACTCGCGGAGCGCGCACGGCGCATCGTCATGGAGGCCACAGGCTGCACGCGTGACGAGGCCATGAGCGCGCTCGCCGCCGCCGACGGCCACGCCAAGCTCGCCATCCTGCTGCAGCTCACGGGCTGCACAGCAGAGGCAGGCCGCGCGCGCCTGCAGGCCGCCCAGGGACGTTTAAAGGAGGCCCTCACATGAAACCAGACCGCTACGCGGCCCTTGCTTGGGCCATTTTCCTCTGCACGGGGCCCGCGGACAACGTCGTGAGCGTCGGCCACTGCATGACGCGCCTGCGCCTGCATCTGCGCACGCAGGCCCCGGACCTCGCCGCGCGCCTCGCGCGCATTGACGGCGTGCTCGGCACGAACCAGAGCGGCGACGAACTGCAGCTCATCCTCGGCCCCGGCCGCGCCACGGAAGTGGCCGCCCGCTACGCGGCACTCGCCGGTCAGACAGCCGCCAGCGTCGATGCAGATACAGACGAGCATAGACAAACAGCAAGCAAGCAGCAACTGGCAGCTGCTGCCGTGTCAAATACGGCCTCGGCTGCTGTGCAGACGACGCAGAACCCCGCACGCCACACGTTTGGCGACGGCAAAGCCCTGCACGCGGAAATCCGCGCGCGCAACGCCACGCCCGTCAAGCTGTTTTTCCGCCGCATCGCGAGCATCTTTATCCCGCTCATCCCAGGTTTTATCGCCTGCGGCCTCATCAGCGGCCTGCTGAACCTCGCGGGCAAGCTCGACCCGCTGTTCGTGGGCACGGGCCTCTACCAGCTGCTTGCCGTCGCAGGTGGCTGCGTATTCTGGGGCATGAACCTCTTTATCGGCTGGAACGCGGCCAAGGAGTTCGGCGGCACGCCCATTATCGGCGGTGCCCTCGGCGCTCTGCTCACCCATCCCAGCCTCGCGGGCGTCGTGCTGAACGGCGTGCCGCTCACGCCGGGGCGCGGCGGCGTCATCTCCGTGCTGCTCGTGGCCGGCCTCGCCGCCTGGCTGGAACGGCACCTGCGCCGCCTCATCCCCGAGCTGTTCAGCCTGTTTCTCGTGCCGCTCTGCACTTTTTTACTCGCGGGCACGGCGGCTATCCTCGTGCTGCAGCCCATCGGTGGCCTGCTCTCGGATGCCATCGGCACAGCGGCCACGACGGCCATCGGCAGTGGCGGTGCCATCACAGGCTTCGTGCTCGGCGGTACGTTCCTGCCCATGGTCATGCTCGGCATCCACCAGACGCTCACACCCATCCACGCGGAGCTGCTGAACCAGTACGGCGTGACCATCCTGCTGCCCGTGCTCGCCATGGCCGGCGCGGGACAGGTCGGCGCGAGTTTCGCCGTCTGGTGGCGCACGGAGAACGCGCGCCTGAAAAAGACCGTGGCCTCGGCCCTGCCCGTCGGCATGCTCGGCGTCGGCGAGCCGCTCATCTACGGTGTGACGCTGCCGCTCGGCCGCCCGTTCATCGGCGCCTGCATCGGTGGCGCCTGCGGCGGCGCGGTACAGGCCGCCTTTATGGTCGGCGCCGCCACCATCGGTATCTCCGGCCTGCCGCTCGCCGCAGCCACAGACCAAATCGGCATCTACCTCCTCGGCCTCATTACGGCCTATATCGGTGGCTTTATCGCCACCTGCCTGCTCGGTTTCGATGACCCCGAAGATTAAGGAGTGCACAGCATGAAAAACGGCTTTTCCCTCTACCCCGGCCTCGACAATACGCTGCTCGAAAACCTCACGCTGCTCGAGCACGCGGCGGCCTGCGGCCTCACGCGCATCTTTACCTCGCTGCAAATCCCCGAGACGGACACGACCGCGCTCAAGGCTGAGCTCGGCACGCTGCTCGCAGCCGCGCGTGATCACCACATGGAGGTCATCTCCGACGTCTCGCCCGCCACGCTGAAAATGCTCGACATCCGCGACTTCTCGCTCTCGGCGTTCCGCATGCTCGGCATCACGACGCTACGGCTCGACTACGGCTTTGGCCTGCAAGAGATTGTCGACCTCTCGCACAACCATCAGGGCATACGCATCCAGCTCAACGCCTCCACGGTCACGGGCGACATCCTCTCGGCGCTCATGGGCATGAAAGCGAATTTCCACCAGATTGACGCGCTGCACAATTTCTACCCGCGCTCCGGCACGGGCCTCAGCGAGGAGCTGCTCGTACGCAAAAACCTCATGCTGCACAAGCTCGGCGTACGCGTAGGCGCGTTTGTCCCCACGCAAAGCGGTCGGCGGCGCTCGCCACTCGGCGACGGTCTGCCGACACTCGAGGAGCACCGCACGCTGCCCGTTGACCGCGCGGCGCGTCAGCTCGTCGCCCTCGGCTGTGACACCGTGTTCCTCAGCGACTCCCGCCCGAGCGAGGATGAGTTGCACGCGCTCGGCCAGCTGCGCGACGACTGCATCACTATTTCGGCCAAATGCCTCACGCAGGACCCGTGGCAGCAGGCGCTGCTCAGCCAGGTCTTTACCTCGCGCGAGGACGAGGCCCGCGACGCCATCCGCGCACAGGAAAGCCGCCCGCACCTCAAAAAATCCGGTCAGACCATCGCGCCCGCCAACACCGTCGACCGCCCCCTCGGCGCCATCACGCTCGACAACAGTGGCTACGGCCGCTACATGGGCGAGCTGCAAATCCTGCGCACGAGCCTGCCAGCCGACCCGCGCACGAACGTCATCGCGCAGGTCGACGCGGACGAGCTGCACCTCATCAAATACATCACACCGGGCCGTAAATTTTCATTCCGTTTGCACGGCTAAAATGCTATAATAACGAATAGAACCCTTTGGGAGGAAAATATGAGGCAAAACGAACCGCAAAACACATTGACCCCGCCCGGCGGCGCCGCATGCGAATTTTGCGAAATCTACCATACCCATCCAGAAAAAATCAAAGCAGCCCAGTTGCACGAGCTCGACAACGAGACGAGCCTGCGCCTCGCCGAAATCTTCAAGGTGCTCGGTGACCAGACGCGCATCAAACTGCTCTCGCTGCTCGTGGCCGAGGACGAGATGTGTGTCTGCGATATCGCCGAGGCCCTGCACATGCAGCAGTCGGCCATCTCGCACCAGCTGCGCGTGCTGCGCAACGCCCGCCTCGTGAAATTCCGCAAGGCGGGTAAAGAGGCCTTTTACTCGCTCGATGACGACCACGTGGTCAAGCTCATGAGCCAGGGCCTCGAGCACGTCATCCACGGCTAAGCAAGGACAGCGTCAACTGCCCTGACCAGACAATAGATAAGGAGGCCGATGAGCTTGTTTATGTTTCATCATACCCAAACGCGTCCTGCGTGTCACTGGCGGCGCATCCTGCTCGGCGCGGGCCTGTGCGCCCTGCTGCTCTCAGGCACGGCGCTGGCCTCCCCAACGCTGCAGCCCGGCTCTCACGGCCATGACGTACTCGTGCTGCAGCAGAAGCTGCAGAAAATAGGCTACAATGTTGGCGGCGCGGACGGCATCTACGGTCAGGGCACGGAGCGCGCCGTGGCGGAGTTCCAGCGCGACAACAAAATCCGCATCACAGGCGTCGTGAACAACTCCACCTGGCGTGCCCTGCTCAAGGCGAAAAAGCGCCCCTGGGGCAGTCAGGTCAAGCCGCCCGCACATAACAAACCCGCCGTGCCGCAGCCAAACGGCGGCTGGGCGCAGAGCCGCGAGCTCGCGCCGAACGGCACGACCATCCTGCCGCGCAGCAAGGTACAGAGCCTCATCTTCACGGCGAAAAAATACATGGGCACGCCCTACGTGTTTGGCGGCAGCACGCCGAAGGCCTTTGACTGCTCCGGCTATTTGCAGTACATCTTCCGTGAAAACGGCATTGAGATACCGCGCACGGCCGATGAGCAGTACAAACTCGGCCGCCGCACGACGAGTGCGCGTGAGCTCGTGCCCGGCGACCTCGTATTTTTCACCACGTACGAACCCGGTGCCTCGCACTGCGGCCTCTACCTCGGCCAGGGCGACTTCATCCACGCCTCCTCCAGCAAAGGCGTGCGCGTCGACAACCTCAGCAATGGCTACTGGGCGCCGAAATACCTCGGTGGCAAGCACATTGTGAAATAGACAGCGTAGATTTTCTGCTAAAAGCAGCTACAAGCACGTAAAAAATATTGACAACATAAAGGACTATGACCTCTCAACCGGCCATAGTCCTTTTGTATGGATAAGGATAGGGATAGGAATGAGCATTTGGGAAAAACGGGAACACCGTGCCAGCCAATTCAAACTGGCATAGCGGGTAGCTTAAGCCAGACCTGCGGGTGTATAATATAGGCATAAATGGAAAGGAGTGTAGGCACATGGAGAATGCAGCATTTAGTGAACCACCCATGATGGAGTTAATTGAGGGCAAAGTGTTTATGATGTCACCGCGCCCTCGCCCCAGCCATAACATAATTCTCTCACATCTCACCCGTATTTTTGAAAATTATCTGTGGGATAAGCCATGTATCGTATTTTCTGACGGCGTCGACGTCTATCTCGATGAGCAAAACCACTATATACCAGATGTAATGATTGTCTGCAACCGGGATATTATCAAGCAGGATGCCATCTATGGCGCGCCTGACCTCGTGGTGGCGGTCCTCTCACCGACCACGGCGAAAAACGACCGCAGTACAAAAATGCGCCACTATGCTGCCGCCGGGGTCAAAGAATACTGGATTATCTCCCCCCTGTCCCGCTCCATCGAGGTCTACCTGTTGCACGACGGTACCTTCGAGCTCGACGATATCTACACCGACTACCCCGACTGGGACCTCGCGCGCATGACCGACGAAGAGCGCGCCGCCGTCAAAACACAGATCAAAGTTTCCCTCTACGACGACCTCTACGTCAACGTAGCCGACGTGTTCCACAAGCTATAAAATTCACGTATGAAAGGACGTGTCCCCGATGAAACATTTCTTTTCGGAAGTAGATGATATCACGCTCACGTTTAGCGATATTCAGCGGCAGGGCGGCATGGAATACATCCGCATTTACTTTGAAAAACCTATCGACAACGATTTTGCTTTTCTGGAGTCTACCCTGCCCGCACTCAATATCGTAGCCACCGAGCATTTCAGCCCCACGGAACAACAGCAACTGCTGCAGTACGCCCGCACCAATGCCTTCCTCATTTGGGATATGGCCCGCGACAAGGAGGATAAAAGTGCCTAAAGTCTGCCGCTTCGGTAACTACATCATCTTCTTTTGGTCAGATGATGGCAAAGAACCCATCCACGTGCATGCCTGCGAAGGCAAACCGCACAAGGATGCCACCAAAATATGGCTTTTGCCTTTTCCTCATTTGGCACATAACAAAAGCCGTATCCCCGATAACGACTTGAACCGTATCATGCAATGGCTAGCCGCCAACACGAATCTGGTTCAGGCCAAGTGGGACAAACATTTCGCATAAAGCAATGGCGGGCAGTCACCCGAGGAATTTCCTCGCGGTAACTGCCCACTTTTGGTGTTAAGCTAAACCATACTCTGTATTTTTACCGCGACCTTGCCGCAAGAGCAGCCCTTGCTCCGTCATGCTTTTCAGCAAACGGATGGCCGTGGCCATGCTGACGGACGTGATGCGCTCCACGTCTTTGCGCGTAATGGCAGCATGCGTCTGCAAGTAATCCAGCACGATCGTTTCCGGAGCCGCATAAGCAGGCTTTTTTCCTTTGACAACCGTTTGATTCGTCATGCGTGGCAGAACGATTTTGAACGCATGCGGCGACAGCAGCAGTTCAGGCTGCTGTGCATATCCGCGATAGGCATGATAGATTTTCTTCAAGCCCGTACCGTATGCCTCAATGAGCTCCAGCCGGTAAAATATTTCCGCCAGACATTTGTTGCGGCACACCGACACGCCCAGCAGAATGTCTTCCTTTTGAATCCCAGGCATCAACCCGCCCAGCGAAGTAAACTCCATACGGTCATCGTAAACGCTGATCAGCGTACTGGCGCTGATACCGTAGTCACGATGTACGATACAATTCAACAGAGCCTCGCGTATCGCTACATCAGGGTAAGCGCGCTGGTCCTGGCGATACAGCCCCTGAAAGCTGGCCCCGAGCGGATTGTTCAATTGCAAATAGCTATAGCAATCCTCCAACTGGGCAAACAGCGAACCGCCAAATTCCTTGCGATCCTGAAACTCGTTCTGCTCCGTGCCGCGAAACACCGCCGCCTTGATGGTAAAGGGACACTGCTCCGCTAATAGCAATCCCAGATTTGTATATAGCCCGTCACGACGCCGCAGTCCCAGTGTCTGCAACTGCTGCTCGCCTAAAGCCAATCCATGCGCCGCAAAAACTGCACGCGTCTTGTCAAACGAGAGCGCCTGCTCCAACGACACCTGCTGCTCAAAGTCATCTTCATTGGTCAGCTCCCGCTTATATTCCACTCTCTCGTTTTCTACCGGCAACATGCTAATCGCCTCTTTCTAATCATTATTATAATCATAATAGTCAGCTAGTCAAGTGAGTATTTCCTCATCAAACATAAAAAATCCTGCATCGCCGTTCGACGTGCAGGATTTTTGTTATGCCTGACCTAACTTTACCGCTTCATATTGGCGTACTTTATGTAAATTGTATTTTCTCCATCACCGTAGTGTTTTGCTCTATTCGAATTTCATGGCCTACTCGCACCTTGCTTACCATCGCCTTAAACATAATAGCCCGCTATAGATACCAGTTCACTCATACTATACACAATGGTACCCGTATTGAGAATTTTGATTTCCAAAGGGTCTCCGCCAAAATCCAGCAAATGCCGCAAATTGATGGTCACGTCGCGCTTACGCCCCATTTCCAATAGCCAGCGAGCACAATTATCGCCACAGTTCCGGGCATTGAAGATTTTATCCGGCACATGCCAAATCAGAATCAACGTTTTCACGCCACCGGACAGGCGCTCTGGCGGGATGGCTCCCAACACGGGCGACTGGATCAGTGCCGGACCGACCACCTCGGATTTGTCCACATCCTTTATCATGGCCCGAGACAGCGGTTCCGTCAGCCATTCAGGCTGATAGGTGTTCTTAAAATAGACCGAAGGCTTCATCACGACGCCATCCATCGGCCCATACCAAATATTGAGCATAGCCCCGCACCTCCTCTGACCATTTTATCATATAGCATCAGACCATACAATCGTATCAAAGATATGATTTGCCACGTCTCATATCATACTTAAGCACCACGTGCCACACATTTCGCATAATAAAAATCCTGCATCGCCGTTCGGCGTGCAGGATTTTTATTACGTTCCGCTCAATTTTACCGCTTCATGTTGATGAGCGTCTCGAGCATTTCGTCGGAGACCGTGATGATCTTCGAGTTGGACTGGAAACCGCGCTGGGTGATAATCATGTTGGAGAACTCCGTCGCCACATCGACGTTCGACATCTCGAGGGCCGAGGTGGTGAGCGTCACGCCGAGAGTCGTATTGTCCCCCACCGTCAAAGTACCAGAATTGTTCGACTCCTGATAGAGGCTGTTGCCTTTCTTGGTAAGGCCAGCGGCATTGGTGAACTGGGCTACAGCAACCTGCCCCTCGATCTGCTGTACATCATTCGTATAACTGCCGATAATACGCCCCTGATTATCGATACTGACGCTGGCCAAATTACCAGAAGCATGTCCATCGCTTGTGTTCGTAATGGTACTGCCCGCTGCATACTGCGTCAGCTGCGAAAAATCAATCGTAATGGCCATAGGTGACTCGGCACCATTCTGTAACGTCAAAGTCTGCTGCTGCTGACTCCCTGACTCCACCGTACCGCTGGGATTAAATTTTAACTGCACGGGATCCATCTTGACGGTTGTTTCCGAGGCATCGCTTTCTTTTATCGTGGTCGAATTGCCACCATCCGCATTGACGGATACGCGCCAAGTATTTCCTTGATTGCTGGATGTACCATTGCCTGTAGCGACCTTGGTAAAGTACAAAGTAATATTATGCTCATTGCCCAGCTTATCGAAAACTTTCATGGTCGTTGCCACCGGCATACTGTAGCCGACATTGTAACTGCCCGTAGTCTCAGTGACTGTACTGCCATCACTCATCGTCAAGGAAATAGATTTTGGTGAAGTAGCCGTATACTTTGAGCTAGCCTTGTACGATCCAGTATCGGAACTGCTGACCGTAACCGTACTGCCATTCTCTAGCTTCAAGACAATACCACTGGTGCTGAGTCCTGCAGACGGCTTAATATACGCGCCAGACGTCTTCGTATCAAATTCATCATACGTGCCATCATCTGACAGCACCGCACCGCTGATCTCCGTAATTGTTGGCGCATCATCCGCGGTAATCGTCGAGACACTGGACGTAGGAAGACCGGTAAAGGATTTCACAGTCGTCGGCACAGCCTGTCCAACCGTGTACTGGCTGACATTTGACGAAGTAATGACCGAACCGTCAGACAGTTGGACCTGACTGCCGGAAATGGACTTGACAGTCACTGTATTGGGGAACTTGCCCATCACATAATTTGCAGAAGATGCCGCCGAAAGCGTCAAGGTATCACCGTTCGCCAACGCCGCTTTATAGGTCGTACCGCTGTTATTCGTCAGCGTATCCCCGTTATCCAGTGTTACGGTAGCCCCTTTCACCGATTGGATTCCCACACCAGAATTTGTACTGGAAATGCTGCTGCCCTTGGTATAGGTACTGGCAATAGTACCGCCTATTTTGATGGTATCGCCATTATTCAGAGTGATGGTATACGTGCTATTGGAATTGCTGATGGTAGCTCCATCTTTAAATGTAACAGCCGTACCAGAAGCCGTGTTAATCGAGCTGATAGCTGCCGCGACCGCGGAATCTACGGTATACTGCGTCGTAGACGTTTTGGGTACATTGACCGTATCACCATTACTCAGCGTTACGGTAACAGCATTCTTGGTCTGACTGGCAATCTGCTGCGCGTTTTGTGCTGTAATTGAAGTTACCGTCGGCACCGTATTATAGGCAATCGTACCCACCGTAGCGGATACTGCCTGGCCTACAGTATAGTTTGCAGGCGTCGTTGCAGCAATGGTAGAGCCATCGGAAAGAGTGACCGTATTACCGGCAATGCTGGCCACCGTAGGCGTAATCGCTGAACCGACCGTATACGAATACGTTGCTGCGCCATTCGTCAACACATCGCCATTCGACAAGGTAATCGTGAAACTGCTGGAACCGCCCGTAAACGTATCGCCGTTGGCCAGAGTCACGCCGGTATTACTGAGCGTGGCCACGCTGCTGCTGACAGCACTGCCACTGGTGTATGAGCCAGTAATTGGCGACGTCACCGTGCTGCCATCACTCAACGTGACCGTATACGTATTGCTGGAATTGGCAATCTGGGAGCCATCGGTATACGTCACCGCAGTACCGCTGATACTGCTGATTGCCGTAGGCAAGGTATTACCAACGGCATAGTCACTCAGGGCAGCGACCGTACTGGGAATCCCCGTCACTACATCACCATCCGTCAGCTTGACGCTGGCTAGACGGTTGCCATCGACGCTATAGTTTTTCCCCATAGCATACTGACCCGTAGCTCCCTCGATGACAACATTGCCGGAAAAAGTAACTTCTTCATTTTCAATATTGCTTGGCTCCTGCGACGTACCAACACTCCATGTGCTGTCTGCACCAGTAACTTTAATGGTATTGCCATTCCCATCCAGTACTGACATACTGATAATCTTCGGTGCCGAAGCGTTCAAATTGCTGGTATACGTAGTTTTCGATGTAATCTGTGCCGGCATGCCAGTCCCAGCCTGTAACTGGATATTTCCTGTAGCATCGTTAGTCGATACAACGCCATCTTTAGCCGTCCACCCCTGTACATAGAGGCCCTCGCTGTTGACGAAGTTGCCAGCCTCATCGAACCGGAAATCGCCGTTGCGAGTATAATAAGTCTGCTTGCCTTGCTTCACAATAAAGAGACCATTGCCCTGCAACGCCATATCCGTGTTTTTACCCGTGGACTGCGTCGAACCGTCCGTGAACAGCAGGTCGATGCTCGCCACGACTGAGCCGAGACCGATCTGCTTCGGGTTTGTGCCGCCGACCGTACCGTTGCTCGATGACGCCGCCGTCAGCGTCTGGGAGAACATATCCGCAAACGTGGTACGGCTGGACTTGAAACCCGTCGTATTGACGTTGGCAATGTTGTTGCCGATAACATCCATACCGGTCTGATGAGCCTTGAGGCCCGAGACACCGGAAAACAGGGAACGCATCATAGTGAATCACTTCTTCCTTTCCTGGTCATCACTGAGGATGACCGCACTGTCGATATTCGTAAAGATCCTTTCCCGCATGCTCGCACCGTCCACGGCCGTGACCACGACCCGTTTCGGTACGCTGAGGATGAGCACGGCCTTGCCGGGCACGTGCACGAACGCCTCTTTGACGCCCTTGGCCGCCAGTTGGTCGGCCGCTCGCACGAG
>ONCF01000058.1 GCA_900316275.1 uncultured Veillonellaceae bacterium
GAAAGCTGCGTTCATGGAAAGGTGCATTTTCTGCACCGACTCCTCGATGGAGTACAAGCCCTGATGGTTCGGGGGCGAGGCCAGCGTCGCACGCGGCACGCCGCGGATAGCCTGCACGTGCTCGGCCACTTTCGCCTCCGGCAGCAGGCCGCCGTCGCCCGGCTTCGCGCCCTGGCCGATTTTGATGAGTACGCCGGCCGGGTCTGTGACCATGTGCGGCATGGCCTTGATGATGCGGTTCCAGCCGAAATGGCCCGAGGCAATCTGGATGATGAAGTATTTCAGATAGTCCGACTCTAAGAGCTTGACCGGCATGCCGCCCTCGCCGGAGCTCATACGCACGGGAATATGATATTTTTCGTTCAGGTAGCCGACCGCCAGAGCCACAGCCTCCCACGCGCGCGTGGACAGGGCACCGATGGACATATCGGAGAAAATCAACGGATAAATCCAATGCACGGGCGGCGTATGACCGGCCGGCACGAGCTTGCCATCCACAACCTTGAACGGCAGTTCCTTCGCCGAGAGCACGCGGCCGAACGGTGCGCGCATATCGAACGTGTGACGCGCCGCATCGAGCGACGGGTCCGTCATCTGCGAGATACGACCCACGACGATGGTGTCGAGCGCGCGCTGAGCGTTGAGGTTCGTGCGGCCGCCGCGCTTGATAGGACCGCTGTCCTTCGAGAGCAACGTCTTGCGCGTGTCCTGGTTGCGCACGGGTTTGATGGCCTGATTCGGGCAGACCTTCTCACAGATACCGCAGCCACGGCAGTAATCCGTAAGGCTTGCGACCTGCTCGATGACCGGACGTGCCTCGTGGCGCTTCACCGGCTTCGGCTGGCTCTCCACCGAGACCGTCATATCACGACGCTGCACGCCCACCTTTATGGCTTTAAAGGAGCAACTTGCTACGCAGCTGCCGCACATCGTACAACGCTCTGGGTGGTAGTCGATTTTCCAGGGGAGGTCGTTGACTCCCACATCCTGTGTCATTACTGTTTGCATCTCGATACCTCCAGGTCATTGTCGATGAGGACAATCTCGCGCTCATTCGGGTACAGGTCCAGCGTCTGGTCGCGATCCGGCATGATTTCATTCAGGCCACAGACCTCCGAAGAGATGGCGACCATCTCGTCCGTACGGCCCACGACGACGGGACGGAACTTTTTCGAGTCGCAGCACGTGAGCATGCGCTTGTCCGGCAGCACGGCGATAACCGTGTTCGGCCCGTTGATTTCGAGGTTCGCGAGGCTCTCGCGGATGTCGAGCAGCACCTCTTTATCCGGGCGCTCGGCAATCTCCTCGAACGGCAGCGGCGTGATGACGTGCTTGTAGTACATGAGTGGCCATTTCAGCTCGTGATGCACGTAGTGGAGCGTGTTGAGGAAGCACTGGGAGTCGGACTCAAAGCCGATATAGCCCCGGTGCAGCGATTTCTGGAACTCCTTGTTCTTCGTATAGAACGTATTCTCGCCGTTCGCACAGAGCGTGTAGCCCTGCAGGAAGAAGGGGTGCGCCGCGTAGCGCACGATGTCGTAGTTCGTGTTCTGACGGCACTGGGCGACGATGGATTTCGCCATGAGGCAGCCGTTGTCGTCCCAGAGGTGGAAATACGTCGCGATGTCGCGCGGGTCGCCGATTTCCTTCAGTGTGAGCACGTCAGGCCAGAAGGAATACACATAGCCCTCGCCCGCCTCCTCGAGTATTTTGCGCAGGGCCAGGCGCGTGTCGAGCAGCAGATCCTCCCGCTGCGCCTGCGTCATGTCCGCCGCATCCTCGGGGTAGTCGTAGTTACGGAAAATATAATAAGGCATGGCCTTGATATCGAGACCGGGGCGCTTGTCCGGGATAGGAATCCACTCGGCGAGCTGCACAAAGTTGTGCGCATCCATGTAGTCCTCGACCAGCTGCTCGCCACGCTGCGTGCAGGCCAGCGAAAGCAGCGGCTTGTCTTTATAGTTGGCAAATATACCATACAGATCCTGCATGACCATGGCAAAGCCTGAGTTGTCGTGGCCTTCCTGCTGCGGCAGCATGAGCCGCAAGGCCAGTGACGGCTGTACGGGCACCTTGCTCTTGATGGAACCAATCCGGCACATAGCTTTCTCCCCTTCAAAAGTTCTACACAAAGATTTTTCTAAGAACATGTGTGTCTTATATGCGTATACTACGTTACGTATTTACTATTATAGGAAGGCATATTAGCTATGTCAAGCAACGGTTTACATGTATACACGAATACACGTATGTTGATGCTGTACTTTTCCTGCCCGTAATATGCCAAAGCGTCATAGCTCGCCACGCACGGGCAAAATAGCCCAGATACACGAAAAAACCGCGCCGAAGCGCGGTTGAATTTCTTCAATATAATAGGGTATAAAGTCAAGGCCCAGCTGCCTGACAGCTGATAGCACCATGTCAGCAGCTTTACAGATAGCTGATAGGGTTCACGGGCGTGCCGTTGACGCGTACCTCGTAGTGCACGTGCGGGCCCGTGCTATAGCCGGTGCTGCCCATATAGGCGATGACCTGGCCACGGTGCACGTACTGGCCCGGTGCGACCACGACCTGCATGGCGTGACCGTAACGCGTGAGTACGCCGTTGCCATGATCGATATCGACCATGTTGCCATAACCGCCGCTGTTCCAGCCGGCCGTCACGACCGTACCGTCCGCCGTGGCCACGATGGGCGTGCCCATATCGTTCGCAATGTCTATGCCCGGGTGGAAGTCCGAGCCGTTCCAGCGCAAGCCATAGGGGGAGCTCACGTCACCACGTGCCGGCCAGAGGCTCGGCGTCGTGCTGCCCGGCAGCTGCAGGCCGTTCGCGGCCATGAGATTGCCAAGCTCCGACTGGTTGTCCTGCAGTTCCTTTTGCAGCTGCTCCAGGCTCGCACGGCGCGTCGCGATACGGCGCTCCACGTCATCGAGCGCCTGGCTCACGTTCGTGAGGTCCGGTGCCACACGCGGGCCGCCCTGGCCGTCATGCGTCCCCTCGCTACCGGCATTAGCTGCGTCCTCGCTGCCCGATGCATCCACCTGCGGCGCCGCCGACTTATCATCCTTTGCCGGCGAAGCACCAGACATGCGGCGCAGCTGCTGCTCCATCTGCGTGAGCTGCTCGAGCTGGTCCTGCAGCGAGTTGGCCTTTTTAGCCAGCTGCAGCAACTGCTCCTGCTGGATGCTGTTGACCTGACGGAGCTCCGCAATCTCCGTGGCATCGTTGCGGTGCGTGAACGTGCTGTATACGGCGTAGCTGAACGCGCCGACGAAGAGCATGGCCCCCACGGCGAACGAGCCGAGGCCGAACTTCAACCAGCGCGCCGAGAGGTGGATGCTGCGCACGGCCCCACCATCATCCGGCACAATTTTAATCGTATACGTCTGCGGTTCCATCTGAGGAGCCGCCTTTGGGGCATCGCCTTTGCCTGACGCCTGCGCGGCGGTCGGCTTTACTGCTTTGCTAGCCAAAATGATTTCCTTTCTTTACTAATGACAAAATGCAGACTACATTTTATTATAGTCTGCATGATTGCAAAATACCTGATAAAAAACCACAGTGTAGATTAGGATTGCATGGCCTCGTGCAAGGCCTGCTGCTCCTCCTCCGTCAACGTGTAGTTGGACTGGCCGTCCTTGATAGGCTTCACATAACTGCGCGAGTCCTCGCGGCCGAAGATGCTGGAGAGCACGACGCCATTATGATGCGCGTCCAGCAGCGCCACGGCATAGCTGAGGTCACTGCCCATATCCTCAAAGGCGCGGAAACGTACAACGCCCACATGGGTAATGGCCGTCTGCAAAATACCGTCCAGGCGCTGGTTCTCCGCCTCGAGGTCGCGATTTTTCTCTGCGACCTGCTTGACCTCCTCAATATGCTGGATGAGCATCTGCTCGAGGTTAGCCCCGTCCACGCCCGTCATCATTTTACGGTGGCTCTTCTTGAGCGCACTGAGATTGAGCGCGAGGTTGATGATGATGCCGTACATCACGATGACCAGCACGCCGAGAATGCCGACGATATACGTCATGTTATTCAGCACCAGTTTGCTGATTGCCTGTATGTCCATGTTGTTCGCATGACTCCTTCATTACTATTGTTGCACGTGAAACATACGCTTGCAGGGCGCAATTCACAGCTATCTATTCTATCACACCGTGAAATGTTGGGAAAGCGAAACTTTACGCAGAGCCTCAAGTTTTTGCTGCTTGATGGCGTCCGCGTCGGGGTGCATGGCCGCAAGGATGCGCTCGAGGTCTTCTTCGGAGTAATATTCGATTTCGATTTTGCTCTTTTTCTTGCCGGGGCGGATATGCACCTGCGTGCCTAGGAGCTGCGTCAAACGGTCCGTGGCATCGCGCAGAAAGACCGACTGCTCCGCCTGTTTTTTGCCCTGCGGCTCCTGCCCCTGCTGCACCAGCCAGTCCGGATTGGCCTGCAGACGCTTCACCAGTGCCTCACACTGGCGCGCCGAGAGTTCCTCGTCCATGACGTAAATGGCGGCCTGCTGTTGCAGCTGCGCGTCCTCTATGGCCAGCAGGGGCTTGGCCTGGCCCATGCTGAGACTGCCCTCGGCGAGCATCTGCTGCACGGGAGCCGCGAGCTTCAGCAGGCGCAGGAAGTTCGCAATGTGGCTGCGGCTGCGACCGACTTTGTGCGCGAGGTCGTCCTGCGTGAGCTGGAACGACTGCATGAGCTGCGCGTATGCGCGCGCCTCTTCGATGGCGCTGAGGTCTTCGCGCTGGATATTTTCAATGAGCGCAATCTCGCTCGTCTCCGCGTCGTTGTACTCGCGCACGAGCGCCGGTATCTGCTGCAGGCCCGCCGCCCGCGCCGCGCGCAGGCGCCGCTCACCCGCGATGAGCTCATAGCCGCCCTGCGGCAGCCGCCGCACAATGATGGGTTGCAACACACCGTAGGTCTGGATGGACTGCGTGAGGTCGGCGAGTGCCGTCTCCTCGAACTCCTGCCGCGGCTGGTAGCGGTTGGCCTGAATCGTCACCACGCTGATTTCCTGTACTTTGTCCTTGGCCGGGGTCAGGTGCGTGTTGCCCATGAGGGCGCCGAGCCCCTTACCCAGGCCGCCTTTACTGCTTGTCACGCTTAATGACCTCCTTTGCCAGTGCCATGTAGACCTCGGCGCCCTTCGAGCGCTTGTCATAATATAGGATAGGTTTGCCAAAGGACGGGGCCTCCGACAGCCGCACGGTACGCGGAATCATGGTTTTATACACGACATCGCCGAAGCTGTTTTTGACCTCAGCCACGACCTGCTCGGCGAGCCGCGTGCGCGAGTCAAACATCGTCATGAGCACGCCCGCCAGCTGCAGGTCCGGGTTCAGATTGTCCTGCACGAGCTGCACCGTATTCATGAGTTGCGCCACACCCTCCAGCGCATAGAACTCGCACTGGATAGGGATGAGGAGGGCGTCCGCCGCCGCGAGGCAGTTCAGTGTGAGCAGACCGAGCGAGGGTGGGCAGTCGATGATGATGTAGTCGTACTGCGCCTCTACCTGCGCCAGTGCCTTTTTCAGGCGCGTCTCACGGGAAATGGCCGCCACGAGCTCGACCTCCGCGCCCGCGAGTTCGATATTCGCCGGCAGCACGTCCGTTTTGAACTCCGTATGCCGGATGACCTCCGCCACGTCCGCCGCGTCGATGAGCACGTGATATATCGTGCGGCCCAGGGCCGACTTGTCAATGCCGAAACCACTCGTGGCGTTGCCCTGCGGGTCGCAGTCGACGAGCAGCACCCGCTTATGTTTAGCGGCGAGGCAGGCCGCGAGGTTGACAGCCGTCGTCGTCTTGCCGACACCGCCCTTCTGATTGGCTACCGCGATTTTCTTTGCCAAAAATGCCACCATCTTTCTTCTTTTTGTGAAAATGTTACAGTTTTATGTCCATACTTGTGCTACAATAGATAAAGATGTCGCTGCTATAGCGCCAAATCTTTCTTTCTGTGCACCTGTTACTCTGGACTGCGTATATGCCGTTTGCTTTACCTCTATCATAATATGAAACGGCGCCGTTGCCAATGTTTCACGTGCAACATTTGCGATTTTTTGCAAAAAAATTTCCTTGTGGGAGGTTTTACCATGCCTGTTTACCAACCACCGCTGCTCACCATCGACGCCAAGGAGACGCGCCGCTATGCGGGGCTTATGCGCGCCAAGGATTTCTCCGAAGGACTCATCACGGAGGCCTGTCAGGACGCGCGCCTGCTCGCCGAGCCGCGTGGCAGCTATGTCGTCTATGACTACGACTGTCTGGCGCAGCGCGTGGCGGCGGACCCGCCCTTTATTATCGAGGGCAAAAAGATTGGCCAGCACCTCGCGGGCTGTGACAAGGTCATTATCCTCGCCGCCACGGTAGGCGACGGCATCGAGAGCGAGGTCACACAACGCTTCAAGGACGGCCACTACGCCGAGAGCGTGCTGCTCGACGCGGCCGCCACAACAGCTGTAGAACAGATTGGCGACGGTATGGAGCACATGCTCGTGCCGAAGGCGGCGGCCGCGGGCTACCAGATGCGCTGGCGCTTCAGCCCCGGCTACGGTGACTGGCCGCTCGAGCAACAGCCCGAGCTCATCCGCCTCAGCGAAGCCGCCAAAATCGGCGTCAGCCTCTCCTCCTCGCTCATGCTCGTACCACGCAAGAGCATCACGGCCATCATCGGCCTGTACCGCACGACAACAGACACCGCCGCGCAAAAACACACGCCGAACGGCTGCGCCGCCTGCACGAATATGAACTGCCCCTCGCGCAAAGCGCCACCACCCGATACGTCACAGAACTGACGCTGGCAGACCACACTTGTACTACTTGCCCAAAGCCCTGCGGTGAACGCGGTGAACGTGTCCATGTTATCCCCAGTCACCTCAGCGCACTTTAAAGGAGCCTACATAATGATACATATTTTTGACGGTGCCATGGGCACCATGCTGCAGGCCGGTGGTCTCAAGCCCGGCGCCTGCCCCGAACTCATGAATATCGAACAGCCGGAGGTCGTCAAAAACATCCACCGTGCCTACATCGAGGCCGGGGCCACGATTATCGAGACGAACACGTTCGGCGCCAGCCGCCTGAAACTGGAGCACTACGGCCTCAGCGAGCGCGTGCAGGAGCTCAATACAGCCGCCGTCAAGCTGGCCAAAGAAGCCGCTCAGGGGCATGTTCAGGTCGCGGGCTCCATGGGACCCACGGGCCGCTTCGTCGTGCCGCTTGGTGACCTGGATTTTGAGACGGCCTATGACTCGTTCCGCGAGCAGGCACAGGCACTCGCGGAGGCCGGTGCCGACTACCTCATCATCGAAACCTGCATTGACATTCAGGAGATGCGCGCCGCACTGCTCGCGGCCAAGGACGTTACGGATATCCCCGTCATCTGCCAACTCTCCTACAGCGAGGACGGCCGCACTGTCACGGGCACCGACCCGCAGTCCGCGGCCATCATCCTCGACGCCATGGGGGCAGATATCATCGGCGTGAACTGCTCGCTCGGCCCGGAGCAGCTCGTGCCCGTCGTGGAGACTCTGGCCAAAAACTGCCGCCGCCCCATCAGCGTGCAGCCGAATGCGGGCATGCCTCGCCTGGAAAACGGCGAGACGATTTTCCCCATGGGGCCGGAGGACTTTGGCCAGTGGGCACCGAAACTCGTCGCGGCCGGTGCCAGCTACGTCGGCGGCTGCTGCGGCACAACGCCCGCCCATATCCGTGCTATGGCTGAAGCCGTACGTGGCCTAGATGCACCTACGCGCGCGGAGCAGCCGCGCCGCCTATGGCTGGCGAGCCGCAGCAAGGCCATCTGTATCGACAAAGACCTGCCCACGCGCCTCATCGGCGAGCGCATCAACCCCACGGGCCGCAAAAAGCTCGCTGCCGAACTGCGCGAGGGCTCGATGCTCAGCATCAAAAAGGAAGCTGTCAATCAGGTCAAGGCCGGTGCCCACCTGCTCGATGTGAACATGGGCGTCGGTGGCATCGACCAGGTCGCCGCCATGCAAAAAGCCGTCACGGAGATTGCCCAGCTCACGGACGCGCCGCTCTGCATCGATACGAGCGACCCAGCCTCGCTGGAGGCCGGCCTGCGTGCCTACCCCGGCCGCGCGCTCATCAACTCCGTGAGCGCCGAGTCGCCACGCTTGCGGGATTTCCTGCCGCTCGCGCGCAAATACGGCGCAGCCATCCTCTGCCTGCCCTGCACGGATGAAGGCATCCCGAAAAAGGCCGAGGGCCGCGTGGCCGCTATCAAAACTATCGTGAAGGCCGCCAAGGCGCAGGGCCTGCAGGACGGCGATTTCCTGCTTGACGCACTAGTCATGACCGTCTCGGCAGACGCCGGTGCGGCGCGCGAGGTGCTCAAGACACTGCAACTCTACCGGCAGGAGCTCGGCTATCCCAGCACCATGGGCCTCTCGAATATCTCGTTTGGCCTGCCGAACCGCCCGCTCATCAACAGCACGTTCTTTGCCATGTGCCTCGCGGCGGGGCTGGACGCGCCCATCATGAACCCCTACGACGAACTCATGCAACACGCCCTGCACGCGAGTGCCGCCCTGCTCGGCGATGACCCCTGCGGCCTGGCCTTCAGCCAGGACGAGGCGAACCTCCAGGTACCGAAAAAAGCTGCCGTGGCCAAGACCGACATCACAGACACCATCGCCGCCATCAAGCAGGCCGTCATCGACGGTGAAAAGGACGAAATCACGCTGCTCGTCGACCGCGCCATCCAGGAGGGCAAGAGCTCGAACGAAATCACGGAAAAGGGTCTCACGGCAGCCATGACGGACATCGGCGAAGACTTTGGCTCGGGCCGCATGTTCCTGCCACAGGTGCTGCTCTCGGCCGAGACCATGCGCACGGCTTTCAACCGCCTCAAAGAGCAGTTGCCCGCCACACAGGAGGCCGATAAAGGCACAGTCGTCATCGCCACGGTCAAAGGCGACGTACACGATCTCGGCAAGAACATCACGGGGGCCCTGCTCGCGAACTCCGGCTTTAAACTCATCGACCTCGGCAAGGACGTGGACAGCACGGACATCGTGCGCGCCGCCATCGAAAACAAGGCCGATATCGTCGGCCTCTGCGCGCTCATGACGACTACGATGGTACAGATTGACAAAGTCATCGCCGAGCTCCACGCCGCCGGTTGCGCCGCAAAAGTCATGGTCGGCGGTGCCGCCCTCACGCAGGAATACGCCGACAGCGCCGGTGCCGACGCCTACGCCCCCGACGGCGTCAAAGCCGTCGAACTCGCCAAGCAGCTCGTCGGCGACTGATAAAAAGCCACCGCCTACATAGGAAAACGCCGATAGAACGTCAGCGTTACCAGGAAATGTTTCACGTGAAACATTTCCGCACGTAAAACACCCCGTTGCCTGAAATACGGCAACGGGGTGTTTGCTTTATAGACTTTTAACTCAGAACAAGACCTTGGCGAGGTGCATGTATTCGGGGTCGAGCTTCTTTTTGTTGTTGACTGCGTCGTGCAGGTCGATGGAGACGACGCGGCCTTTGCTGAAACCGAAGACGATGTCGGAGAGGCCGGAGATGATGGCCAGGGCCGCTTTCTCGCCAAGCTGGCTGGCACGTACGCGATCGATGACTGAGGGCGAACCACCGCGCTGGATATGACCGAGCACGGAAACACGCGTGTCGAGCTGTGTCTTCTCGGCGATGTACTTGCCGATTTCCTGACCGGAGCCGGCACCCTCAGCGACGACGACCATGATGTAGCGCTTACCCTTTTTGTAGGCCTCGGACATATCGTTGCAGATGGCGTCGAGGTCGTACGGCTCCTCCGGCACGAGGATGTACTCCGCACCGCCCGAGATACCGGAGACCATGGCGAGCCAGCCGCTATGGTGGCCCATAACCTCGAGCACGATGACGCGGCGATGCGCCGAGGCCGTATCGCGCAGCTTGTTGATGGCGTCGATAATGGTGTTCGCCGCCGTGTCGCAGCCAATCGTGTAGTCAGAACCCCAGACATCATTATCGATGGTGCCCGGCAGGCCGACGATGGGCATGCCCGTCTCTTTCGAGAGCAGCGAGGCACCGCGCAACGAGCCGTCGCCGCCGATGACGACGAGGCCCTCGATGCCGCGCTTTTTCAGGTTCTCATAGCCGAGGCGACGGCCCTCCGGCGTCTCCCAGCGCTTGCAGCGCGCCGTGCCGAGGAACGTACCACCGCGCTGGATGATATCACTGACGTTCTTCGACTGCATCTCGAACATATCCTCATCCAGCAGGCCATGGTAACCGTTGTTGATACCCCAGACCTTGACACCCTCAAAGAGCGCCGTACGCACGACGGCACGCGCCGCCGCGTTCATGCCCGGGCTGTCGCCGCCGCTGGTCATAACTGCAATACTTTTCAACGACATGTTGAAATCCCCCTTGCTGTTGCTACACAATATGACAAGGCTGCAAACCATCAGCCCGGTGAAAGACGTCCAGGCTGGAGGTCGCATCCATATTTACCCATACGCAATAATAATACCATAAATAGCCCGAAGAATACAGTTTTCTGCACTAAAATCCGTCAAATGTTATTTGCCGCTCCCCTGCTGTTTTCTCTTGCCTGTCCTACAGTCAGCACGATTATCAAGTCAAAGACTTATTCTTTGTCAACCTAAAGTAACAATATTGTTGACAAAACTAATTTGGTGCTTTATATTGAAGATTGTTAACAATCTGAAGTGAATATGTTTACCATAAAGGAGCCATCACATGAGTGCCTATACCGAAAAACAACTCGCGCAGCTGACAACGGCCATTATCGCGGGCCGCCGCCTGCGTGCCGAGGAGGACCTCTCTTTCCTGCTGGAGACGCCACTCGCACTGCTGCAGCAGTATGCGGGCGAGCTGCAGCGTCATTTCTGCGGCCGTCATATCGATTTCTGCACGATTATCAACGGCCGCTCCGGGCGCTGCGGCGAGAACTGCAAGTATTGCGCGCAGGCTGCCTGTAATCACACGGGTATTGAGGAATATGGCCTGCTGCCCGCCGACGAGATTATCCGCAACGCTCAGGCCAACGAGGCGGCGGGCGCGAACCGCTTCGCCATCGTCACCTCGGGACGCGCGCTGAGCGGCCGTGATTTTGATGCGGTCATCGCGACCTACGAGGCCATGCACCGCACACTGCACATCGACCTCTGCGCCTCGCACGGCCTGCTCACGCGCGCGCAGCTGCACCGCCTGCATGCGGCCGGCGTCACGAGCTACCATCACAATATCGAGACGAGCCGCCGCTTTTTCCCGCAGATTTGCACGACGCACACCTACGATGACCGCATCCGTACCATCCGCATGGCGCAGGAGGAGGGCTTCTGCGTCTGCTCCGGTGGTATCATCGGCATGGGCGAGACGTGGCAGGACCGCCTCGATATGGCGCTCGACCTGCAGCGCCTCGGCATCGAGTCCATTCCTATCAACGCGCTCATGCCCATCCCCGGCACGCCGCTGGCGCAGCAGCCGCAACTGCCCGCCGAGGACATTCTGCGCACGATTGCCCTGTTCCGCTTTATCAATCCAACGGCCAATATCCGCCTCGCCGCGGGGCGCAAACTGTTGCCACAGAACGGCGCCACGGCATTCCTCGCTGGTGCCTCCGCCTCCATCACGGGCAACATGCTCACGACCTCGGGCACGACCATCAAAGAGGACATGCAGATGCTGCGCGAGCTAGGCCTCACGAACCGCGACGCCGACTGTCAGGCCGCTACCGGCACCTGCGGGGCGCGCTGACGCGTGGGAAAATCACGTAGCTGAAGGCATACGACGTACACTGGCAAGCCGCGGCCAATGTTTCACGTGAAACATGAGGCACCCACACATTGTGCCTGACTGACACGAATTTGCTTGACAAAGCGTACCGCGCATGTTAGATTTGAAAACAGATACACATACATTACGCTGTGCAACTGACGGAAGTGGATGAGACCACAGGGAGCACAGGGAAGTCAAAGCCGACCGTCTGGGCAGAGCCTGGATTTGTGTCGGCTTTTTTCATGCCAAAGTAAGAAAGGACGCGGTATCAGATGAACGAACTCGAACTCAAGTATGGCTGCAACCCGAACCAGAAACCCGCCAAAGTCTATATGACGGAGGGACAGGCGCTGCCCTTTACGGTGCTGAACGGCCGCCCCGGCTATATCAACCTGCTCGACGCCATGAACAGCTGGCAGCTCGTGCGCGAGCTGAAGGCTGCCACGGGCCTGCCTGCCGCCGCCTCGTTCAAGCACGTGAGTCCGGCCGGTGCCGCCGTGGGCCTGCCGCTCTCCGACACACTGAAAAAGATGTACTTTGTCGAGGATAAAGACTACAGCCCGCTGGCCTGTGCCTATATCCGCGCGCGCGGTGCCGACCGCATGAGCTCCTACGGCGACTTCACGGCACTCTCCGACGAGTGCGACGAGCAGACGGCCGCGTTCCTGCAGCACGAAGTCTCCGATGGCGTCATCGCGCCATCCTACTCTCCCGAGGCCCTGGCCATCCTCAAGACGAAGCGCAAGGGCAACTACCTCATCATCCAGATGGACCCTGAATACACGCCTGCACCCGTCGAGACGAAGCAGGTCTTTGGCGTGACGTTCTCCCAGCAGCGCAACGACGTGGCCATCACGGCGGACTGCCTCACGGACATCCCCACGCAGAACAAAACGTTCCCGGACGCCGCGAAACGCGACCTGCTCATCGCGCTCATCACGCTGAAATACACGCAGTCGAACTCCGTCTGCTATACCTATGACGGCCAGGCCATCGGCATCGGCGCGGGCCAGCAGTCGCGCGTCCACTGCACGCGCCTCGCCGGCAGCAAAGCCGACAACTGGTTCCTGCGGCAGGCGCCGCAGGTGCTGAACCTGCCGTTCCGCGACGATGTACGCCGCCCCGACCGTGACAACGCCATCGATGTCTATATCGGTGCCGAGTGGCAGGATCTGCTGGAGACCGACGCCTGGCAACGCGTCTTCACGAAAAAGCCGCCCGTGTTCACGCAGGAGCAAAAACAGGCCTGGCTCCGGCAGGCCGAGCACGATGTCTGCCTCGGCTCCGACGCTTTCTTCCCCTTTGGCGATAACATCGAGCGCGCCCGCAAGAGCGGCGTACAGTATGTCGCCCAGACCGGCGGCTCCATCCGCGACGACAACGTCATCGAGACGGCCGACAAATACGGCATGACCATGGCCATGACCCACATCCGCCTGTTCCATCACTAAGCAGCGCAACCTGTCCCCTGGTCTCCAAGGCAAAATCAACGTACACGATCACACACATAAGCAAAGCGCGCAGCCTGGCCCCTAGCCAGCGCTGCGCGCTCCATTTTTACCCGTCACAACACGTATTGTGTTGTGGATAACATTTATTACTTTATCCAATCCTATGCACAAAACTGTGGATATGTCAATAACCCTGTGCATAACTTAAGGATTTTTCTGTATTTTTCGTTGAAATCTGTGTATAACACTGTGGAAAAAGTTGATTACTTCCTTTATAGCAAATTATCACCAGACCTATACACATATACACAAGGGGGCACATTTACAGGGAAATGTTGACCGTATCCTCGATGATATCCCGGATACTCTTGCCGCCACTGGACTTACTGCCGAGACGATTGCGTTGCATGTTTTTCAGCACCGCATGGTAGATATCATCCTCGATAGAACCCGGCACGAGATTCTCCCAGTTCTGTGCGCTGTAAGCTCGCTCCTTGATGGCGTTGTCCGGTCGTCCCGTTACTTCCAGTTCGCAAAGGAACTGAATCTGCTGCGTCTTCGGGCGGATATAGTAATGCTCCAGGTAGTAGGTCTGGCCCGCATACTGATAATTGCCCTCACTATCCTGCCTGGCTGTCTCAGTCTGCGTACCGTCCGGGTTCAGGCGTATCCAGACGTCGGCGACATACTCGTTGCCCGAATGCGGCAACTCAACCCAGCGCGCGTTTTGCTTATCCAGGCAATATACAAAGCCATTGTCATGCAGTAATTCCACATAGCGTGTCTTGGCTTTTTTCTGCTTTTGGGCCTTTTTCGGCTCTGCCTGCTTGGCAGTCTCCGCCTGAGACTGACTCGCCTGGTCCTCCTCTGCCTGAGCAGGCGCAGCCTCTGCCGCTGCTGCCGTATCATGCTGTTGGTGTCTGGCCTCCAGCTCCGCCAAAACACTCTCCGCCGTCCGCGACTCTGCCGCATCCACAGACGCTGCCATAAAGACGCATGGTGCTGCCGTCAGACAAAGCGTCAAAGCCAGCGTCACCACATTACGATATATCCGCATTGCTTTCACCCCAAATATAATGTCAGTCTTACATCATGATACCTATTATATAAATTCGCGGCAAAACGCTGATTTCCTGTCAGGCAACGTAATTTCTCCCTCTAACCGCCATCATCGTGCCAAACGCAAATAGACCGCTCACGAGCTCTGGCTGCGTGAACGGTCTACCTGTTTATGCTGTTGTCCATGTAAGTTTGTTCCATGGCACCATTTACTGGCCCATTGGACTCTCCTCCTTTGCTTACGTTGCGTGTTTGTTGCGGCTGATGCAGGTTGTCATAAGCGACACTCCTTTCAGCGTACGCGTATCACGATCGTCCTGACGAATTGCTAGCTTTATCCGTCTGCGGAACGCCGGTGAAGGTTAACCTGACTGCAAGTTACGGGCCCATCGGACTCCCCTCCTCACGCGTGTACCAATATCAGCTGTCAACGGAACCAGTTACCATCTCCACTTGATATCCAGTTCCTTTGCTTGACTATATAGTAACACAACGTCCGCCAAAATGCAAGGATTTTCTTCGTTTTATTCTTGTATACAGTATGAGTTACGCATAATACGAACAAGTACAGGCAAACACGATGTGGAGGCATAGACAGTGCTGAGCACGACAAGGCTGTGCCTGACAGTAACGGCAAAAAAATAAGGCCAGCGGCTGCTGACCTAAAGGGATAGGAATTTAAGTTTATGATGTTAGTGAGAGAAGGAAAGGATTCATATCCTTATCGTTAGGGATTGGGGATTTCCTACCGACACGTATATAGTAGCAGGCCTTTCTGAAAGAAATACAGGTCGATGCTGAAAATCGGCTGGAATTGGCAAAATCCCTGTTCAAAACGCCGTGACGTCAGAGCAGCGGCTGCTTACTCGGCGTGCCGGCCTTGCGCGGGTAGGCGCGCGGCGTGGGGCGCGTCTTGTGCACCTCGATGATGGCACGGCTGTCCGTAAGGCCCGGCAGCTGTACCTGACGCAGCGCAGGTGCCTCACCGCCGAGCAGTTTGATAGCGCGTGCGGCCTCCGTGGCCTCGGTCGCGTACTGCGCGCCCTTCAATGCGAGGAAATAGCCGCCCTTTTTCACGAAGGGCAGGCAGTACTCGCAGAGGATGGGCAGGCGCGCCACGGCGCGCGAGACGGCCACATCGAACTGCTCGCGGTAGAGTTTATTGCGCGCGCCCTCCTCCGCCCGCGCGTGCACACACTGCACGCCCGTGAGGCCGAGCTCCTGCACGACCGTCTCGAGGAATGTCACGCGTTTCTGCAGCGAGTCCATGAGCACAAGCTCCATTTGCGGGCAGAAAAGCTTGAGCGGCAGGCTGGGGAAGCCCGCGCCCGTGCCCACATCGATGACGCGCACGCCCGCAGGGAACAACTCGGGCCGGTAGGCCGTGAGCGAATCAATCATATGCTTGACCGCCACCTCCTGTGGCGCCGTGATGGCCGTGAGGTTCATCTTTTCGTTCCAGCTGACTAGCAACTCATAGTAGCGCGCAAATTGCGCGTATTGTTGCTCGCTAAGCACCAGCCTATAGGCCGCCGCGGCCTCCCGCATCGCCGTTAAAAACATCCCGCTTCTCCCCTATCTGCAATTTATACCTTGTAAATCAATATTGAACCATACTGCCACTAGCAGATATCTCGTCACGCATCATAAACCAACTTTATTCAGCTGTTTTCTGTTCTGCCTGCGCTATGCGGTGCTGCTGCTCCAGCCAGACGAGCAGCACGGAAACATCGGCGGGCGAAACGCCGCTGATGCGGCTGGCCTGGCCCACGCTGCGCGGACGGATGGCGGCGAGCTTTTCGCGCGCCTCGTCGCGCAGGCTTGGCACCGCGGCATAGTCGATGTCCTCGGGCAGCAGCTTATTTTCCAGACGCTCCATATGCGCGACCTGCTCCTGCTGCTTTTTGATGTAGCCCTCATAGGTGATGGCAATCTCCACCTGCTGGCGCACCTCGTCCGGCAGCTCGGGCAGCGTGCGCGTGCTCGTGAGTGCCTGCCGCAGTTTGTCATACGTCACCTCGGGC
>ONCF01000059.1 GCA_900316275.1 uncultured Veillonellaceae bacterium
ACAAATTTGTGGGGGCTGTGTCTCGGGTGAAAACTGCGTCTGGCGTGGCTTCGTGCCTTGCCTGTTCACTCTTCCAATGGTCTATGGTGTTGCTGCTCACCGATTTTGTCCTCAATTTGCTCGCACCTTTTGCCACAATCTGCTCACGGCTTCTGTCCCATGATGGTCTGAAAATTGGCACCTCGCGGTGCTCGAGATGCCAACCTTCAGGCCATTATGGTAGCTCGGTCTCAATGACCTTGCGAACCAGATGGTCGTCGATGAGTTTCTTGCCCTGCTGGGCTGCGCTCAGCAGGCAGTGGGTGCAGAGCTTGTTCACGGCTCGCGATGAGCCAGCGGCGTAGTTGTGGATTTCCGCGATGGCCTGCTCAGTGAAGATGTCCTGCTGGCCTTCGGCATATTGCAGATGTGTCTGGATGTACTCCGTTGTCTGCGCAAGGTCGAGCGGTGGCAGGACGCATTTCAGGTCGATGCGCTGCCGGATGGCGGCGTAGACCGATTTGACCAGTTTGTCCCAGAGCTCGTTCTGTCCGACGAGGATGAGGGCCATGGGGTTCATGGAGTCCATGCGGCAGTTGAGCATGAAGCGGATTTCCTCGAGCGTGTCGCGCCGCAGGAGATGCGCCTCGTCGACGATGGTGACGACTTTCTGGTGCTTGGCTTCGTAGATGTACTCGAGCTGCTTGTGCAGACTGAGCTTCGCGTCGCCACGCTGGAATTTCGTCTCGGCGCCGAGCTGCAGCAGGAGCCCATTGTAGAACCAACGCGGCGTGAGCTGCGAGTCGGACAGGTACAGGACGAGGTATTCGTCTGGGGGCAGTGTGTCGCGGAGCTTGCGGATGAGCGTGCTTTTCCCAATGCCAACGTCGGCTGTGACCACGGCGAAAAGCTGGTTCTTCGCAGCGTAGCAGAGACGGCCGAGCGCCTCCTGCAGCTCCTGGGATATGTAGAGCGCTGAGGTCGGGATGTTGTTGGTGAACGGCGTATGTTTCATGTCGAAAAACGACTCATACATGGCGCGTCACCTCCTCAACGAGGTTGCTGAAGTCCGTGGCATGGCCGCGCGCGGCCTTGGCCGTTTCAGCTTTGGACTGGTGGCGCAGAGCGTCCAGCAGGCGGGAATGGTCCGTGGGCTTTTTGAATTCCTGCGGCACTTCCTTGGCTTGCTGGCAGTTCTCGCCGATGGCCAGCCTATGCGCGCGGAACGGGGCGAAGTCCTTGTGATGGATTTCTACATCCTCCTGCCAGGTCGGGTCGTAGCAGACCTCCACCTGACGGCCGATGAGCTTCAGCCCGACCTCGTACTGTTGCCCGTTGAAGCTGATGCAGCCGGTCTTGTCGACCGTGCGCGTCTCCGTGTGCAGGAAAGCCTCGCGCAGCTCGTCCTCGCACGGGAGGCGCACCATGTGCCGATCCAGCTGCCAGGCCGTGAGCGGCGACATGCCCTTGAGGCCGCCGTGCGGGGCCTTCTGGTACTGTGACTGCAGCCAGGCCTGAAAATTCGCGTTGAGTTCGGCAAGCGTCTTCGGCTTTTGCAGGGCACATTCGGCGAGAAAGGCGTCCAGCGAGCGGTTGAACCGCTCAATCTTGCCCTTGCCCTCCGGATGGTAGGGCTTCGCATGCAGGAGCTTGATACCCAGCCTCGCGCAGGCCTTGCGCAGCCAGTTGCTGCGGTACTGCTTGCCATTGTCCACGTAGATGGCCTCCGGCTGGCCGCAGCTCATGAGCGCCTGCCGCAGCGAGTCCTCGATGATGTCCACCTTCTGATTGGCGTAGAACTCGGCGTGCACCACAAAGCGCGTGGCGTCGTCGAGCCAGGCGGCCATGTAGGTCTGCACCATCTTGCCGTGCGGCCCGAGAGGCAGGTATGGCCCGTACTTGATGTCGCCCTGATACAGCTGGCCGCGGTACGTCTTTTGGAAGCGCCGCGCTGCTGGGCTCTGGCGGCGGTACATGTTGACCTGCTTCGTGCCAAAGCCGCGTTTCTGCAAATGCCGCTGCAGCGTGCTGCGGCTGACCGAGTCCGGTTCGATGACGCCCTCCAGCTCCAGTATGCTGATGATGGTGCGCACGCTGCGTGTCGGGCACTCGCGGCGCAACTCAATAGCGGCGTCCACGACCTTGGCGAACTCGTCTGACTGCTGCTTGGTCTGACAATGAGCCACCGTGGCCTTGGGGATGAGCCCCTTGAAGCCTTGCTCCTGATAGGCTTGGTACCAGCGGCTGAGGCTGCGGTACGAGACCTGATAGCGCTGCTCCAATTCATGCTTCTTCGCCACGAACATGCCGCTGCCCGTGAGGCCGGGATCCAGCAGACCGCTGATGATCTCAAAGCGTCGGGTGGCCATTTCTTCCGGGGTACGATGTGCTTTTTTCATGTGGTATGCTCCTTTCATCTTTATGCAAAGAGCATACCACCCTAGCCGCCAGGCTGACAGGCAAACTGGGTGGCAGGGAAGAAATGATGGACAGTGAGCAGCGGCAGGACAGAAGCTGCCCAGTCCTGCGGAATCTTCCGGCGTAAAATATCCAGCAAGGGCTCGCCGAAGAGCGGATAAGCCTGTTCCCGCATCTTGAGCACCTTTTGCAGCAGCGTCTCGATATACGGCGCCACGCGGCGAAATTCAGCCCGCCAGCGCCGCATGGTGGAGTCCTCCGACACGCAGGTGTCGCCCTTGCCATCCACCACATCCTGTATGACCTTGGTCTCGTAGTGCTTGTAGGGCGTGGCAAGGACCGGCAGTCCCGTGTGCAGGCGACGGCACTGCGGGCAGCGCCCGCGCGGCACCGCGAAACAGAGACGACGGCCGCACGCCATTTTGACAAAACGCTCACGATGGTCGTGCAGGCGCAGGTGGCAATGGCATTCTGGGCAGACAAACTCATCCTTATCCCAGCTGGATACGAAAAATATTGGTTTCTCTCTTGAAAATTACCTTGTAACGTGTTATGCTAACCATGCTTTTTGGGCAAGTCACGGTACAAGCTTTGTTAGGGGATGTACCGTGGCTTTTTTGTATCCCTCCATACATTCTGATTTGTTAAAATTATATACGAATGTACGTGGCAAAACAAGGGAGCAAAAACCGCTGGCATGGCCAGAAGTGATGAGCAGGGATGAGCCATTAGAATTTAGCAGTTACAG
>ONCF01000104.1 GCA_900316275.1 uncultured Veillonellaceae bacterium
CGATTTCGCGCGTGCGCTCCGTGACGGAGACCATCATGATGTTCATAATGCCGATGCCGCCGACGAGCAGCGAAATGCCCGCGATGGAGCCGAGCAGCAGCGTGAGCATGGACGTGGACTGGCTGACTGTCTCCATGAGGCTCGTGAGGTTGCGCACGTGGAAGTCGTCGTCCTTGCCATTCGTGATGTGATGGCGCTCCCTGAGCAGCTGCTCCACCTCGGCCTGCACCTGGTCCATTTTGTTCTGGTCACTGACCTGCAAATTGATGGACTGCACATAGGTAATGCCGAGCATGCGCTCCTGCGCCGTCGTCAGCGGGATGTAGACCATATCGTCCTGGTCCTGCCCCATGGAGGACTGGCCCTTGCTCTTGAGCAGGCCCACGACCTTGAACGGCTGGTTCTTGATACGGATAGTCTGGCCGACGGGGTTCGCATTTTCAAACAAATTCTCCGCCACCGTCGTGCCGATGACACAGACGCGGTTGCGCTTGTCGATGTCACTGCTGGAAATGAAGGAACCGTAATCGATCTCCAGCGAGCGGATGGCGAGGAACTCCGGCGTCACACCCTGCACGCTGCAGTTCCAGTTCAGGTTGCCGTTGACGAGCTGATAGGACGAGCTCACCGTGGGCGAAACGTAGTCGATGTTCTTGATTTTGCTCTGGATGGCCTTGGCGTCGTCGTATTTCAGCGTCTGCATGGAGCCCGCCGCGCCGCGCACGCCGCCGCGGTTCGACGAACCAGGCGAGACGATGAGCATGTTCGAGCCGAGGCTCGCGATGGAGCTCGTGACGTTGCTGCGCACGCCCATGCCGACGGAGACCATGGCGATGACCGCGCCCACGCCGATGATAATGCCCAGCATGGTTAAAAGCGTGCGCAGCTTGTTGGCCATGAGCGAGGTCAGGGCCATGGCAAAGCTCTCTCTAAACAACATCCATGACCACCCCCTTGCCCTCGTCGCGCGTGATTTTGCCGTCGCGCACGAGCAGCTGGCGGCTCGCACAGGCCGCTATCTCGGGCTCGTGTGTGACGAGAATGACCGTGCGGCCCTCGTCGTGCAACTGCTCAAACAGCTGCATAATCTCACGTGTAGACTTCGTATCGAGGTTGCCCGTGGGCTCGTCCGCCATGATGATGTGCGGATTGTTCACGAGCGCGCGCGCGATAGCCACGCGCTGCCGCTGACCGCCCGAGAGCTCGTTCGGCTGGTGGTCGGCACGGTCGGCAAGGCCCACGGCCTCGAGGTAGTGCATGGCGCGCTCCAGGCGCTCGTGCCGCCCCACGCCCGCGTAGACGAGCGGCAGCGCCACGTTCTCCAACGCCGAAATACGCGAGAGCAGGTTGAAGTTCTGGAACACGAAGCCAATTTTACCGTTGCGCGTGTGCGCGAGGTCGTCGTCACTCAGGTGCGCGACCTCCTCGTTATCCAGCTTGTACGAGCCCATCGTGGGGCGGTCGAGGCAGCCGAGGATATTCATGAGTGTCGACTTGCCCGAGCCCGACGGGCCCATGAGCGCCGCAAACTCGCCTTTGTGGATGTCGAGGTCGATGCCGTCGAGTGCCGCGAGGTCCTGCTCGCCGATATGATAGATTTTCTTGATACCGCGCAGCTGGATGGTCGCATAGCGCTCCCCTGCCCCCTGCGCGGACGTTTTTGGCTTATTTTCTGCTGTCATGGCGTTCACCTGCGCCCGCTTACATCGCTGGCGGGCCGCCGCGATTACTGCTCTTGCTGCTCGAGGACGAGCTCTTCTTTTTCACCGTATAGGTGGAGACGACCTCCTCACCCTCCTCGAGGCCGGAGAGAATCTCCACGAACTCGTCGCTGTAGATGCCCGTCGTCACGTAGCGGTTCTCCTGCGAGCCGTCGGCGTTGCGCACGATGACGTAGGAGCCGTTCGTGTCCGTCTTCAGCGTGGAGATGGGCACGGCCAGCGCGTCTGGCTTGTCGGCCGTATTGATTTCCACGCGCGCCGTCATGGCGGGCAGCAGCACGTTGTCGGGGTCGTCGACGTCCAGCGTCACGTAGTAGTAAATAACGCTGGCCGAGGAGCTGGAACTGCTGGAGCTGCTGGATTGCGTGTCCCAGGTATTGCCCGTATCGGTCTGGGAGATTTTCGACACGCGCGCCGTGAATTTGCGGTTCGTAAACGTATCGACGGTAAACGTGGCCTCCTGGCCGACGCGGATATTGCCGATATCCGTCTCGTCGATTTTCGCCATAATCTGCTTGCTGGAGAGGTCGGCGATGCGCATGATAACCGTCGGGTTGTCCGAGCCCTGCGTGGCCATCGTGCCCGCCGTCTTCGGCTCGCCCACGACCACGCCATCCATCGGCGCCGTGATGACCGTTTCCGCGAGGTCGGACTCCGTTTCCTCCAGCGCGGATTTTGCCGTGTCGTAGTTGTAGGCCGCGTCCTCATACTGCTCCTGCGTGTCCGCGCCGATGGAGTAAAGGTAGCTCGCGCGGTCAAACTTCGCCTTGGTATTCGTGACCTTAAACTGCGCCTGGTCGCGTTTAGACTCGTAGTCCTTGCCGTCGAGGATGGCGACCGTCTGGCCGGCCTTGACCGTATCGTTTTCCTTGACCAGCACTTGTTTGATGCGCGCCGTGATTTTCGAACTGACCTCGACGGAGTCCACGGGGCGGATGGTGCCCGTGGCCGAGACCGTAGCCTTGAGGTTCATGCGCGCCACGGGCGTTGTCTCCACGGCCGCCTGCTGTTTCGCCGCCTGCTGGCCCTGATAATACTGCCAGCCGCCAAAGGCCGCGCCCGCGAGCACGACGACGACGAGGCCGATTTTCGCGGCCAGGGGTATCTGCGGTATGTTCATCTGCGTCACTGCTCCTTATTTATCCTGCGCGGCCGCAGCGGCCGTGGCCTGGGCGTCGTCAGCGACCGGCTTGCTGGCTGCCGCCTGCTGACTGGCCTGCCTGGTTTCAATCTTAGCCTGCTGACGCTTTTTCGTCTTCTTGCTATCCTTAGCCTGCACGGCCTGCTCCTGCGCCGTCATGGGGATGGGCGAGGCCTGCACGACCTTCTGCACATCCGTCTGCAGATTGCCGGCCGAGAGCTTTTCGCTCTCCGTGAGGCCGATGCCCATGGCGTTCTCGACCTGCGCCTTGTAGCGCGCGTAGTCGTACTGGGCGCTGATGTGGTTCAGCCGCGCCGTGGAAAGGGCGAGCTGGGCGTCGATGATGTCCAGCATGAGGCCCTCGCCCGCACGGTATTTCTCACGCGCGATATAGTAGTCCTGCTCGGCCTGCCCCACGGCGTCTGACGTGGAGGTAAAGCGTTTCTCCGCCTCGCGCATGTTGTAGTAGGCCTGCCGCAGGTCGAGGTCGATGGTTTCCTTATCTTTCAGCACCGTGAGCTTCGCGATGTCGCGCTGGTTCTCGGCCTCTTTGATTTCGGCTTTCGTCACGCCGCTGTCAAAGATATTCCACGAGAGGCCGACGCCCGCACTGTAGGCCGGCTTGCCGCTCGACTTGCCGTCGTCCCAGTCCATGGCCCAGTTCGGTTTCACCGCACCGTTAATCGTAAGGCTCGGGATATTGCCCGCCTTGGCTTCCTTGATGCCGAGCTCTTTCTGCTGCAGCGTGTAAAGGTCAATCTGCAAATCCTTGCGGTTGCGGTAGGCGTAGTTCACGCAGTCGTCCATGCTGATGTCGAATTTGTCGTAGGCAAAATCCGTCGTGAGCGTGAGCGGCTCGCTGCGGTCGATGTTCAGCAGATTTCTGAGCGTTGCCAAATCCACCTCGTAGGCATTCTGCGCCTTGATGAGCGTCTGGCGCGCGTTCGAGAGTTCGACGGACGAACGCAGCACGTCAATTTTCGCCTTGGAACCGGCCGAATAGAGCTGGCTCACGTTCGTATAGTGCGCCTCGTAGTTGTCGACGGACTCCTGGTCGACGTCGATGGTCTTGCGCGCCTCCAGCGCGTTGTAGTAGGCCTGGATGACCGAGAGCTTCAGGTCCTCGCGCTCGCGCTCCGTCTTCAGGCGCGCCGCGTCCACGCCGAGCTCGCCGCTTTTGATAGCCGCTTCGTTCGCGCCGCCCGAGTACAGCGGCACGCTGGCCGAGATACCGGAGAAGCTCGACTCCGTCTGCCAGTCTTTGCCCTGCTCTTTATCCGCGTTGAACAGGCTGGCCGAGGTGCTGGCCGAGACGCTGTTTTTGCCGCGCGCCTTGGAGAGCGTGGCCTCCGCCGTGTTCTCGCCCTTCTGCGTGATGAGCAGGCCCGTGTTCTGTGCCAGGGCCAGATTGATGGCCTCCTGCAGCGAAATATCCGCCGCGTAGCCCGTGGGCAGTGCCGTGAGCAGCCCCGCCGCCACGGCCGCCGCCATGCCCCGCCAATGTTTCTGCATAAAGGATTCCTCCCTAAATCGCGCTATTTATCGCCCGGCGTCTGTGCGCCGAGCCCCTGATATTCCTTCTTGTACAGGCCGTTGAAATCCTGCCGCTTCTATTATAACAAAAGAAAAAATATACATCCATGCGGAATATGATAAAATAGACGTGTTGACCACCGTTTAGCCAGCTATTAGGAGTTAATTATAATGAATGATACATATTGGACGCAGGCCCTTGACTTATTACAGCGCTTTTATGGCTATCCCTCGTTTCGCCCGGCGCAGGAGCCGGTCGTGCGCAGCCTGCTCGCGGGGCATGACACCGTGGCCATCATGCCTACGGGCGCGGGCAAATCCATCTGTTTCCAAATCCCGGCGCTCATGTTCCCCGGGCTCACGCTCGTCATCTCGCCGCTCATCTCGCTCATGAAGGACCAGGTGGACGCGCTCGTGCAGCAGGGTATCGCCGCTACCTACATCAACAGCAGCCTCTCACACGCCGAGTCCGACGCACGCCTGCGGGCCATCGCCGCCGGTGAGTACAAACTCATCTACGTCGCGCCCGAGCGCCTGGACACGAACTATTTCCAGTACATCCTCGAGCACCAGCCGCTCGCTATGGTCGCCGTCGACGAGGCGCACTGCCTCTCGCAGTGGGGCCACGACTTCCGCCCGAGCTACCGGCAGATTGCGCCGTTCATCGCGAGCCTGCCGCGCCGCCCGCTTGTCGCCGCGTTCACGGCCACAGCCACGCCCGAGGTGCGCGAGGACATCATCCGCCTGCTCGCGCTCCGCACGCCTGACGTGCATGTCTCGGGCTTTGATCGTCCGAACCTCTATTTCGAGGTGCAGCGCGGCGTGGACAAGGCCGCGTTTGTCACGCACTACATCAAGGCGCACGCCGACGAGGCCGGTATCGTCTACGCGGCCACGCGCAAAGAGGTCGACAAGCTCTACACGCTGCTGAAACGCAAAAAGCTGGCCGTGGGCCGCTATCACGCGGGCCTCTCCGACCAGGAGCGCGCGCAGGCGCAGGATGATTTCCTCTACGATAACTTGCAGGTCATCGTGGCCACGAACGCGTTCGGCATGGGCATCGACAAAAGCAACGTGCGCTACGTCATCCACTACAACATGCCGAAGAATATCGAGGCCTACTATCAGGAGGCAGGCCGCGCGGGGCGCGATGGCGAGCCCGGCGCCTGCATTCTGCTCTTTTCGCCGCAGGACACGATGACGCAGCGCTACCTCATCGACGTCTCCACCGAGGACGAGCAGCGCAAGGTGCACAACCTCGCGAAGCTGCAGCGCATGGTGGACTACTGCCACACGCCCGACTGCCTGCGCGCGTTCATCATCCGTTATTTCGGCGGCACACCGGAAAAAGAGAACTGCGCGAACTGCAGCAGCTGCAACGACACGACGGAAAAGGTCGACGTGACCATCGACGCACAGAAAATTTTCTCCTGTGTCTACCGCATGCACGAGCGCTTCGGCCTCACGCTCGTCGCGCAGGTGCTCACGGGCTCGAAAGACAAGCGCGTGCGCCAGTTCCATTTCGACGAGCTCTCCACCTACGGCATTATGCGCGAGCACACACTGCAGGATATCAAGCTGCTCATGCAGCGCTTTATCGCCACGGACTACCTGCGCCTTACGGAGGATAAATACCCGGTCGTGCAGCTCTGCCCCAGCGCCTACAGTGTCATGCGCGGCCAGCTGAAAGTCTACCAGCCCGTGCCAAAAAAGCAGGTCAAGACCGTCGCCACGCCCGCGCTGTTCGACTACCTGCGCTCGCTGCGCAAGGACATCGCGACGGCGCAGCACATCCCGCCCTACATGGTATTTTCCGACGCCACGCTGCGCGACATGTGCACTGTCCAGCCCGCGACGCTCGACGAAATGCTCACGGTCAAGGGCGTCGGCGAGCAGAAACTGCAACGCTTCGGCCAGCAGTTCCTCGACTGCATCCAGGCACACAAATAAACGCAAAATACCCCGGCGCAGCCAGGGAAAGCCGCACCGGGGCACAGGGGTTAGCACATGCTTGTGGGAAAGAGATACCCAGAGAAACGCCTTAGGGAACGACAGCGTTTCCGAAAAGAGAGAAGTTAGAGGGGATGTTCGCCCATGCAAAGACGAACATAGAGCGATGGAACCGTCAGGGTTTGTGTATAGCCCCTGCGAGTTGGGCGGACGTCAAGGGCGTCGGCTGGGCGAACCAGGCTAGCGCGTAGGCGCCGGCCCCGATATAGTCAATGGCGTACTCATTCGTCGACCACGACGTCAGTACGTCGAGGTACGACTTGGCCACAGGGATATGGCCGCTGGCCAGATATTTCGTCTGGTCGGGGTCGCCACCACTAACATGGTTGGGACCGCCCACGATGAGGCCGGGCACATAGGCGCCTGTGCTCTCGTGGATGCGGTTGTGCGGATGCGCGGGCGGATTGCTGCCCACGCCGGTCATAAAGCTCTTGTCGAGGCCGTTGCGGCCGAACAGGTAATGTACCTGCGCGAGCGCGCCTTCCACATAGGCCTCGTCAGGCTTTATCTGGTTGGCCATGAGCAGGATGTCGCCTTTAGTCAGCGCATTTTTCGTCGAAGCCCAGGTGTACTCGCCCGGCAGCAGCGCGCACTGCATACCGTCCTCATTGATACGCGCCACGATGGCGTCCGCATAGTCGAGGAAAGCCTGCCGCACGCTAGCCTGCAGCTGCGTATCGGCCTTGGACGCCTGGAGATAGGCGAACTGACCAAGCGCGAGCGTGTTGTCCCAGGTAAAGAAGCTGGGCACGCTCGTCACGCAGGCACGGCCTTTGCCCAGGAGGTACTGCTCGTACTGCGCGTCGCCCGTCGTGCGATAGAGCTCCGCCGCGAGCCAGACGCGCTCCTCGGCGTCCGTGGCCTTGTTGTACGGGCCCGAGCCGCTCTCCTGCCCCGCGTCCGTGCGGTAGACGGCCTGCGGCGTGCGCGCGAGGTACTGCCAGACGCGCTCGGCGTTTTTTAGCAGCTGTCTGGCATAGGCTTTATCGTACGGTGCATAGACGCGCGCGCCGATGGCGAGTGCCGCACCATACATGGCCGTGGCGCTGGAGCAGCTGCCGTAGATGAAGCGCTCCTGCGTGTCCGTATCCGGCGTCTTGTCAAAGCCCGGCCACTGCGCGCCCGCGACCTTGTGGAACGTCGAGCCGTCCTGCCGCTGCATTTTCTGCAGCCAGTCGAGCTCGTATTTGACCTCGGTCAGCGCGTCTGGCATCTGCGTGTCCGTCGTCACACCCGCGGGGAAGCACAGCTGCCCCACGGTGAAATGCTCCGGATGCGCCTCGTAGGCTAAGAGCAACTCGGCCGCGCTCAGCGCGCCCGTCGTCGTATACTTGCCATAGTCGCCCGCGTCGTACCAGCCGCCCGTCATATCGAGCTGCTGGCCTTTTTTATTGAGTTTATCCGTGAAATAGACCGTCGCGTGCGCGTCCTGCGGGTGGCCACCCGCCACCTTCAGCCCCGTGACGCTGTCGTCTATGGGCTGGTTGCAGCGCGCGAGCGTATAGCTGCGCCACGCCTGCACGGCCGGCACGGCATAAACGTTATCGCCGATGTCGAACGCATACGAACTGCGGCTGCCCACCTGCAGGTGGTAGCGGCCCGGTTTGTCAAACGTGGTAAAGTCCGCACGCTGCAGCGTCTCCTCGGTCATGGCGTCCTTACTGGCCTCGCCGAGCTGGCCCGTGTAGACCGTCTGCCCCGTGGCCTCGTCGACGAGCGTAAAGCTCTGCTCACCGCCCGCCGTGACCATGGCGATTTTGTCATGGCCCGTCAGGTAGCCGACCTGGTCGACGTGCAGGCCCGCGTCGGCGGCCTCGGCCGCGAGCGCCCCGCCCGTCAACAGACAGGCCGTGAGCAGTCCCGTGAGCACGCGCCGACATAATCTGCTTTTTCGCATATTTTAGCCTCCTTCAGCGCAGGCTTACTCGACAGACGGCGTGTATTTAATCCATTTGTACTCGGCGAACAGCGGCATATCGCCATCGTTGAACGGCTTCAACCATTCGTCCACGCCCTTGCCGCACCAGGCATTCATCATGATTTTGCCCTTCGTCACCGGCATGTCCTTGCCCTCAACGCGATGTGCCTCCTTGCCGTCAACGTACCAGACGATTTTATCCTTGTGCCACTCAAAGGCATAGGTGTGGAAATCGTCGGAGGCATCGAAGCCGAGGTCGTACATGTGCTCATGGCCGCCCTTGCCGTTGCGGAAATAGTTGAACTGCACCTTCGTTGTGTCCTTGCCGAGCACCTCGACGTCGATTTCATCCCAGGGGTCGCCATCGTAGGGGCCCGTGTAGGTGAAGAACGAGGAGACAACGCCGTCGTTCTTGATGGCCTTCATGCAGACCTCATAGTGGCCGTAGCCGTAAGTCTTCTTGCTGCGGAACTCGCCGCCGGAGTACGGCACCTTGTCCTGCGAGCCGTCGGCGTCGATTTTCAGCGACATAATGCCGTCGTCGACGGAGACATTATCCTTGTGCCACCAGCAGTTGAACGGCATGCCGTTCGTCCAGCCGTCCGACGGCTCAAAGCGGTCGGGGATACCATTTTTGAAATCCACCTGGAACGCGTCGGCCGCGGCCGTCTGCGTCGCGGGTACGGCCTGCGCCGTCAGGGGCGTGACCGTCTCCACAAACACCGTCGGTACGCCGACGAAAGCGGCGGCACAGAGCATAGCCGTGATTTTGCTGCGTAAAGACATAATAAACTTCCTTTCTATTCGATACTCAAATCCTCGCCGTTAGAGGCGATGACCTTTTTAAACCAGTAGTACGACTTTTTCGGCGTGCGCTGGAGCGTGCCATAGCCGGCGTTGTCCTTGTCCACATAGACAAAGCCGTAGCGTTTCTCCATCTCGCCCGTGCTGGCCGAGACGAGATCGATGGGGCCCCAGGGGCAGTAGCCCATGAGCGCCACGCCGTCCTCGTCGATGGCCTTTTTCATCTCGGCGATATGCGCGGCAAAATATGCGATGCGCTCGTCGTCGTGCACCATGCCGTCGGCGGCCGGCTGCTCGTGCAGGCCGATGCCGTTCTCGACAATCATGAGCGGCAGCTCGTAACGCTCGGAGAGCACGTTGAGCATGTAGCGGAGGCCCACGGGGTCAATCTGCCAGCCCCAGTCGGAGGCCTTGACATACGGGTTCTTCACCTCGACGTCCGTGCCCTGCTCTGTGTCGTAGGCGCGCGCCACGCTCATGTAGTACGAGAACGCGAAATAGTCCACCTTGCCGCGCTCGAGCAGCTCGAGGTCGCCATCGGCCATCTCGATGTGGTAGCCCTTGTTCTCCCACTCCTTGAGCATGTAGGCCGGGTAGTGGCCACGGCATTGCACGTCACTGTAGTAGAAGCTGCGATCCATTTCCTTCAGCGCCGCCATCTGGTCCAGGGGCTTGCTCGTGGCCGGATAGCACGGCACCATCGCGAGCATGCAGCCTATCTGGAAATCCGGGTTGATTTTGTGCCCGATAATCACGGCCTCGGCCGAGGCCACGAACTCGTGGTGCGCGACCTGATAGAGCACGGCGTGCTTGTCCTCGCCCGGCTGGTAAATGACGCCGGAGTTCGTAAACGCCGCGAATTTCTGCTCCACGTCACGCTGGTTGTTGATTTCGTTGAACGTCAGCCAATACTTGACCTTGTGCTGGTAGCGGCGGAAGCAGACCTCAGCGAAACGCACGAAAAAGTCCACGAGCTCGCGGTTGCGCCAGCCGCCGTACGCCGTCACGAGGTGATACGGCAGCTCGAAATGCGAGAGCGTGACCACAGGCTCCATGCCGAGCGCGTGCATCGTGTCAAAGAGGTCGTCGTAGAACTGCAGACCAGCCTCGTTCGGCTCAGCCTCGTCGCCGTTCGGGAAAATGCGCGTCCAGGCGATACTCGTGCGGAAGCACTTGCAGCCCATGTCGGCGAGCAGCTTCAAGTCCTCTTTGTAGTGATGGTAAAAATCGATGGCCTCGTGGTTCGGGTAGTATTTGCCCGGCAGCACGCCGTCCGTAATTTCACGCGGCTGGCCGGGGCCGCCCACGGTCATGACGTCGGCGACACTCGGGCCTTTGCCGCCCTCCTGCCAGCCGCCCTCAATCTGGTGCGCGGCCACGGCGCCGCCCCAGAGGAACCCCTGCGGGATAGTCATACGCGTCCCTCCTGTTTGTCCAGGCGCTGATAGAGCTCGATAAACTCCTGCGCAATCGTCTTGAACGCCTCGGCACTCATGAGCTGGTCCTCGGCGTGCAGGATGAGCAGGCCGATGGGCTCGCCCGTGCCGTTTGCCTCCTGCTCCAGCAATTTCGCGTGGGCGTCATGCCCCTCGACAAAGTCTTTTTCGCCCTCGGCGATGAGCTGCGCAGCACCAGCGTAGTCGCCCTGTTTCGC
>ONCF01000013.1 GCA_900316275.1 uncultured Veillonellaceae bacterium
CTTTGCCCAGACCAGTGACATTGGGGGAAATGCTGCAGCAGCGTTTCCCTGCGGTTGGCTCCCGATACAGTGGCGGGACCGCGCCGGCTTTTCCGGCTTCCCTATTAAGTCGTGGGGGCGGAGGTTATTTATCCGCGCACCCGGTGACACCAGCTCCACAATATGTAGTTACATTTCTAGTGTAAACGGTGAACAAAGTCTTGTCAATACGCGTGCCTTGCCGTCGGGGAAAAGGCAATGCTATAATAATAGGCAGTATGACGAAACGGAGGCTGAAGGCATGAAGCGGCGGGAACGTATCTATGAGTATATTCAGGAGCAGTCGGCGGCCTATACGCCGGAGCGGCTGCAGGGCGTCGTGGGCCTGGACGCGCAGGAGATTGCGACGGCGCTCGACGTGCTGCGCAACAATGTGTCGAAAGACCTGAACGAGCTGCAGCGCGAGGGGGTCATTGTGAAATTCGGCGGGCGGCCCGTGCGCTATTTCGACAAGGAGACGCTCGGGCGGCTGCTCGGCGTGAACATCGGTCCGGGGCCGTGCCAGTTCGAGAACATAGCGGCCTGCCGCAAGGCCCTGCTCGGCGAGCAGGTGCACAACCCGTTCGATAGGCTCGTAGGCGCGCATCGCAGCCTGAAAAAGCAGGTCGAGCAGGCCAAGGCAGCCATTCTCTATCCGCCCGACGGCCTGCATACGCTCATCGTCGGCCAGACGGGCGTGGGCAAGACGCTCTTTGCGCATCTCATGTTTGAGTACGGCAAGGTCATGCATCGCTTTGCGGACGACGCGCCGTTCGTGACGTTCAATTGCGCCGATTACTACAACAACCCGCAGCTGCTCATTTCGCATGTCTTCGGCCACGTCAAGGGTGCATTTACGGGCGCGGATACGGCCAAGGCCGGCCTCGTGGAGGAGGCCGACGGCGGCGTGCTGTTCCTCGACGAAATCCACCGTCTGCCACCTGAGGGGCAGGAGATGATTTTCTATTTCATGGATACGGGCACGTACAATCGCCTCGGCGAGACGACGCGCAGCCGTCATGCGAAAGTGCTCATCATCGGCGCGACGACGGAGGACCCGGACTCGGCGCTCACGAAAACGTTCGTGCGCCGCATCCCGAATATCATCAAAATCAAGCCGCTCGGTGAGCGCACGCTCTCGGAGCAGTTCGACATTCTCAAAATGCTGTTCAAGGAGGAGGCCCAGCGCGTGCAGAAGCCCATCCGCGTGGGCAGTGAGTCCGTCAAGGCGCTTATCGGCAGTATCGGCAACGGCAATGTGGGACAGCTCAAGAGCAATATCAAGCTGCTCTGCGCGCAGGCCTTCCTCAACAGCATCGACAACCCGAACTATATCGAGGTCGATTTCCGCATGCTGCCTGCCCAGCTGCGCGACGGCCTGCTCACGCTCTCGGCAAACCGGCAGGCACTCACGGAGCTCACACAGTACCTCACGGATGTGCTGGTCGTGACACCGCCGGGCGAGCGCCTGCCAGCCGAGGATGCGGCGGAGGAGCAGGAGTCGTTCAACCTGTATCAGGTCGTGTCGGACAAGGTAGCGCTGCTGCAGAGCGAGGGTATCGAGAGCGACCTCATCAAGCAGGTCGTGGCCGCAGATGTCAACGTCTATGTCAAGGAACTCTACAATAAAAGACATAGCGTCAACATGACGACGCGCGAGCGCCTGCTGAAAATCGTTGACCCCGCGCTCGTGGATTTCGCGGAGCAGGTCTCGCTTTTCGTGCAGAAACGGCTCAACAGCGGCTATCGCGACTATTTCCTCTATGCGTTCAGCCTGCACCTCTCGGCGTTTCTCAAGCGGATAAAGTCGCAGGAAGTCATCCCGCCGTATTCGGGCAGCGAGGGCGTGCCGGGCCAGAGCCGGCAGTATCTGGAGGTGGCAGAGGAAATCGCACGCCTCATCGAGCAGCACTACGCTATCCAGGTGCCACATGCGGAAATCGAGTATATCGCGCTGCTGCTGGAGACGGCGGAGGATGACGAGCTCAACGAAAAGGTCATCATCATCGTGGCTACGCACGGACGTCAGACGGCGAGTTCCATGGTGGAGGTTGCGCAGAAACTCTTTAACGCGAACGATACGAACCTGCTGGCCGTCGACATGCCACTTGATGTGAAGCCACAGGAGATTTTGGACAAGCTGCTGGCGATGCTGCGCACGATGAACTGCCGTCCCGGTGTGCTTATACTGGCGGATATGGGCTCACTCTGCAACTTCGGCGCCATCATCGCGGAGAAACTGCAGATACAGGTGCGCACGCTGGACATGGTCTCGACGCCGCTCATTCTCGAGGCCATGCGTAAGGCAGACATCGCGGGCATGGACCTCGACAGTATCTACGAGTCGTTGCGTGGCTTTAAGGGCTATGAGGCTGTGGACGCGGCGCCTGTCGCGTCGGCGAAGCCGGAGGCCGTCGTCACCATCTGCACGACCGGGCAGGGCGCGGCGCTCAAGCTCAAGAGCATGGTGGATGAAATCCTCGCGCATACGCGCTACGCCGTGGAGGTCGTCCCTGTGGGGCTCGTGCATCTGGAGGAAAAAATCGACCAGCTGGCGGAAAACTACCATATACTGGCAGCCATCGGCATGAAGCGGCCGCAGCGCAGCCTGCCCTTTATCTCCTTGGAACAGATTATTGACGGCACGGGTGAACAGCGCCTGCTCGCCTTGCTCGCAGCGCAGGCGGAGGTTTTGCCCCAGGCTGCAACTGCGGCGGAAGAGAGCCCGGCGGAGCAGCGCGACATCGTGGTGAAGAAACTCTGCGAGGATTCACTCGCGCAGTTCCTGACCTATCTGAACCCGCGTAAGATTATCGGCGGCCTGCTGGAATTCGACCGGAGCGTTGAGCAGGCGCTGGGGCTGAACCTCTCCAATCCTCTGCGCGTGCGCCTCATGGTGCACTGCGGCTGTGCGCTCGAGCGCATCGTCACGCGCTCGCCACTGGTCTATCAGGGAGATGCAGCGAAGCTCGACCCGCGCAAGCTGCAGGCCTTGCGGCAGGCGGTCAAGGTTTTTGAGCAGTCGCTGAAGCTGCATTTCGAGGAGGATGAGCTCTGCTATATGGCCAACATGGTATAAAGATAACGGCGAAGC
>ONCF01000064.1 GCA_900316275.1 uncultured Veillonellaceae bacterium
CCGCGCGACGTGGTGGTCAGGGAACGGCGCAAGCTAAAGCACCTCGCAAAACTGGTTATAGATGGCAAACTGGACCGCGCGGCATTCGTGCAGCAGTACGTGAGGGGCGACGCCCCCACGTGAGGGGCGACGCTTGAATAAAGAACTTCTTTCTTGGCACTCACGTGAGGGGCGACGCCCCCACGTGAGGGGCGACGAGCGCCGTCGTGAAAGAGAGTGAGGAGTGGGAACGTGAGGGGCGACGCCCCCACGTGAGGGGCGACCCCATTGAGTTCGTAGTAGATTACGCGCTCCGTGTGAGGGGCGACGCCCCCACGTGAGGGGCGACCCAGGTTCTGCAATGCGAACAACAACGGTAACGCGTGAGGGGCGACGCCCCCACGTGAGGGGCGACAGTCGGTTCTTTAGCGCCTGCAGTTATAGGCCTGCAGGCCGGCGATGCGCGAACCTCGAAAGACGCACCGCCTGGTAGCTGATTTTACGTCAGTAAAAATGATGTTTGGGACACCTTCGCGCTACATGATGAGCGAGCCCTCAGCATCGTAAGTAGGCTTGGCACCCACGTGCTCCACCTTGTTTTTATAATTATTGCCGAGGTTGTAAAAGCGCAAGCTATCCTTCTCCACATCGATTATGCTGGTCAACTTGAATTTTACCATTTCAAATTGAGCCTTATCCAGATTGCATTCAAACACAGAATTCTGCACACGCTGCCCGTGCTTGACGCATTGTTTGGCGACCTGTCGCAGGCGCTTGCGCCCAGCGGGTGTCTCAGTATTGACATCATAGGTAATGAGGATCAGCATGCACACGCCTCCTGGCAAATTAAAAACAATCGTTCCCTTCCTTTAAGCGTAACCACCCGGGGCTATTTCCACAAAAAAGCCGGATACTCACTGATATCACCACGTATATACCGTGCCAGTAGCAAGGACTGAACATAGGGAACCAGGCCCCAAGGGATTTTCTCTCCCAGAAACGGATGCTTGATTTCCTCGCGCTTTTTGGCTTGCCAAGCCTGCAGAAAAGCTTTCTTACCATCGTCAGTCAAAAAGAAGCAATTATTTTCCTGCTCGATGAAATCATCTGCCTGTATCTGCCGATTGTTTATCAAAGCCAGCACAAAGCGGTCTGCATAAATGCTACGCAACTCCTCCATCAGATCCAGCGCCAACGACGTACGCCCCGCCCGGTCAGTATGCAGGAATCCAACATAGGCGTCCAACCCCACGCTTTCCAGTGCCGAAGCGCAATCATGAGCCAGCAAAGTATAGGCAAAAGATAATAGCGCATTGACGCGCCCCTCGGGCGGCCGCTTAACACGACTATGAAATGAAAAGCACTCTTTATCGCGTAGAATAAGTTGTCCAAAAACAGAAAAATAACTGTGCGCTGCGTTGCCTTCCATACCGCGCAGTGTTTCCTTATCCTCTACATTGCGCGCTTGCCTGGCTGCCTGCGATAAATTGCTGATAGCCTGTTGGAAGGCCTCCTGCTCCACACTCAACGCATGGTCACGCAGTCCGCGTGCCAGCACCGTCTTGCTATTGTGGATTTTACCTGCGATAAAGTCACGCGCTATGTGGCAGCTGGCAACGCCATCGTCAGCCAGACGATACTGCCGCCTGCGCAGGACAACATTGCCACGGCTCTCACCCGAGGTACGCGCGAGGAACCTGCCTTGCGGCGTGAGGAAGCACAAGCCAATATCATGTGTTGCACAGGCCCCCATCAACGCGGGGCTTGCGCCCTTATAGCCGAAATAAACGATGTTGGTCAGTGTGAGCAGTGGCACACGCCCCAATACCCGCTTTTCCTGCCATAGCACAACGTTGTCATTCTCCAAAGCCAGATAGGCATCCTCCGTCAGCACGAACAACGTATTGAGCAAATGCCGCATCAGTCCTCGCCTCCCAAGGCTGCGCAATAATAGGCGCCCACATCTTGCTGCTTGTAGTTGCCCGGCAGGCAAATAGGCTTCAGCGAGCAGGCATTGCAATGCTTGTGGGGCTTGACGCGTGGCGTCCGCCCCTCCTGCAGATATCGATGCATTTCTGTAAACATATCCCGCACACTCTGCCGCAATTCTGCCGTCATAGTGACAGTCACGCGCCGATGAATCTCCGCGTAAAACAGCGCTCCTTCAGGAATCTCGCAACAGAGCATCTCCTCCAAACACATCGCCTCAGCGCACAGTTGCAGCTCATCCGCCGGATAGTCCTTGGGCTTGCCCTTCTTGTACTCAATGGGATATGGTTGCCAATAGCCGTCGTGTTTTTCCAATACAGCACCACGTACGGCCCGATGAAACTCCACCACATCGCACTGCCCCGTAACCCCCATCTTATAGGAGGTCACGCGCAGACCACGAGTGATGATAGTATCGCCCCGGCTTTCCGTTTGCGTACCGTCATGTGCCTTGACGTGGACAATATGTCCCAATGTTGTACGCAAATTTTCCTGCCACTGACCCTCGACATGAATCAACGCCCACTGCCGTCGGCAAAAGGCGAAATGCTGGATACCGGACAGCATCAGCAAGTCCTCATCATGATACATCAAATTTTTTCCTCGCAGGTCACACCCTCGGGTAACCCTGCGGTATCCACAGTAATGTCATAGTCGCTATAGGCGCGCGGTGCCTGTGCGGGATTTTTGCGGCTCACCTTGATTACATCAAACAGTTTGTTAGCCGGAGCATTACCCAGTTCGCTCTCGTGCTCAAATACGATGAGTCTGCGCGCAGCCATGTTGCCGCGTGCCGCCGAGTGGTCAAGGTCGAACATATTTGCCAATGCCCGCCAGAACAAATTCAAATCATCACCAGAAAAGCCCGTCACACGTCGTGCCAGATTAGCAGACACATAACCTTCCACACGATACAAGCCATAGGGTACAATGAATTTGCGGCCCATCATGGTTTTCTTGGTCTCCGCTTCCTTGTCCGTTGTAACCGTAGAGCGCGTGATACTAATCTCCTGCGGCATCACGGGGTCCACACTGCGCGCGAACCCCAGCTGCACCGGGCCGCGCACCTGCCCGCACGAGAGTGCTCCTTTGACAAATGTTGTCATCACAGCGCCGAACGTACGGATATCATAGAAATTCTGGCACATGAAATCACGCAGTTTACGGTCGATATCCGGGTCCTTCTTCTTAGCAGCCTGCAATGCCTTGGCACGCTTGTCTGACGAAGCCTCATCGATACCAACATACTTGCAGGCCTGCTGGTCGCCCTGCTCCAACGTAACGCCCTCACGCACATAGATATTGAAACCCTCCTGGCCTTCGCATGCCGCCTCAACGTAATTGCGGACTTTGCGTTTCAGGCATACATCTGTGACCAGCCCCAATCCCGTTTCCTGATCCACGCGCGGCATATTGCCTGCATCCGGGTCGCCATTGGGATTGCCGTTCTCTACATCAAAGAACAAAACAAAATCATACCGATGTTTAATCACGTCACTCATGGAAATACCTCCTAAACTTTTGTCGATTATCGTTTACCCACCATTCAGCTTCAAAACAGTGACATTTCCTGCCTATCCTCAGAGCGCTCCTCCACCGGTTCAGTTTTGGACACAGGCTCCTCCTTTTTCGCCTTTCCCTTGAAGAATTGCTGTCTTTGGTGATAATAGCCCAAAATAAACACTCCCTGCTGCTCCAGCGATAACTGACGTGGCAACGGGTTTTCACCCACATTCAGCAAATCCATAATGCTGCCCAACTGCTTTTCATGATTCACCTTGACACCCGCGCTCAGCTTGCGCAGATGATGCTGTGATAACTTCTGCAGCACAGGGAACGTGGCCGCCGGCGTAGCACAGGCCGCATTGAAATAGCGATCCTTAATCGTAGCCGTCGTATCGGGATTCGCATCCGACTGAATCCGCTCCAATTCTGCAAACAAGCGACCCAGCACATAGGCTGGCTCCGCAGCATGTTCGTCTAAAGACACCGTAATCATCCTCCCTTTGTTTTTGATCATATATGCCTTGATAAATGCCACCCGGCGATAGTTGACTTTATTGTCCCCCTGCTCGGCACGGATGCGCAGCATGATTTGCTGGTACAATGCCGCAGGATATGGCGTATCCTGTGCAATAGCCCGGAATACTGCTCCCGCCAGTAACGGGGCCGCTTCCTTGTTCGTCGCATTGCGATTGACGGTCTCTCGTAAGAGCTGCCAAAGGGAAATACCAGCCTGCTGTGCGAACTTGGGTCTGTCTATCTGCATACGCTCGGCATGAGCCGCGAAATGCTGCAGGAAATCGCCGAAGCCACCTTGCAGAAAGAAGCGGATAGAAATGCGGGCCGCATTGGGCGACAAGCCTAAAATATAAAACGGATTTTCGTAAGGTATCTCCACGTCGCGGTAGGCGAAAGGCTGCCCGAGCTTGACCTTGGTAAAAATGGCATCCAGCTCGCTATCGCTGATGGTACGCTGATCTGCCTCCTCAAACATATCGGAAAAAATATCCTGACAGGTTTCGTTTTCTTGCTCAGCCCAATAGACAATGGTCGTATCGCCTAAATGTTTCGCATGGGTACGGTCTGCCAGCAGCATGTTCAGGGCCGTCGTATAGGCGAAAGCACCATACGTAGAAATTGGCGCATTATAGGCCTGAGCGTTTTCTCTGCCAAAGGATTCATAGGCTTTCTTACCTTTGTTATAAGAAATCAACGCTGCGCCAGAAGATTGTGCACCTGCCACCCCCTTCAACATAGGATGCAGTCGGGCAAGTGTCCCTTGTCTCCCCGTCAGCAGACAAAGACCGCGCTCCGCTTCCGAATTATCATCATCTTCATGCTCCTGCCATGCCTTCCTGATAGCGGGGTCATCCTGTGCAAACTGGTCCTCCACACGAAACACCAGATTCGCACCTGTCACCATACCTTCCCACTCCTGCTGCACGTATGGATTGGCCGCCAAAATTGCAGGCTCATTTGACCAGGACTTGAAAAAGGCACAAATAGCCTGGGCAGCTGGCGACGGTACTTGCGCCAGCAAACTCAGATGGTAGGCCTGGGATGCAGCAAAGCATTGCTTGGTGCGACTATTTTCCCTAAATGTGCTGGAAACAGTTTCCTTTGTCATCTCTGGGGCTAAGCCTAGAAAATATTTCGCATTGTCACACAGGAAAAAGGGCTGCACACCAGACGCTCGCGTAGGACCTTTAGGCACCTCCATCTCGCAAGGCACGGGAACCATCTTCTTACCGCGCTGCGCCTGCTGCATTAGGGACTGAATCCCCACGAGATGCCCTTGCCTATCCAATTGCAGGGCATACCTGACTTTCTTGATTTCCCAGCCATAGCGTGGTGCCTCATGCTGTGCTGCTTTCTGCTCATATAAGTGTAACAATTGCTTCAACATCAGCGATACACCTCGCAATCTTGCACGTCCATAATGCCATCCTGCAATTCCGCGCGGAAGAACATCGGGCGTATATTTGCCAGGTCGCTGTAGTCCATGTCATAAAGCATCATCCCCAAAGAGCGGCTCTCGCCGGCATAGCAGCTCGGATACGCTGCATCATCTTCGACCAAAGCAAAATGACAGGGAAACTCCCGACAGCCCAGATACGGATGATGGAAGCACTGGCCTTTACGTGCGCGGCGCTTGAACATTTCAGCAAATTTAGCAGGATTGTCACTGGGGCTGGCCTTTGCCGTCATCTCGAAGTGCGCCTCGATCACGTATTGCACGTCCTTGAGTACCATAGCCGCCCGCTGCTGTATCTCCTCACTGGTAATAATGGCAATCGGCTTGTCCGCAGTCATTGCCTGCGCAATCTGCGTCTTCTCAGCCTTGACTCCCACCTCATTGCGTCTTATATTGGCATATTTGATGGGCTTGCACACCTTAATGCGGTCAATGCACCATTTCAGTCCCGGATGCCAAAAGATGGCCTCCAGGATGCCTCTGGCAGCCGAAGGTGTCAGACAATCATAGCTCACGCGTTCGACTTTCAGTTCAGGCCGCGTGAACAAAGCATAATCGCCCCATACTGCCAGTTTTACGCCATAGCTCATTTTCTCACGCTCCTTTAATAACACGCATTTCTTCTATGGGAAGTATTCAATAAAAGATACCGCTTCCCTCCTCAAAATTCGTATTCAATCCCATGCCCGCGTCATATGCCACTGCATCCAGCAATACTGCGTAGCGCAGGTCAGGCAACTGCTCTATCTTGCCTGCATCTGCCAACTGCTGCAAGACCTGCGGGTAGATAGCCACGCTATACAGTGCGGCCTGCCGCAATCCTGCCCGCGTAACAATGCCCATTTTCATCTGTTGCACTAACTCCTGCAGTTGCTCTCTCGTCTCTGCTGCAGCAGTAAATGGTACCAACACAGGCACCGTATCATCTTTAATCAACTGGAATCGCTCTGCCACCTCAGCAAAAGGGAAACGCCGGCTGGCTAACAAGGGCTTGGACGCAAAAGTTGGCTGTCCTGTTGACTGCGACGATAACAGGTGCAACGCGTCTGTTCCGCTCAAAGTATGCAACTCCTGAAAATAATAGGCAATTGCCTCGGGTGAAGCCAACGCCTCGCCAAAACGCTGTAAAACACGCTGCGTAATCTCCACCCGTTGTCTGATGTACTGCGGATAACGCACATCCCGCAGCGAAAATACGTGCGTCACGCTCGCCTCGCGCGCCCGCCTATTCTCACGATTGCACCGTCCCGCCGACTGAATGATATTGTCCAGGCCGGCCATTTCCCGCCAAACCTCTGGGAAATCGATGTCTACGCCAGCCTCAACCAGACTGGTCGCTATCAGCCGGCAGGGCAAGCCCTCCTCCAAGCGCCGCCTAACCTCACGCAACACCTGCTGCCGATGCACAGGATACAGATTCGTCGTCAAATAGAACCGTCCATTCTTCGGCAACAAGCCATAAAGTTCACTGGCCGTCAGCTTGCGATTGACAATGCAAAGCACCTGTTCCTGTGCTCGTAGTTTTGCTGCCAGTGTCTCCGTGTCCAACGGTTCGTCATGTACCTCATAGCGGCACCGTCGGAAAAACTGAAAATTTTCTTGCTGTTGCGGACATATCTCGACTGGTTGCTGCGAGTCTGTAAAGAACCGTCCCAAAGACGGTTGTGTGGCCGTACAAAATACTGCGGTGCAACCATAGTGCTCTGTCAACTCCTGCACCATACGCATGCAGGGGCGCAGAAAACTCACGGGAATCATCTGCGCTTCATCAAAAATAATGACGCTGCCTGCAATATTGTGCAATTTGCGGCAGCGGCTCGGCTTATTTGCAAAGAGTGACTCAAATAACTGTACGTTCGTAGTAACGATGAGCGGAGCATCCCAGTTCTCTGCTGCCAGGCGCTTGGGATCCAAACGTTCCTCTGTATCATCCCATGTCACCTGATGATGATGCTCCACCACATTTTCCTCCCCGACGATGGAGCGGAACACTGCCGCCGTCTGCTCAATGATAGCAGTATAGGGAATCACATAAATAATTCGCCGCTGCTGCGGCGCATGCGCAATAGCATAATGCAGGGCAAATGCCAACGAAGAAATGGTCTTGCCGCCGCCCGTAGGCACGGTCAGCTGATACAAACTATGCGCCGCCTTGTCACCTGCAGCTATACACTCCTGCAAAATAGCCGTCCGGCGCTTGGCTAAAAGTGTCACTGGCTTTCCAAAACGTTGAATGTAGGTATCCAATCTATCGCACAAGATTGTCAGATTGGCAAAGCCAGCTCTTTTGACTTTTCCTCCTTGCATAAACTGTTCCGTATCAAGGAAATCCGCATCCACTAATGACGAAAACAGCATACGCACGTATGCCATGTAGGCAAAGCTGGCCTCGCTGACATCACGTCCAGTATCAGGTTGCCAGCCTGCGGCCAAATCCGCAGGGGGCTCTGGCAAACCAAGTGGCCGCATGTGCTCCTGCTCAATTGTTGCCTCCACATCTTCAGCTAGTTTTCGCTTCAAGCGTGCACACAATGTACCTCCCATGAAATCTGACTTTTCGCCGACATCAGGCAGGCCGCTATGATGCCCAGCCACCACCAAAGCTGCTGCCATTCGTTGTGCTGGTGCCCCATTTGCATGCCACAAAAGCTGCATTCCTATATCTGCATGGGGTGCCATTCCACGGTGCTGCTGCTCATGTGGCAGACGTATATACCTTTGAAATGCCTGGCTGTATTTTCCCAAGTCGTGCGACTCGCCAATAATGCGGACGAACTCACCCGCGCCAAAAAAAAGAGCAAAGCCCTCCGCCAGCTTGCCAGTGTGCAACAAATGCTCCCTTAACGTCTGTTGCCGTCCCTCATTCATATGCGCAATATACGTCATAGGCACCACCACTCCTGTATACTGACTGTATATGCATCTCCTTATTAATTATATATTATGTTAATTCTATGTCAAGTAATAAAACTGCTGTCACAACACAATAAAACAATAAAATGATTTCTATCAGCTGACATTGCATTATACGCCACCGCTCATTATAATATATGCCAACGGTTCACCTGCTCAGGAAGGGGTTTTCACTATGGCAAAAATCATGCTGGCTTCGGACTATCAGGAGGGCGCGCATCCGCGGATTGTCGAGCGGCTTGTGGAGACGAATCTGCTCGCGACGCCTGGCTATGGCACGGATGCGTTCTCAGCGGCAGCGCGGGAGAAAATCCGCGCCGCCTGCCACTGCCCGGAGGCGGAGGTGCATTTCCTGATTGGCGGCACGCAGACGAACGCGACTGTCATTGACGCCCTGCTGCACTCCTACGAGGGTGTCATCGCGGCCAGCAGCGGGCACATCAGCGTACACGAGGCGGGAGCCATCGAGTTTGGCGGGCACAAGGTGCTGACGCTGCCACACCATTTTGGCAAAATCAATGCGTCGGACCTCGCCGTCTACTGCGAGGAAAACCTGCACGACGGCAACCGCGAGCACATGGTCATCCCCGGTCTGGTCTACATCTCGCAGCCGACGGAGTACGGCACGCTGTATTCGCGGGCCGAACTCACGGCCATCCACGACGTCTGCCAGCGCTACCAGCTGCCCCTCTACGTGGACGGTGCGCGGCTGGCCTACGCACTCGCCTGCCCGGCCAACGACACCATGCTCGCCGACCTCGCGACACTGACCGATGCATTCTACATCGGCGGCACGAAATGCGGTGCCCTGCTCGGCGAGGCCGTCGTCTTCCCGCAGGGTGGTCGCGTGCCGCATTTCTTCACCATTATCAAGCAGCACGGCGCCCTGCTGGCCAAAGGCCGCCTGCTCGGCCTGCAGTTTGACACGCTGTTCACCGACGACCTCTACCTGCACATCGGGCAGAATGCTATCACGGCTGCGAACCGGCTGCGCGCCGCCTTCACTGCACATGGCTACGCGCTCGCCTTTGACTCACCGACGAACCAGATTTTCCTGACGCTGACTGCCGACGAAAAGGAGAAACTGGACACGGTCGTAGAGTCCAGTTTCTGGGAAGCCCCCGACACCGATCACACCATCGTCCGCCTGGCCACGAGCTGGGCCACGCCGCTGGACAAAGTCGAGCAGCTGATAGCGGCCCTCGACTAACGCCACGGCATAGCAAAACGCCGCCTTAACATATCAGATTTTGCAAAAAATCACTGGCCTCGGTCAGGACATCACGGACGGAGTCTACAAGCAGTCTGACTACGTCGTGGTCAAGCCGTGAAATAAAACCAGAAATTTTGTTAAAGAACAAGCATCCAAAGCGGTGCTTGTTTTTGGGTACTGTCATGTATACAGGTATTTTACAAGAATATAACATATCTATGGGGAGGAATGTTGTACCTATTTGGCGAAGCAACCAATATAAGGAGGTGAGGTCAGCGCCGGGTCGTGAGAGGATACGATTACGAGAGGAGCTTGACCATGAGCAAGACCAAGGAACGCCGGGCAAAAATCATCGCGCGCAAGCGAGAGCAATACGGCTATTTTGGTTTCTTCCAGCTAAAGGATATCTACCCTTTTCAGGAATGGATGCAGCGGTCGCGGGGCTTTCGCCTGTTCCCCACCGAGGGCAACGAGCTCGCCTGTCTCTACAGTGACGGCTGCTACATCCGCGTGTGGTACGACGCCGAGCTGCAACAATGCTGTTGCAACCGCCTCGGCATGGCCATGTACCTGACATGGCAGGGCCTCGTCGTCACGCGTCAACACTGGCGCACGCAGCGGTCCGCTTTAAGGGAAAGTTGCGCAGCCTGAGGTGTGACGGCTTAGCTAGTGCTTAAATGAAATTATAGCAAGACACCGTTTTAACGATACATATTCTGCAAAATTTGCAATTTATGTATCGTTAAAACGGTGTTTTTGTTTGACGCAATTAATTTTCCGGCTTACACACAGTTTGGGAATAAACTGCTTATTGCCCCGCCCAGCCATCGCGGGCGTAACAGAAGCACTCCGGTGCGTGCGAGTAGATGATGCCGATGGCCTGAAGGAAGGAATAGATGCTCGTCGTGCCGGCGAATTTCGTGTCGCGATGCTTGAGGTCCTTGGTCACGGCGTCGGAGAGCGCATTGCGCGTGGTGGTCAATGGCTCGTAGACGGTCTGACCGTCCGTGAAATGCCAGATATAGGCGTCAAAGCTGCCCCACTCCTGCTGGATGGCCTGATAGACGCGCGCGTTGACGATACTCGCGCGGATTTTGCCGGCATGGCGGATGATGCCCGCGTCCTGCAGGAGCCGCGCCTCGTCCTGTGCCGTAAAGGCCGCCACGCGCGCCACGTCGAAGCCCGCATACGCCCGGCGGAAGTTTTCCCGCTTGTGCAGTAGCGTACGCCACGACAGCCCCGCCTGAAACAATTCCAGCAGGAACAGTTCGTAGATTTTCGCGTCATCATGCTGCGGCACACACCACTCCGTATCGTGATAAGCCACATACAGCGCATCGTCCGCCGGGACATAGGGACACCGTACTTGCTCAGCCAACTTCCCCGCCTCCATTTTCTCCTACACTTTCTCCGACCTATTGCCGACACCCATCTGATTCCTCCGACACTTCGCTACCCTTTGCCGACACCGCCCCGGCATTGCGCCGCTAGTTCACCGATATTTTATCCGATTAGCGCGCCAGTGCCTCACCCCAGTGCCACGTCCAGCACCATCATGAGCGTAAAGCCGAGGCCGAACGTGAGGACGCCCCAGTCGGAGTGCGCGTCACCAGCGTGAATCTCGGGGATGAGCTCCTCCACGACGACATAGAGCATGGCGCCCGCCGCGAAGGCCAGGCCGTAGGGCATAAAGGGCAGGATGTGCTCGGCGAGCAGCACAGTCAGCGCACCGCCGATAGGCTCCACGATGCCGGAGAGCGCCCCGCCAAGGAACGCGCGCGTCCGGCTCATGCCCGCCGCCCGCAATGGCATGGAGATAATCGCGCCCTCAGGGAAGTTCTGGATGGCGATACCCACGGACATGGCGATAGCGCCGCCGAGCGTGATATCCGCATCCCCGAGCATAAAGCCCGCCAGCACGACGCCCACGGCCATGCCCTCAGGGATATTGTGCAGCGTCACGGCCAGCACGAGCATCGTCGAGCGCGACAGCTGGCTGTGCGGCCCCTCCGTCTGCTGCGCGTACATGTGCAGATGCGGTATCACATGGTCGAGCAGCAGCAAAAAGCCCATGCCCAGCCAAAAACCGACGACGGCCGGCAGCCACGCGAGTCCGCCCATAGTCTCGCTCTCCGCAAGCGCCGGCAGCAGCAGGCTCCAGATGGAGGCCGCCACCATCACGCCTGCCGCGAAACCCGTGAGCATTTTTGACACGAGCAGCGGCATTTCCCCGCGCAGCAAAAACACACACGCCGCCCCCAGCACCGTGCCAAAGAAAGGAATCAGCAATCCCTGAAAAACCATCTCATTCATCACCCATCACCTACCATTCAGTTCCTGTTTCTACCAGTTCACCCACGCACGAGCAGATGCCCCAGTACAAAGCCTCCGACGACGGCTGCGAAGCCGCAGGCAAGATTCGCGAACACGTTCATGGCAGCATAGATATAGCTGCCGCCGCGCAGGAGCGTCAGCGTCTCCATGGAAAACGACGAAAAGGTAGTAAAACCGCCAAGAAAGCCGACCGTCAGCAACAGTTTCCACGGCCCCGCCACAAAATGTGATTGCTCAGCGAGCAATAGCAGCACGCCCATAATAAAGCCCATGAGGAAACTGCCCACGGTATTGACCGTCAGCGTGCCAAAAGGAAACACCGTACCAAAGCGCGCCCCGACCTGCGTCGTGACGAGATACCGACAAACTGCGCCCAGTCCGCCGCCTATAAACACCAAAAGAACCTGTGGCATGAACCCCGCCCTTTCGTAAAGACAATCTCTCTAACCCCCGCCGCAAAATCAACCGTATTTTTTTCGGCTGATTTTACAGTGGATTGCGCACCAATTCAATTATAGATGCAATTCCGCTATAGAATATACCTCTGCCTGCCCGGCCAGAGTCAGACAGTCGCCGTGCATCGTGCAGTAAAGACTGCCGCTGCGCGCGCGGAATAATGGCAGTGGCCGGAGCCGCAGACCGGGTCCTCGTCGACGGCGAGCTTCGGCGCAAAACTGCGGCTCACGCAATCGTAGGGGGAGTCTGCCTCCCCCAGTGCCGTGATATGCAGCAACAGGCCATCCAATGCTTTAACCTGCGCCAAATTTGGCTGGGCGGTCCGCACCTGCGCGGCCTCGGGCAGCACACAGAGCAGGTCGCGCCCGAGATACGCAGCCACGGGCTCTACGCCGATAGCTGCCGTCATGGCCGCCATCACAGGCACCTCTTTTAGCGTGTAGGCAGGAAAATCCATCGCCAGCCGCTCACCTGCCCGCGCCACGGTCAGCTCACTGCCCAGCGTCGTGAACACGATCTGCTCCGCCTCTGGCGCATAAAAGCGCAGCAGCACATAGGCCGTTGCCAGCGTAGCATGCCCGCAAAGGTCAATCTCGCCGCCCGGCGTAAACCAGCGCAGATGATACCGCCCAGCCTCCGGCACGACAAACGCCGTCTCCGAAAAATTATTCTCCCGCGCGATGTCCTGCATCACCGCCTCCGGCAGCCATTCCTCCAGCACACAAACTGCCGCCTGATTGCCATGAAACACCCGATCCGTAAAAGCATCGACCACATACTGCTTGATAATCATCATGTCCTCCACAACATTACTATTCATATCAAAGGCAAAAAGTACATATCTCACTTCCAATCTACGATTGGATTATCCATTGACATTGTCTCATGGCAACATGCGACTCATCTTTAAAAGTCACACCCTCTGCCTGCAGACGCTCCTTTTGTGATGCAAAACCTGGGGCCAGTCGCCCGACGTGGTTGACGACCCGATGGCAGGGGTACGTACCGTAATATTCGGCGCGGCTCAGGATTTTTCCTACGAGCCGCGCATTTTTCGATCTGCCGATGAGTCGGGCTATCTGCCCGTAGGTGGCCACCTTGCCTGCGGGGATTTGCGCCACCACGGCCAAAACCTCCTGTGCCAGGTCATCCGTGAGGACCTTCCTCGTAGATGATGGCGTGCCCTGTGCCATCTGACCTTTACCAGCAGCCGCTGTACCCGCCGCCCGACGCTTTTTTCCCTGAGCGGCAAAGGCGTGGCTCTCCTCCAACAGTGGCCAGATTTCGTCATCCGTCATGCTGTCGTCCAGCGCGATGGAGAGCCAATATTTCTTGTTCATGTGATAGGCGGGATAGCAGCCGTCGTACGCCGCCACCTGCGCTGCGGCATCGCTGACCTTGATGTCCAGCAGCTCTACGCGCCCCGTGCGGCCTGGCACGACTTTATCCCAAGCCACGGGCAGGATAGCCGCGTACCATTTGCGCGTAGCAGGATGGCGGAAAATCCCGCTGTCGGCATAGGCGGGCTTGCTCCACGGGAACTCCGGTGCGTCGCCCCATACCGCCTGAATGCGCTGGCACAGGCGGTTCGTCTGCGACGCGGCAAACGGTAACTCACTAAAGCAGGCCGCCGCGATTTCACGCAGCAGTTCCTCATAAGCATGGCGCACGCCGAACACATAGCTCCCAGCCGGATTCGTCTGCCGCAGTGGCAGATACTCCTCCTCCGTCATCGTGTCGATGACCTGCCACGTCACCTGCCCAGCTGCATCCACAGTCAGCACCGCACGGAACGCGCCATCGAGGAACGTCCGCTCAAGCCGCCAGTCCCCGCCCTCACGCCGAAAGCCGTAAGCGAGGCACCGCCCCTCATCCAGTCGGCAGCGCCGAAAAATCTCTGTTTCTATGCTCATGGTCTCATAGCCTTTCGTAATTAATTCAGCTTAAAATCAGCTGCAAAATCAACCGTATTTTTTTTACGGCTGGTTTTACGGCTGATTTCTTGCCAATTATATGTGTAACTCAGCTACAAAATACAATGCCGCCTGCCCAGCCAGCGTTACGCGCTCGCCGCGCAACGTGCACTCTCACATAACAGTTACATACGTTTGCTTCTTGCTGGCCGGTTTATCGGGTAAGGTCATCCGCAGTGCACCACTGGCGATGAGGGGGCGCAGGTAGTGCCTGGTCACATAAAAAATGGTGCGCACGCCGAGAAAATCGGCGATTTCCTGTCGCGACCTCGGGGTCTGGCAGTAGGCTAAAAGTGACGCTACGGAGCGGCCTTGGCTGCGGTCTCCCCGCTGCATGACGGGTTGCGTGGCTGCGTAGTCTGCCGAGTATTCCGCTATTTTCGCATCTTTTGCGCCACGACCGTCATCCTGACGGCCGTTGTACAAAGTCACCACAAATTCGTTGCGCCGGTTCTCAAACACCGGTGCTGGCAGGCCCGCGGCCTGCATTTCGCGTCGGATGGTTGGAATACCCGAGTAACGATTCTCGGTTTTGAGCAGGAATTCCGACATCGCGGCCAAAGCCGGATTGCGCAGGTCAGGGCGCGCTTTGCCGAGGTCCTCTACTGTCATGCGACCGTAGAGACCACCGGGGCTGTGCACCTCCAGCCGATCTGCGAAGAAATCAATTTGTATCGGTGTCCCCTCGGTAAAATGGCTGTAGTCGCGGTGAATGAGCGCATTGAGCACAATTTCGCGAATCGCCTCGATAGGATATTCGGTGCGGTCCACACGTTCTCCTGTCTGCGCGTCGATAATCGTCTGCACCTTCATATTGCGCTTGCAGAATGTCAGCGCCTCGGTCAACATGTCGGGGAGCGTCCCCTCAATGCGCTTGTTATCCTCAAAACGCACGCCAGCTGCCGATACATCACCGATATGCTTGCCCGGCACCACCACGGCCGTGATGCAGAGCTGCGGGAAATAGCCCTGCGGGTACAGGCCAAAATTCAAAACCGCGGCGAGAGTCGGCACCCCGGCCTGCGTGATAGCCAGCATTTCATAGGTCTGCTCCAGCGTCAGTCGCGCGAACCCCGGCCGCTCCTCCTGCATGCGGCCGATATAACGTTGCAATTTTCCCTGGTCGAGCATGTCCAAAGCAGCCCGTACATCCGTACGTTCATCATCATGTACGCGCCGACGATAGGCTTCGTAGCTATAAATCTCATAATCCGTCATGGGCATGTCCGCATCACCGACGCGTACGTAAGAGCCCTTGAGCCGTCCCGCCCCTGCATAGTAGCAGGGGCGGTCGCTGGGGGCCGTTGCGGGAATCTCAGCCGAGCAAACGGTCTTGCCCTCAATCTCCGCCACCGTAAACACCGCGCGGATAGGCGGCACCATCTGGTTGCACTGCTCTGTCACCTTTTTCTGCAAGTCATGCAGGTCGTAGACACCGACTGGCGCAAAGCCCTGCCGCTCATCAAGGCCAAAAAGCAAAATACCGCCCGCATCTTGATTGGCAAAACTCGACAAGCTATCATATAACCGCTTCGGACAGCCATCATGCGCAGCCTTGAGTTCGATTGTTTGCGTTTCTGTTTGTAAAAGACGAACTTTTTTGACTAACTCCGTTAGCTCGTTGCTTAGCATTTTACTTCCCCCCTCTTCATATTAGTTAAATTATATCAAAAAGAGCAAACAAAGTCCATGATTTGTTTGCTCTTTTATTTGTCTTTCGCTATTTTGTTCGTTAATTCACTCTGCAAAGCCTAACTCCGCCGCGTGCGCCTGCATGCCGTTGATGGTGCAGGTCATGATGTCGGCGGGGTCCATGTCGCTCAGCATGGCAAAGCCTTTTTTGATGGTTTCACGGTCGCAGCCGGCGGCAAAGCGTTTGTCCTTGAACTTCTTCTTGAATGATTTCAGCTGCATATCCTTGAGCCCCTCGGGGCGCATGAGGCCGTAGGCCATGACGATGCCCGTGAGCTCATCGACCGTAAACAGACTTTTCTGGATAGGCGTCGTGGGCTCCGGCTCGTCAACGCAGAGCCCCCAGCCGTGCGAGATAATCGTATTGATGGTCTCGTCATCCACGCCCTCGGGCGCCAGCAGCTCGCGCACGTGCTGGCAGTGCTCCTCGGGGAACTTTTCGTAGTCGACGTCGTGCAGATAGCCCACGGCCTCCCAGTACTCTTTGTCCTCGCCGTAGTGCTCGGCCATCGCGCCCATCGCGGCGCTCACGGCTGCCGCGTGCTTGAGCAGATGTTCCTCCGTCGTATGCTTCGCTAAAATCTCTTTAGCCTTGGCCAGTGTCAATGAACCCATCACTTTGCCTCCAACTGTTGCTTTAGGACTTACTGATTAAATTTACGCCTCGATGTCTACGCCGCTGTCCGGCATCTCGATATCGACGCTGTACTCCGGCACGGGCGTCTCCGTGGCGTCGGGGATAGAGCTCGGCGCCTGCTCCCACTCGCGGTCCTCGTCATGCTGCTCGCTGATTTTATTGTCTTCCTCTTCTTCCTTGCGCGTCAGCTTGTGCTGCTCAAGTGCCGCCATGGACTTCGCAATTTTATACAAATCCGGTGCGGCCTCGGCGAGCTCCTTCTCGTCAGCCTGTGACACCTTGCGCCCCTTCATGATGCGCATGGCCGTCTCGAAAATGCGCGACTGTGCCTGCGCGGACTTTTGCATCGACTCGCCCTGCCGCTGCGCCGCCACGGCCTGCTGCGCGAGCGCATTCGCCTGGCTCACACCCTGACGCAGCTTTTGCATCGTCTTGTCGCGCGCCGTGAGCGTTTTCATCTGGTCGTCCGTCAGGAAATACTGCTGCCCGTTCAGCGTCACAAAACCGTCCTTGAGTGCCTGCTGCACCGCCCCGGCGCTCTTGAAGCGCAGCTTGCGGCTCGCGCCCTCGCCGAAAAAGTGCACGCCCGTCTGCTCGGCCTTGCCAGCCTGCGCTGCTGCACCTGTCTGCTCTGCGGTACCAGCCTGTCCCGCCTGAGCCGTGCTTCCCGCCTGCATTGACTGCCCCGCCGTCGACAGCTCCACGACCGTGCTGTCTGCCTGTGCCGCCGTCTGTTTACCGCTCAACGCCGACGTGCCTGCCTGCGACTGCTGCTTTGACAATTTTTTCGCCAGCGCCTGCTGCAGATACGTCTGGGCATCCAAGCCCGTACGCATAATCCCCATCGTGTTCAACCTCCTTGCTCATACCGCGGATATCCCTATCCGCCCGAAGCGATTTTGACATCAAGGTACAACATAGCTCTTCTATTCTGTATATCGGCTGACCGCGAGAGAACTTAACCTCTTGCTACACAGACGCCGGAGATTTATCCTGCCGCGCGAGTTTTTCGGCCGCTGTCGTGTTGCCGCCGCGCATGGCGAGCACCACGCCCACAACGATGCAGCCGAAGCCCAGCCAGAAATATTTTGTCACCGGCTCGGCGAGCAGCAGCCAGCCGAGGAAAGTGCCCACGACCGGCTGGAAGAACATAAACAAACCGCCGATGCTCGCATCCATAAAGGTCAGGCCCTTGTTCCACAGGCAAAAGCCCGCCGTCGTCGAGATAAAGCCGAGGTAGAGCACCGAGCCCCAGATGTCCGGTGCCGCGATGGCACTGTAGTCCGCTTGCGTGAAGCTCCACCAGAGGCCGTAGGGCATGAGCACGAGGAACGCGATGAGCACGCCGTAGAACGTCAGTGTAACCACAGAATATTTGCTGAGGAATTTCAGCAGTACCGACATGAGCGCCCAGGTCACAGCCGCAATGAACAGCGAGATGCCGCCGAGCCAGGAAATCTGCATATTGTCGGGGTCAAAGACGATAAAGAGCACGCCCACCGTCGCGAGCACCACGGACACCGCGCGGCCGAGCGTGAATTTCTCGTGCAGCAGCCAGCAGCCAAACACCACCATAAAGGCCGGCGTCGCCGCCGTGATGACCGAGCCCGTCTGCGCCGACGTCAGCATCGTGCCCGTCTCCTGCGTCACGATGGAGAGCGTCTGCCCCGTAAGCGCCGAGAGCAGCAGCAGTTTCCAGTCCTTTCTGTCGATGTGCCAGTCCACGTGCATAAACAGCCCCACCGCCACGAGCGCGATGAGTGCCGTGCCATAGCGCAGCCACACCAAGGGGATAGGCGGAATCACGGCCACCGACAGCCGCACCGCGATAAACATCGCGCCCCAGATACTCCCCGCCAGGGAGAGCAAAAAGGAGCCAATAAGCAAATTACGCAAAACGAAAAACCTCCTGCTTATTGCGTGAAAAAAAGTCGGCACATATTTACACCACAGTAGCGGTATAATATAGTTCTTTACGGAATAACGCAATTCGGGTTAACGTAATAATACCAGCTGCCACTAAACAGGGATATATCACCTATAGCGCGTCTTCCCACCAGCGCGTGAAGTTCTCGGGCTGGCTGTCGTAGGTCACGATCTGACCGATTTCCGGCGTGAGCAGCGCATATGGCTGCCCGGCGCTCAGGTACGCGACCTGCTGCATGGGCTCGTACCACTTGTGCCGCGCCAGCGCGAACTTGCTGTTATGAGCGAGCAGCACGCGTCGCGCGCCCACGTCGGTGGCCGCCCGCACGGTCTCCTCGGGCAGCAGATGAATGCGGTGCCAGGCCTGATTGTACTGACCGTTCTCCATAATCGCGAGGTCAAAACCGCCGAACTGCGCGCCAATGGTACGGAAATGTCCGCCCCAGCCGCCATCGCCCGAGAGATACACCTGATGCGTCGGGCTCGTGAGCGCAAAGCCGCACCACTCCGTGTTGTTCTGCGTGAGGAAGCGCCCCGAGAAATGCTGTGACGGCAGCACGTGCACGACAAAACCGTCGCCCAAATCCACAGGCGTGAACCAGTCCTCCTCATGCACATGCGCGAGGTCAAAGCCCCACTGCTCGAAATACTCCCCTACACCGAGGGGGCACACCACCTCGCGAATCCGCTCCCGCAATGCCACCACTGTGGGATAATCGAGGTGGTCCCAGTGGTCGTGACTCATGAGCAGCACGTCAATAGGCGGCATGTCTACCGCGCTATAGACGCTGCTGCCCGCAAACGCCTGATTGACGAACCAGATAGGCGAGCCGTATGCACTGAACACGGGGTCAATGAGGATGCGCCGCCCCGCCAGCTGCAGATAGTAGCTCGAATGCCCCAGCCACACGACGCAGTCCAGGTCCGTCGGCAGTGCCCGCAGGTCCGTCTTTTGCGCGGGGATAGGCTGCGCGGGCACGCGGTCCGTCTTGTCATCAAACACCATTTTGTAAAGCGCCTGCGGCATCGTCTCGCCCTCCAGCGTCGATGTCACCGGCTCCAGGCATTCAAAACGCCCATTCCGGTAATGCGGCGAGGCCTGAATACGCCGCAACCGCTCGCCCTGTGGTGCCCGCCCGAACCGCGCCGTATGCACGAACCCGACGCCGCCGAGCGCCAAGGCCCCCAGCGCCGCCAACCCGTTAAAAATAAAGCTCCGCCTATCCATCCCATCGCCTCCGCGATATAAAAAGTCATCTGGTTCTCATAACCAGATGGCTTATACGTATTTCACTATCCTACGGAATTCAGGCCAGTTGAATCTTGTTTTTCTCAGCAAAGTGTCGCACGGCATCCAAGGTCCATCCGGAAATCTTCACTATGGTATCCAAATTGACCTGTTCTTGCAGCATGGCCAATACCATGCTTTTCTCCTTTTGTTCACTTCCCTGCTTTACACTCTGCTTTACACCATCACTGTATCGCGATGGCTACTCCTCTTTTGCCATGGAGGTCTGGTATTCGGCAATGCAGGTGCGATAGTACGCCGCCATTTCGCTGCCCATAAAGTCAAGGAAAGGCTGGCTGTCCCCCATCTGCCCAGCTGCTTCCAGCGCCTCGATGTAGCGCTCTCTATGTTCGCGCTGGACTATGGTGGGCAGGAGGCTGCGCTCGTGCTGCAACGCATTCATCAGCAGTCGGCTCACGCGACCGTTGCCATCGACCCACGGATGAATCTGCACCAGGCGGTAGTGCGCCTCAAAGGTCATTTCATACTGAGCGGCTGCATCAAGTGCCACGACCGCCCGACGGGCTTCACACAGCCAGCCACAGAAGCGCGCCAGCGCGGCGGGAACTTTCTGCCAGGATAGGTACGATTTTCCGCCCCGGCCAGCACTCACGTTGACGATGCGCAAATCCCCCGCCGAGGCATCAAACGAGCCCAGAATTGTGTTGTACTGGCTGCCCGTGTTTTTCATAACCGCCGCCGAAAGTGCCTGCAAATCCTGCATGTTAATATCCTTACCGGTGGCTAGCAACGCAAAGGCCTGTTCGTAGGCCTTTTTCAGGTCGAGGTTCATCAGTTGCTCGGTCAAATTCCGTTTGGCGGGCAGGATGCCATCCTCAAACATCAGCGCATTTTCCCGCTCCGTCACAGTGGAGCCCTCAATGGCCGTGGAATGCGTCACCAGCGCATATAAGTAAAATTTGGCAAAATCAATCTGCTCACCGATGCCAAGTGCCCGGAACTGGTCAACCAGCTGGTTCAGTGCTACACGATACGGCATAGCCATCTTACTGAAACTCTTTTGTGATGTCATTGTTGTATCCATCCATGCTTTACACCATCACGGTAAATACCTTCCCTAAGATTACACATCGTATTTGTCTACTCAGCCAATCCGACTCCGTTACCATACTTGAGGCCTCCCATCACCATCATTTTAACGCGAAAGTCTTATGATAGCAAGCAAGATGTTTCTTGACGATACACAAGAATAGCTGGACAGACAAGGGGCCCATTATAGTTTAATCCCATCGTTCCACCACCACGGTCAGCATCACAAGATCATCCTCACCTGTATTGATGATGCTGTGCTCCGACCCCTTCGGACAAACATGGCAGCAACCGGCAGTCAGCTGTTCTTCCTGCCCGTCACAGATTGCCTTTCCAGTTCCCGAAAGAATGTAATTGATGTCATCACCAGTCTTTTGCGTGTGCAATCCTATCGATCCACCCGGATGGATTCTGGTCGGGATTATCTTGCCTTTTTCGCTCATATACATCCGAGCCGTCATCTGACCTGTTCCGTTATTCATTCCGGGAATGGTCATTTCTTTTATCTCGTTAAAATCAATCAGCATTGTTTATTCCTCAGCCTTTCTATTGGTTTTCGCATTTGCTATATACACACCTGCAATGATGACTGCATTTCCTACTGCCTGAACCGCAGATAACTTGCGCCGTGCGGCTTTTATCTTATTCCATGCTATCATCATCGCGCAAAATATGCAGATACATAGCCAATCTTTCATTGATATACCTTGCAAACAAATTTTCCATTACCGAAATGTCATGCCGCACATGATATGCATCGAAAGCATCATAATAGGCAATTCTGTCGGCAAACTTAATATCGATAGGTGGATAGCCAGCCTTCATCAGTTCCAGATTTACCAGAAGCCTGCCTGTCCTGCCATTGCCATCAATAAAGGGATGAATGCCCTCAAACTCAATATGGAACCGGGCCAGTTTCGTGACGATGTGTTCCGTGCTGTCCTGATATGCAAACAACAGTTGCTCCATTCGGGGTGCAATCAGGTACGGCTGCACTGGTTCGTGCTGCGCACCCATAATATGCACCGGCACCCTGCGGTAAACGCCGCGGTCCTCCGGTTTATCAGCGAGCACCAGAAAATGTATCTGCTTGATAATGTGCTCACTGATAGGCACCTTTTCCTTTACCAGCTCGCTGACAAAATCAAAAGCCTCCTTATGTCCCACTGCCTCCATATGGTCTTTCAGCGGCTTCTTGTCAATGGTTAAGCCTCGCAACACCAGGTCCGTTTCCCGCAAAGTCAGGGTATTGCCCTCAATCGCATTGGAGTTATATGTGTATTCAACAGCAAACTCCTCGTGCAGCCTGGCCAGTTCTCCCGCCGTAAGCGGCCGGCAATGGTAAAGTTCCCGTTTCTTACGGTCAATTTGCGTGAGCAGGCTTTCCCGTGACTTATATCTGCCGTCCGCAGGTTTTTCCGCATCCGCAGGTATCTTCCAGCCACGTCCCTCCTGATAGGCACCGTGGATTTTGCCTGCAGCGCAAAGGGCACGGATTCTCCTGTCCGAAATGCCCCATTTCTCAGCCGCCTGCTTCACTGTCATATACATGTTGCCACACCTCCGCTTCTCAATCATTATACCATGTTAGCGGTATAATATGACGCTTAACGGAATGATATTACGTTGATTAACGGAACGATATCAAATACCATTAATATGATTTTCATCCAATTACATCATTTTTCGTCCTTCCTGATAAATAATTGGACGATAAATCAATATATTGGACAAAACACAAGCTATGGCACCTGTTCCCGAGAAGACTATACATCAAAGTTCAAAGCACAGCACAGCTAATACCTCAAAACTGCTGATAAAACTTCTTGATATATGACTCCATCAGCTTGCACTTACCGAACCGGCAGGTGGCGTAAATGCCTGCGCCATTTACTCTTTTCGTACAATCAGCGCTACGCTCTCGACGTGTGACGTCATCGGGAACATGTCTACGGGCTGAACTTCTTGTGCGGTGTAGCCGAGGTCGTCCAGAATGGCGATATCGCGGGCGAGGCTCGCTGGGTTGCAGGAGACATAGACGATGCGCTGGGGCTGCATGTGTGCGAAGGTCTCCAGGACGGTGGGCGTGCAGCCCGCACGGGGCGGGTCGACGACGACGACATCGGCGCGCACGCCCTGGCGGTAGAGACGCGGCATGACCTCCGTCGCGTCGCCCACGAGGAACTGCGCGTTCTTGATGCCGTTATCGCGCGCGTTTTTCTCCGCGTCATGGATGGCTGGCTTCACAATCTCGATGCCGATGACCTCCCGCGCGTGACGCGCGAGGAACAGCGTGATGGTACCCGTGCCGCAGTAGGCGTCGATGACCGTCTCCTCACCTTGCAAATTCGCGTACTCGAGCGCCTTGCTGTAGAGGACCTCCGCCTGCGCCGTGTTCACCTGAAAGAACGAACGCGGTGAAATGTGGAAGTCCAGCCGCCCAATGCGGTCGAGGATGGTGGGTCGCCCCCAGAGCAGGCGCGTCTCGCGGCCGAGGATGACGTTGTTGTGGTAGGTCTGGATATTCTGCTGCAGGCTCACCATTTGCGGCAGTTTTTTGCGCAGCAGCTTGATGACCTCGCGCTCGTGCGGCAACTGCGGCGTGGCCGTAACGAGGCAGACCATGAGGTCGCCTTTCTCCCCCACGCGGCCCATGACGTGACGCAACACGCCACGGTGATGGTCCTCGTCGTAAACGGAGATGCGCAGCTCATTCACGACGTCGCGCACGGCGTTCAAAATGGCGTTGTTGCCCGCCGCCTGAATCTGGCAGTCGCGCGTGTCAATGATGCGGTGGCTGCCCTGCGCGAAGCAGCCGATGATGGTCTGCCCCTTCTCCCTGCCCACAGGGAACTGCATCTTGTTGCGGTAGTGCCAGGGCTCCACGGCGCCGAGCGTCGCGTGCACGGGGAGGTCGGGCCGCTTGCCAATGCGTGTCACAGCGTCGATGACCTGCTGCCGCTTTGCCCGCAGCTGCGCCGCATAGCTGAGGTGCTGCAGCTGGCAGCCGCCACAGTCGGCATAGATAGGACAAAGTGGCACTACGCGGTCCTTGCTGGCTTTCACAACCTGTACGAGCTGACCGCGCGCGTAGGTTTTCTTGACCTCGGCGATGCGCGCCTCCACGTCCTCGCCCGGCAGTGCGCCGGTGACGAAGACGGTAAAGCCGTCCGCACGGCCGACGCCCTCGCCGCTCGTGCCAAGGCGGTCGATGTGGATGCGGTATGTTTTTCCTTTTTCGACGGGAACTTGCTTTTTCATACTGGCTCCTTTGTGGGGAATACGGGGTGACGACCCTCTCAGTCACGCTTACGCGTGACAGCTCCCCCAAAGGGGGAGCCTATGGCAGGCACCCATCTTTTTGCTCAATTTCAATGCACGAAGTTTATGCGTTCGATAATTTCTGACGGATGTTCTAACAGGATAGCCGCTCCGTGCTCCAAGAGTTCCTCGCGGGGACGAAAGCCCCAGAGGACGCCGACGGCGTAGAAACCGGCATTGTGCGCTGTGTCCATGTCGACGCTCGTGTCGCCGAAGTAGGCCACCTCAGCAGGCTGGACGCCCATTTCTTTGGCAATCTGCAGCGGCTTCTGCGGGTCCGGCTTGCGCGGGTAGCCGGGGCGGTCACCAAAATTCTCGACAAAATGAATATCCGGGAACAGCTTGCCCACGATGGCGTCCGCCGCCGACTGGTGCTTGTTCGTGCAGATGCCGAGCGGAATGCCCTGCTGTTGCAGCGTCCGCAGGGCGTCCACGATGCCGTCATAGGGCTGCGTCTTGTGGAGGATGCGCGTCGCATAGCAGTCTTTGTAGTATGCAAGAGCCTCATCGACAAATGTCGCATCTGCTGCCTTGTCCGCAGGCAGGCAACGCTCGACGAGCTTGCGTGAGCCGTTGCCCACGAAATAGCGGTACGGCTCCACCGGGTGCGTGGGGAAACCGTAATGCGTGAGCATGGCGTTCGCGCTGTCCGCGAGGTCCGCCAGCGAGTCGATGAGGGTACCATCTAAATCAAAGATTGCCGCTTTGTATGCCATAATGTGCCTCTTTCTGCGCAAAAGGCAGGACCGCCCTGCGCTGTACCACTCACCGTATTCACGGCTGCAAAGCCTGTATTATCACAGCATGCTCTGCCAGATACGCAGCAAAACCTGTCCTGCCACTTGGAAACACAATTGATGTGCTCCCCTGTTTACTGTAATTTTTTTGCCAGCAGCTGGTTGACCATCTGCGGGTTGGCCTTGCCCTTCGTGGCCTTCATGACCTGGCCGACGAGTGCGCCGATGGCCTTTTTCTTGCCACCTTTGTACTCCTCAACTGCCTTCGGGTTGTTGGCGATGACTTCGTCGACCACGCCCTCGATGGCCGAGGCGTCCGTAATCTGCACGAGGCCCTTGTCCTTGACGATTTTCTCCGGCGCATCCGGGTTCGTCCACATCTCAGCAAAGACCTTCTTGGCGATTTTGCCGGAAATGGTATTTTTCATGATGAGCTGAATCATCTCACCGAGGCGCTGGGCATCCACCGGGGACTTGGCGATGTCGAGGCTTTCCTCGTTGAGCTTCTTCGCGAGGTCGCCCATCATCCAGTTCGCAGCCAGCTTCGCGTCGGCACCCGTGGCTACGACGGCGTCGAAATACTCCGCCATGGCACGGCTGCTCGTGATAATGCCCGCATCGTAGTCCGACAGGCCATAGTCCGCCGTCAGACGTGCGCGGCGCGCATCGGGGAGCTCTGGCAGCTCGCGGCGGTATTTCTCGATAGTCTCGTCGCTCGTGATGATGGGCGGCAAGTCCGGCTCCGGCATATAGCGGTAGTCGTGCGCGTTCTCCTTGCTGCGCATGGAGAGCGTAATGCCGCGCGCAGGATCCCAGGTGCGTGTCTCCTGCACGACGTGGCCGCCGTCCTCGAGCACCTCCGTCTGGCGCTCGATTTCGTAGTCGATGGCGTCGACGAGGCTCTTGAAGGAGTTGATGTTCTTCATCTCCGTGCGCGTACCGAGCTCCTGCGTGCCCACGGGGCGCAGGGAGACGTTGACGTCGGCGCGCAGGTTGCCCTCCTCCATGCGGCAGTTCGAGACGTCAATGTACTCCATGATGGCCTTGATTTTCTCCATGTAGGCGCGCGCTTCCTCAGCGGAGCGCAGGTCAGGCTCGGAGACAATCTCGAGCAAAGGTACACCCGTGCGGTTGTAATCGACGTCACTCGTGGCCGAGTCCTTGATGGTCGTGCCGGAGTGCACGAGCTTGCCCGCGTCCTCCTCCATGTGGATACGCGTGAGGCGGATGCGGCGTTTCTCGCCGTCCACATCGATGTCGACCCAGCCGTTTTTGCAGATGGGCAGGTCGTACTGCGACGTCTGCCAGTTTTTCGGCAGGTCGGGATAGTAGTAGTTCTTGCGGTCGAACTTGCTGTACTGGTTGATTTCGCAGTTCGTCGCGAGGCCCGCCTTGATGGCGAACTCCACCACGCGCTTGTTGACCGTCGGCAACACACCGGGCAGGCCGAGGCAGACGGGGCAGACATGCGTGTTCTCGTCCGCGCCGAAGCCCGTGGCACAGCCGCAGAAAATCTTCGTCTTCGTCTTCAGCTCACAATGTATTTCGAGTCCGATAACGGCTTCGTATTTCATCAGTTGTTACCTCCCAGCTCCGGCATCTGCTTGTGATAGTCCTGCGTCTGCTCGTAGGTGTAGGCCGCACGCAGGATGGTGGCCTCGTCGAGCGGCTGGCCGATAATCTGCAGGCCGATGGGCAGGCCCTGCGCACTGCGACCGCAGGGGATGGAGATGCCCGGCAGGCCCGCGAGGTTCAGAGGCACGGTGCAGACATCCTGCAGGTACATCTGCAGCGGGTCGTCAATCATCGCGCCGATTTTGTACGCCGGCGTCGGCGCCGTCGGGGCCATGATGACATCGACCTTTTTAAAGGCGTCGAGGTAGTCCTGCTGCACAAGCGTGCGCACTTTGAGCGCTTTCAGGTAATAAGCATCGTAGTAGCCGGCGGACAGCGCGTAGTTGCCAATCATGATGCGGCGTTTGACCTCCTCGCCGAACAGCTGCGTGCGCGTGTTCGTCATCATCTGCACGAGGTCGTCGCCGTCGATGCGCTCACCGTAGCTCACGCCGTCATAGCGCTCGAGGTTCGTCGCGGCCTCTGCGGGCGCGATGATGTAGTACGTGGAAATGGCGTACTCCGTGTGCGGCAGGGAAATCTCCACGACCTCCGCGCCGAGGCTCTCGTACTGTTTGATGGCCGTCTTGACTGCCTGCTCCACCTCGGGGTCCATGCCTTTAGTGAAATACTCTTTGGGCAGGCCGATTTTCAGCCCTTTCACATCCGCACGCAGGGCCTGCGTAAAGTCAGGCACCGCGGCCGCCGAGGACGTGGAGTCCATCTCATCGCGGCCCGCGATGATGTTAAGGATATGTGCTGCGTCCGTGACGTCGCGCGTCAGGGGGCCAATCTGGTCCAGCGAGGACGCATAGGCCACGAGGCCGTAGCGCGAGACACGGCCATAGGTCGGCTTCAGGCCGACAATGCCGCAGAACGATGCCGGCTGGCGGATAGAGCCGCCCGTATCGGAGCCGAGCGCCCAGATGGCCGAGCCCGCCGCTACAGCCGCCGCGCTGCCGCCCGAGGAGCCGCCCGGCACGTGGTCGAGTGCCCAGGGGTTATGCGTGGGATGGAAAGCGGAATTCTCCGTCGAGCCGCCCATGGCGAACTCGTCGAGGTTCGTCTTGCCGAGCAGCACCGGCGTCTCCGCGTTGACCTTCGTCATGACCGTCGCGTCATAGGGCGGCACGAAATTGTCGATGATTTTCGAGGCGCAGGTCGTCTTCACGCCCTTCGTGCAGATATTGTCCTTGATGGCGCCCGGGATACCCGTGAGGAACGAGACGCCCTCGCCGCTGGCAAGTTTCGCATCAGCGGCCTTGGCCTGCGTCTCGGCCTGCTCCCGCGTCACCGTGATATAGGCCTGCACGTCGCCCTCGACCTCGTCGAGACGGCCGAGCACGTCCGCCGTGAGCTCCTGGGACGAGATTTCTTTTTTGACCAGCATGTCATGCAGGACATGCGCCGGTTTATCAAATAATGCCACGATAGATCCTCCCCGTCAGTCTTCCAGTACCTTCGGCACCTTGAAGTAGTTGTCGTCCTTCAGCGGCGCGTTGCTCAGCGCAGCCTCGCGGTCGAGCGACGGCCGCACCTCGTCCTCGCGGAACACGTTCTGCATGGGCAGCGCGTAGGTCGTCGGCTTGACATCCGTTGTGTCAACGCTGGACAGATTGTCCATATAGGTGAGGATAGAATCCATCTGCTGCAGGTAGGTGTCCTGCTGCGCGGCGGGAATCTCCAGACGCGACAACACGGCCACCGTCTCGAGGTCATCTTTCGTTACTTTCATGTTTTCACCATCCATATTTCATTCAGGTTGTAGCACCTTATTGACCAAAGGAAAAATTTTGAGGTTATATAACCTCGCAAACATTACTAGTATACCACAAACGCGACAAAACTCATAGCATGGTCAAAGGGTCTATATCGATAGCCACGTCCGTGCGCAAATGGAGTTTCTCCTGCTGCAGGAACGCGCGGGCTCGCGCGAGGTCGGCGGTCTTGATGAGCACGACGTAGCGGTAGAGCTCGCGGAAGCGCGCGATGACGGCGGGTGCGGGGCCGATAATCTGCTGGCCTTTATCGCCCGCAAAGGCCTTTTGCCACGCGTGCACGAAAGTCAGTGCCCGCCCCTGCGCGCGAGTACTCTCTTTATCCTGAAACAGCAGCTTGATGAGGCGGCTGTACGGCGGGTAAAACAGCTGTTGCCGCAGTGCCAGCTCCTGCTGGTAAAAGCCCGCATAGTCCTGCCGGATGCCGCACTGCACAGCGTAGTGCTCCGGGTTGTACGTCTGGATGACCACATGCCCCGGCACACTGCCACGCCCCGCACGCCCTGCCGTCTGCGTGATGAGCATAAAACAGCGCTCCGCCGCGCGGAAATCCGGCAGATGCAGGCTGCTGTCGGCGCTGATGACGCCCACGGCTGTCACGTTCGGGATGTCGTGCCCCTTCGCGACCATCTGCGTGCCGAGCAGGATGTCGTACTCGTGACGGCGGAAGCGCTCGAGGATGTGCTGATGCGCAAACTTCGTGCCCGTCGTGTCGCGGTCCATACGGATAATGCGCGCCTGCGGCACGACCTGCCGCAGTTCCTGCTCCAGCTTCTCCGTACCCGAACCGAAATACTTGATGTAGCGCGAGCCGCACTTCGGGCAGACGTCTGGTACGGACTGGTAGGTGTCGCAGTGATGACACTGCAGGCGGCCGTTCGTGTGGTAGACGAGCGGCAGGCCACAGTCGGGGCAGGTGATGACGGCGCCACAGGAACGGCACATGACAAACGTCGAGTAGCCGCGCCGGTTCAGCATGATGATGACCTGTTCGCCGCGCGCGATAGTCTTTTCGATGAGCAATTTCAGCAGGCGCGAAATGATGTGCCGGTTGCCCTGGCGCAGTTCCTCGCGCATGTCGACGCAGTGTACCTGCGGCAGCGGCATCTGGCCGATACGCTCCGGCAGCGTGAGCTGGGTGAGCTCGCCCGTGCGCGCACGGTAGGCCGTCTCGAGCGACGGCGTGGCGCTACCTAGCAGCAGGATGCTGTGGTGGATATGCGCGAGCGCCTCGGCCACGACACGCGCGTGGTAGCGCGGCGACTCGTCCTGCTTGTACGAGGCATCCTGCTCCTCGTCGATGACGACGAGGCCGAGGTCCGCCACGGGCGTAAAGAGCGCCGAGCGCGCGCCGATGATGATGCCCGCTTCCTGCCGCCGTACGCGCAGGATGGCGTCGTTGCGCTCCTGCAGGGAGAGCTGGCTGTGCATGACCACAATGTCGTCGGGGAAATAGGCCTTGAACGCCATGACGACCTGCCCCGTAAGCGCGATTTCTGGCACGAGCACGATGACCTGCCGTCCCGCAGCCCGCACGCGCTGCGCAAGCTCAATGTAAACCTGCGTTTTGCCGCTGCCTGTCACGCCCTGCAGCAGAAAGCCGTGATACTCGCGCGCCGCGAGCGATGGCTCAACGGCTGCGATGGCTACTTTTTGCGCTTTCGTCAATTCTTTGATGTCTGGCCGCCGCCCGCTGACCTGCCCGTAACTGTCGCGCAGCACGCGCCGCTGCCGCAGGGCCACGAGCTCCGGTGCACTGACTGCGAGATGCTGGCAGACCGTCGTGCTGAAGCCCGCAGCTTTCAGCTCGGCTAGCGTAGCGCTCGCGTGCTCGGCCATATAGGCGAGCAGTTTCTGCTGTGCTTTCTTGCGACTGAAGCTGGCGAGCAGCTCCGGCGTGATGTCGCCGACGCGCTGCAGATATTTTTCGTAGCGCGCCGCCTCGCGCCGCGTCGCCACATACTCGCGCCGTACGACGCCGTAGCGCGTTAGCTGCGCCAGCATGTCCGGCAGCTGCGCCGCGAGCTCCGGCAGGGCCTGTGCCAGTTCCCGTTCTTTATGCGCGCCCTGCTGCAGCAGGTAGTCGTAGAGCGTGCGGTTCGCCTGCACGCCTAGCAGCATATGTTCCCCCTGCTCCGGCACGGCCGCGTAGGCCACGGCGATTTTCAGGCCGCTCTTGCCGGGCATGAACAGGCGCATGATTTCCGCCAGCGAGCAGAGATAAAAATCCGCCAGCCAGCGCGCGGCCTTGATCATCGTGGGCGAAAACCACGCCTCTTCGTCCACGGCTCCCTGAATATCCTTCAGCTTGCCACGCAGTTTGGGGTCGAGCTCCGTCTCCGCCTGCTCGGCCGTCGCGAGGATAAAGCCCTCCACCTTGCGCCCGCCAAAAGGCACAAAAACGCGCCAGCCGACACTCAAAAACTTGAGTGCGTCTGGCACGCGATAGGTATAGGCCTGGGCAATACTCTTGACGGGAACATTAACGAACACACTGGCAGTCAGCACCGCTGCATCAACCTCGCATCAGGCGGTGAGCCATCGCAGCCCACCGCGCTTTATAGCAAAAATTTCTGTGTCGCTGGTAACGCGGCCCAAATCCGCCTGTAGCCAGCTGGTCAGTGCTTTCATTTTAACACGTCATCAATACTCAATCAACGTTCAGCCCCACATCGTTGCGCAGCTGGATGGCCTCGGCCACATGCGGGGCCTGAATCTGCGCCGCTGCATCGAGGTCCGCAATCGTGCGCGCAACCTTGATGATGCGGTCGTAGGAGCGCGCCGAGAGGTGCAGCGTCTGGAACGCCTGCTTGAGCAGGAACTGCGCATCCTTTTCCAGCGGGCAGGTCGTGTTGAGCAGGCGGTGGTTCATCTGCGCGTTGCAGAAAATACCCGTACCCGAGAGCCGTGCGAGCTGCCGCTCCCGCGCCGCCACCACGCGCTGGCGGATGACCGCCGATGGCTCAGCCGGGCGTTTCTCCGTGAGCTCCGTGTATTTCACGCGCGGCACGCGGATGTGGATATCGATACGGTCCAGCAGCGGCCCCGAAATTTTACGCGTGTAGCGGCGGATTTCGTTCGGCGTGCACTGGCAGGTGTGCGTGCCGCTCTCGTCGCCATAGTAGCCGCAGGGGCAGGGATTCATGGCCGCCACGAGGATGAATGACGACGGGAACTGCAGCGTCGCATGCACGCGTGAAATCGTCACGCGGCGGTCCTCCAGTGGCTGGCGCAGCACCTCTAAAGAAGATTTACTGAACTCGGGCAATTCGTCGAGGAACAGCACGCCGTCGTGCGCGAGCGTCACCTCGCCGGGGCGTGGCACGGAGCCGCCGCCCGTCATGGCCGCCATGGACGTCGTGTGATGCGGGCTGCGGAACGGCCGCGCCGTCATGAGGCCGCCATGGTGCGGCAGCATGCCCGCGATGCTGTAGATTTTCGTAACCTCGAGCGCTTCCTCGCGCGTGAGCGGCGGCAGGATGGAGCTCAGGCGCCGCGCCAGCATCGTCTTGCCCGAGCCGGGCACGCCGACCATGAGCACGTTGTGGCCACCGGCTGCCGCGATTTCCAGCGCCCGCTTGGCCTGATACTGCCCCTGCACGTCCGAGAAATCATCGGCGAAGGCCGTAGGCTCCGCCTCCACTGGTTCCGGCACAGCGACTGGCAGTGGCACCTGCCCCGTCAGGCTCTGCACGAGCTCGCCGAGATTGTGCACGGCGTAGACCGTCAAGCCCTCGACAAGCAGAGCCTCGTTGGCGTTGTCCGCCGCCACATAAAACGCCTTGAGCCCCAGGTCACGTGCCTTAATGGCCATGGGCAGCACACCGCGGATGGGCCGGCACTCGCCCTCGAGCGAGAGCTCGGCCGCAAACAAACAGCCCGCCACCGCCTCCTGCGGCACCATACCGTAGGCCGCGAGCAGTCCGATCGCGATGGGCAGGTCGAGACCGGGACTGTCCTTGTGGATATCGGCCGGCGCGAGGTTGATAGTCACTTTTTCCTGCCGCATGGCGAGGCCCGAGTTGCGGATAGCCGTGCGCACGCGCTCCTTGGACTCCCGCACGGCCGTGTCCGGCAAGCCCACGATATCAAAGCCGGGCAGACCGCTGGCCGCATCGACCTCCACGTCAATGAGCAGCCCGTCCACGCCCAGCGTCGTCGCCCCTAGTGATCTGGCAAACATAGATTTTCCTCCTGCACTCACAACGCCGCCTCAAAGGCACCCTTGATCTGGCGCACCTCCAGTTGCTCACCCACGCAGTAGACCTCCACCACGTCAAAACGGCAGGGGCATCCCCAAAGATGCCTCTGCCTGAGAAACACGGCCGCCACGCGGCTGATTTTCTGTTGTTTATAGTAGTTCACGGCCGCTGCCGGACGCCCGCAGCGCACGGAGCGCCGCGTCTTGACCTCGACGAAAACCAGCGTCTGGCCCTCGCGTGCAATGAGGTCGATTTCGCCCAATGCCACGCGATAGTTACGTGCGAGAATCTCACAGCCCTTGCTCCGCAGGTAGTCTGCCGCCGCCTGCTCACCCGCTTTGCCGATGACCTTGTTGTCCATGCCGTTCGCTCCTCTGGCGGATGGCACAACTCATAGCGCCTCTGCGGTGCTGTTCACTCCTGCGTCGTGCGGCGTTGCTCGTTTCTGTCCATCCGGTAGATATAGGCCAGGACCTCCGCGACGGCATGATAGAGCTCCGGCGGGATTTCCCGGTCGATATCGAGCGCCATCAGCATGTTCACGAGGGTCTTGTTCTGGTAGACAGGCACGGTGTTCTTCTGAGCCGCAGCCAAAATACTCTCCGCCACATGGCCGCGGCCCTTGGCCACGACCTTTGGCGCGCGCTGTGTCGCCTGGTCATACTTCAGCGCTACCGCCTTTTTCTCCGCCTGCGGATCCGTCTCCGGCTCCGGCGTAGGTGGCTGCAACTTGCGCTTGCTCATCGGTCATCCCGTTCCTTCTACATCATTTATTATAAGCCTAAACATTCCATTCGTCAAGGACATTGGTGCTGTATAATCACACAGCACCAATCTTTACATCCTGCAACAGCAAACGCGTCTCGCGGAGTGATTTACGTAAAGCCGGCATATACTGGGTGAACTCCTCCGCCTGCTCAGGCCGCGAGAAGAAGACACGCATATCCAGACGGGAGCCTTCGTACACCCGGAACGTAGCGTCAACCGCGCCGATATTCTGTGTGAGCACACAGACGCGGAACCAGGTTTCTTTTTTCAGCACCCCCGTGCGTTTGTCCGGCTGATTTTCATCGTAGACGTGGATGTATGTCGGATAGCTCTGCTGCGGCTGCCCCATATAGAGCGGCATCATAAAATCCAGTGAGCGCTGTCCCGGCAACGCCGTCGTGTTGTCGCCCGTCATCGACTGGTTCATGGCGTTCGCGAGCACGGCGAGGTCGTGGCTCGTGCGTTGCAGCTGCTGCGGCGTCATATCGCGCGCCGCCGTCATATCCGCGAGCTGCATGAGCGACCAGACACGCGGCAGTTCCGGCATCTGCCGCTGCACGGCGGCCTGCTGCACGGCGGCTGGTACGTTCTGCTGGCAGACGCGCAGCAGCTGCTGCAACTGGCGTGCCTCGGACGCGTCGAGTTTCTGCGTGCCGCTCTCAGCGAAGCTCTGCAGGAGCTGTGCATCCTGTGGCGCCAACACGGCGTCGCGCAACAGCAGCCGTGCCATGCTGCGCAGTGTATCCATCGTCTGCGCCGTGTTCTGCATGGGCTGACTCAGCAGCTGTTCGCGCGCCTGCTGCATGGCCGTACGCAATGCCTCCTGACCGGGCAGGGCCTCGCGCGCCTGCTGCAGCAGGGCCTGGCCCTGCTGAATGGTCTGCTGACCACGGTCCTGCAGCTGCAGCCCCTGCTGCAAATTCTGCTGACCCTGCGTGCCCAGCTGCTGGCCCTGCTGCGTGAGGCGCTCGCCCTGGGTCTGCATTTCCTGCCCCTGCTGGAGCGTCTGCTGACCCTGCTTGACGAGCTGCTGGCCCTGCCGTGACGTGGGGCCGTCCTGCGCGAGCAGCTGCTGGCCCTGTTCCACCATGAGCTGGCCCTGTGCAACGAGGTGCTCGCCCTGCTGGGCCATGGACTGGCCCTGCTGCAGGAGCTGCTGCCCCTGCTGCATCATCTGCGCGCCCTGCTGCATGACGTTCTGGCCCTGCTGGGCCATCTGCTGGCCCTGTACGACCGTCTGCTGACCCTGCAGGATGGTCTGGCGGTTTTCCTGCGCCGTGACCTGTGGCCGTGCGGCCTGCTGCTCAGGTGTCAAGGGCGAACCCTGGCCTGTTGCTCCCTGTCGGGCACCGCTGGGCATACCTGTGCCAGCTGGCGCAGAGCCCGCGTTGCCTGTACCCGTACCTGCCTGCGGCATGCCAGCCGCCTGCTGACTGCCCTGGGCTGTACCAGCTGTCTGTTGACCGCCTGTTGCCGTACCTGCGCCTGCCTGACCATTTTCTGCCAGCGCAGATGCTCCAGTATTGGCCTGTGGTTGACCGTTGCCAGCCGCCTGTCCCGCAGTCTGGGCGTTGCCCGCTGCCCCGGCCTGCGCACCCCCCGCAGTGGTCTGCCCCGCAGGGCCATGCGCAGCCGTTCCTTCCGCCAGACCAGCCGTCCCTGCATTAACAGGCTGGCCTGTGGCATTAGCTGCTGCCGTACCCGGCGCATTCGCCGTGCCAGCAGCTGCCCCCTGACCAGCCGTCGCAGCGTTGGCCACGGTGCCGGACGCAGTGCCAGCTGCGCTGCCCAAGCCATTATTACCGGCTGCGGCATTGCCCGCCGCAGTCTGACCCGCAGCTGCATTGCCGGTTCCGTTCTGGCCGGTGAACACCACATTGCCAGACTGCTGACCGGCTGCCGCACTGCCCGGCTGACCCGTACCCTGCCCAGCCTGTGCCGCGCTCTGGCCGCTCTGCGTGCCCGTGCTGCCTGTCTGCGGCATAAAGTCCTGCACGAGCTGCCTGAGCACCTGCAAAGCCGCGCGATTGCCCGTAACCGTACCGTCATACGGCTGCTGCAGCGCCGCGAACAGCTGCTGCATGCGCACCGGCAGCTGCTCCATCGGCACCTCGTCGATGAGCGCAAACGCCGCCTTGGTCAGGAGCACCGGCTCCGTGCCGTTGCCTTCCTCACTGAGCAACACCTTGAAATTTTTCAGCAGCGCCGTCAGCGTATCGCTTGTGCCGGCCTCGCCGCCCTTGGACAGAATGTTGCCGAGCTGTGCCAACATGCGGGAAAACGTCTTCAACTGCTCCGTAGAGAAACGCTGGCTCTCCAGCGTACTGCCGAGGCCCTGACTCAGCGTCTCCTCCAGAGAAAACGCCTGCCGCATAATGTTGTCGATAACATCCTGCATGGCTTTCGGCATTTTCTCCACGGACTCCGCCTGCGCCTCATTGACCTGCGTGAGCACGCCTGCCATGTCCTGAATGGCCGAACGCAGTGCCACCTTGGTCTCCGGCGCAAAACCGGACCCGCTGCTCGCGGGAGTGCGCCTGACGGTATTGTCAGTATTGCTCTGTTGGGCCGGGCCTACCGGACGTACGCCCACATTGGCAGTTTCAATGGGCATCGAAAATCACTTCCTGTATATTCAAAGCTTAGGCTTCAAAAGGGCACTTCCTGCTGCTGTGCCTGCGCAATGGATTTCACCGGTTCAAAAGACAGCCGGTGTATGGGGCAGGGACCATACTGCCGGAGCGCCGCGATATGCTCCGCCGTGCCGTAGCCCTTGTGCCGGGCGAAGCCGTACTGCGGATAAAGTGCGTCGTACTGCTCCATGAGCCGGTCACGCGTCACCTTGGCGATAATGGAGGCCGCCGCAATGGAGGCGGATTTCGCATCGCCCTTGATGATAGAGAGCGATGGCATAGGCAAATTTGCGAGCTCCACGGCGTCGATGAGCACCTGCTGTGGCTCCTTCTCCAGACCGAAAATGGCATCGTACATGCCGTTCATCGTCGCCTGGTAGATATTCACGCGGTCTATCGTCTGCGCATCAATAAGCACCGACGACACCGCAAGCGCCTTCTCCTTGATTATATCGTATAACTCGTCGCGCACTTTAGCCGAGAGTTTTTTGGAGTCGTTCAAATGCGGGATAAAGCAGTCGCGCGGCAGGATGACCGCCGCCACGGACACAGGCCCCGCGAGTGGGCCGCGCCCCGCCTCATCGACGCCCGCCACGAGCTCAAAGCCGGCCTTGGCCGCCTCATTCTCATATTTATACAACGCCGCCACGCGTGCCCGCTCCTGCTGCTCACGCTCGTAGCGCCGCACGAGCTGCTGCACGCTTTTGCGTCCATCCGCGCGGCAGGCCGCCAGCAGCTCCTCGCTCGGGCTCTCCGCCATGAGCGCCGCCACCTGCTTGCCTGAATAACCGGAAATATCCATCTTTACTGACAATCCCCTACTATATAGTCCCCCCTACGCTATAGCTATAGCGCAGGGGCGAAAAAATTTTATGTGTATCGTCTTTGCCTGGCACGTACATAGCCGCAAATTCAGCCTTCCCCGTCCGCCGTGTCCGTTGCGCCCGTCTGCGGTATCTCGTCCAGCGTCACCTGACCGAGCTTGCCCGCACGGAACTCCGTCATCACAATGTGCATGGCCTTGTCCGTGTCCACGAGCCCGCCGCGCACGAGGCAGCCGCGCTTGCGTCCAATGGCCTCGAGCAGCTCCGCGCCCGTCGCGGGCAGCTCACCTGTGAGTTTGAACCGTTCCACGAGCCGCGGGGCGTAGTCATGCCGCAAAATCTCTAAAAGCAGGATGGTCACCTGCTCGAGGTCGTAAATATCGTCGTTCACTGCGCCGGTAAAGGCCAGCTTCAGACCGACCTGCTTGTCCTCGAACTTCGGCCAGAGGATGCCCGGCGTATCGAGCAGGTCGAGTCCCTGACCGATTTTTATCCACTGCTTCGCGCGCGTCACGCCCGGCTTGTCCGCCGTCTTCGTGATGGCCGCGCCCGCGAGCCGGTTGATGAGCGAGGACTTGCCCACGTTCGGGATGCCGAGAATCATGCAGCGCGCCGCGCGGGGTCGGCCGCCCGCCTTGACGAATTTCTCCGTACGCGGCCGTGCGAGCTCCGTCACCTGCTGTACGAGCTGCTTCACTCCCCGCCCGCGCGAAGCATCCACGGCCACAGCCGCGATGCCCTGACTGCGGAAATACGCCACCCAGGCGCGCGTGCGCTCAGCGTCCGCGAGATCGGCCTTGTTCAGCGCCACGACACGCGGCTTGTCCTGAATAATCTCCGCCAGCATGGGGTTCGCACTGCTCAACGGAATACGCGCGTCCAGCAGTTCGATAACCACGTCCACGAGCTTGAGGTTTTCCTCGACGAGCCGCTGCGCCTTTTTCATATGGCCGGGGAACCACTGTATCGTCGGCGTATCGTCCCGCACGGGTGCCAGCGCCTCCGTCTCGCGTCCCTGCGCCGCACTGCCCCGCCGTTTACTTTTCTTCAACTCTGCCACTCCTTGTCTTGCTGCGCCACACGAGCCAATAGTCCCGCGTTTTGCCGTCAGTTATTATCATTATAACATATCCCCTCCCCACTGCACACCATAGCCTGACAAAAACCTTTGCACACATAGCAAAATGCCACCCCACAGATGGTGAGGTGGCTGCGGAATTGATGCTGTGGTGTCCTTACTTGGCAAAGAACAGGGCGTAGTAACCGTTCGCGAAGATGATGAGCACAACAAGCGGCAGGATGTAGGTCAGATAGAAACGTGACCACGCAGGGAAGGCTGTGCCTTTGCCCGTGTCAGCCTCGCGCAGGAAGTTGTTCCAGCCCCAGCCGTAGCGGCTCGTGCAGAACACGAGGTAGACGAGGCTGCCCAGCGGCAGGATATTGTTCGAGACGAGGAAGTCCTCGAGGTCGAGCACGCCCGAGCCGGGGCCGAGCGGCTGGAAACCGCTGAGCACGTTAAAGCCGAGCACGCAGGGCATAGAGAGCACGATAATCAGCGGGATGCCGATGCGGATAATCTTGCGCCTATCCGCGCCCGTGAGGTCGTAGAAGCAGGCCACGAGGTTCTCGAACACCGCGATGACCGTAGACATAGAGGCAAACGCCATAAAGAGGAAGAACAGCGCGCCCCAAAACTGGCCGCCCGGCATGGCGTTGAAGACGTTCGGCAACGTCACAAACAGCAGATTCGGGCCGCTGCTCGGCTGTACGCCGAAGCTGAAGCAGGCGGGAAAAATGATCAGGCCGGCCATGAGCGCCACAAGGGTGTCGAGGATGATGACCCAGATAGCCTCGCCCGTGAGGCGCTTTTCTTTGCCGATGTAGCTGCCGAATATGGCCAGCGCGCCGATGCCCAGCGACAGCGTGAAGAACGCCTGCCCCATGGCCGCAAAGACCACCTCTTTCCAACCGTACTCCGCTACTTTGCTGAAATCAGGTGAGAGATAATACTCGAGGCCAATCTCGCTGTTCGGCAGCAGGCAGGAGTTGATGGCCAGCACGACCATGAGGATGAGCAGACAGGTCATCATGTATTTCGTGATGCGCTCCACGCCCGACTGCACGCCTAGATAGCAGACGCCGCCACAGAGCACGACGATGGCCATCATGTTGCCCGCCATGGTCACGGGATCAGCCAGCATGGCACCGAACACCGCGCCCACGCCCGCCGCGTCGAGGCCGTTAAAACCACCGATGAGCGATTTATACAGATAGTAGAGCATCCAGCCCGAGACGGTCGTATAGAACATCATGAGCAGGAAATTGCCCGCGATGCCAAAATACTTGTAAAGGTGCCATTTCGTGCCCGCCGGCTCCAGCACGTCAAACGACTTTGCCGCGCTGCGCTGGCTCGCGCGCCCGACGGCGAACTCGGACACCATGATGGGCAGGCCAAGGATGGCGAGAAATACGAGATAAATGAGTACGAACGAGGCGCCGCCGTACTGCCCCGTGATGTACGGGAAGCGCCAGACATTGCCGAGTCCGATGGCGCAGCCGGCCGAGACCAGAATGAAGCCCAGCCGGGTCGAGAAGTTACCGCGTGAATCCAAGAAATCACCCTCCAAAATACAACTAAAGTATAATTGCTCTTACTCCCAGGAAGAACGTACCATTCCCAAAGCACTATGTGTTGTATTGTATAATACTTTACAGACCTTGTCCAGTCTTAAATGACATGTTTATTAAATGTATTCATGTACACCGGTTTGCCAACAGGCGGGACTATGCCAACGCGCCGCGATATGTTATACTAATGACATATGATTTTGCTTGTACCAGAAAAGGAAGGGATACTTTTTGGATAGTTCAGATGGCGGCCCGCTGGGCACGTTACGCCACCTTACAGACAAAGTGCTGCACCATTTCGGCCTGGAGCGCAGCAGCAAGGACACCGTGACCGAGGATGATATCAAGGAGCTCATTGAGCAGGGCACGGAGGACGGCACATTTGCCAAGAGTGAGCAGGCCATGGTGGACCGCATTTTCCACCTGTCCGACCAGACGGTCTCTGCGCTCATGACACCGCGCACGCAGATGCTCTGGCTCGACCTCGACGACTCGCTGCGGCAGAACCTCAAACTCATCCGCGAGAACAAGCAGGACGTGTTCCCCGTGGGCAAGGAGAGCCTCGACGATTTCTGCGGCGTGCTGCATGCCAAGGACCTGCTCGACGCCGCGCTGGAGCGCAAGACGCTCGACCTCGCGCAGTACGTGCAAAAACCGCTGTTCGTGCCGCGCTCCATGGAGACGTTCCGCGTACTCGCGAAGTTCCGCGACACGGGCATTCACCAGGCCATGGTGCTCGACGAGTACGGTGGCGTCATCGGCTACATCACGCTGGATGACATCGTGGAGGAAATCATCGGCGAAGGCCTGCTGCCCGCGGCCGACGAACCGCTGCAGATTACGCCGCGCGACGAGAATTCCTGGTACATAGACGGCCTCTACTCCATCGACGATTTCAAGGAACGGTTCGGCATCGAGACGCTGCCGGATGAGGAGCACGACCAGTACCACACGGTGGGCGGCTTCCTGACCTCCTATTTCGGCTATATCCCCAAGACCGGCGAACGCAAGGCCTGGGGCGAGTTCACATTCGAGGTCGCCGACATGGACCGCGCGCGCATCGATAAAATCATCGTGACGCGCCATCCGGCCCCGCCCAATGAAGCGAACAACACCCCTCAGGATGAAAAGTAACCACTAAAAAAGCCTCCCCCACGGGAGGCTTTTCGTATGCCTGAAAGTCGTTTATGCGGCGATATCGAGTGACGGCCCCGCCACCTTGCTGGCTGAAGCCTTGTAGGCTGCTGCGGCCTGCGCATGTTTCGCGCTAATCTGTGCGTTAATCTGCTGGAAACCACTCTTGCCGAGATTCGTAGCGTTGCCGAAGTTCGAGACCTCCGTCACCTGACGGATTTTATCCATGCCAGCTGAGACATTCTGCTGCCCCTGCGTGGCAATCTGCTCGTTGGCTTTTTTGAACAGGCTCGAGCCGATTTTCGTCTCGTTGCCGAAGTTCGAGACCTCATAGTAGGACTTCGCCTTGTCCATGATGGCCGTCGTATCGGCATGCCCATCGCGCAGTGTGCGGATATTCCCCTGCTGGAACTTGCTCTCGCCATAGCGTGTCTCCGTACCGAAATTGGAGACCTCATAGTAGTCGCCAGCCTTCTGGGAGATTTCCTCCGCTTTCTGCATGCCGGTGTTGCTCACATCCCGATTCATCTGCGGAAAAGACTTTAGCGTACTGACCGGCGTGTACGTGCTAAAGCCGCCAATGCCTGAAATAGCCATATTAGCCCCTCGCTTTCATCCTTGTTAGAGCATCCTTTTATATTCCTATTATAGTATGCTCAGAAACATTAAGCAAGTAAAAAAGAGGAAACATCCTGCTTACAAAGCAACATTTTTCCGTACGCCCCAACTGAGATTTTTAGCCCTTTCTGTTCGATGGCAATGTACTATTGTTTACAGTCAGCCTGTGGCTTTCCTAGTCCCACCCTTACATGGTGCGCGCTTGCTATTTGTTCTTCTGACTGCCAAATTCGTTGCGCCAAGCCGGAAAAACGGTGCTATAATAGGCCCCATCAAACATAATTTTCTGAAACAAAAGCTAGGAAGGAAGTCTTGGCATGGAGCTCAGTATGGCTCAAATCATTATCATTGGTATCACCATTGCCGTCGCCCTCGGCGGCGGTATCTACGCAGCCCGCTCGGTACATTCGGCTGAGGGGTACACGCTTGGCGGACGTGCCGCTGGCGTGCCCCTGGTCGCTGGTACTATCGCCGGTACCTGCATTGGCGGCGGTGCCACGGTCGGTACGGCGCAGATGGCCGCGACCGTAGGCCTCTCTGCCTGGTGGTTTACCATTGGCACGGGCCTGAGCCTCATTCTCATGGGTCTGTTCTATGCCCGCCCGCTGCGCAAGAGCGCCTTGGAGACGATTTCCCAATACCTCGTGCTGAACTACGGCAACCCAGCCGGCCGCTTCACGACGGTCGTTTCGTCGCTCGGCATTTTCTTCAGCGCCGTAGCCAGTTGCCTGCCAGGCATCGCGCTCATCGCGGCGCTACTGCATCTGCCACTCTGGCTGGCCGCACTGATTCTCACGGCACTCGTGGCCGCCTATGGTTTCTTCGGCGGTCTGAAAAGCGCGGGCGTCGGCGGCATCATCAAGGCCGTCATCCTCTGGGTAAGCCTCTGCCTCGCCGGCATCGCCGCCTGGCATTCTATCAGCACGGACAGTGCCGTAGCGGCAGCCCTGCCCGCTTTCCCTTGGTTCAGCCTCGTGGGCGGCGGCGTGCAGAGTGCGCTCACGAGCGTGCTCTCCGTCATCGTGGGCATGCTCTGCACGCAGTCCTATATCCAGGCCATCTTCGCCGCGGCCACGCCGCGCACGGCGGCTGTCGGCGCCTTCACGGCCGCACTCATTGCCCTGCCGGTCGGCCTGCCCTGCGCGCTCATCGGTATGTATGTGCATGCGGCGCACCCCGAGGTCGCACCTATGCTCACGCTGCCGTACTATCTGCTGCAGGAGCAGCCGGTACTGCTCGGCTCCATCGCCATGGGCGGCATCATCCTCTCGCTCATCGGCTCCATCGCCGGCCTGTCGCTCGGCATCGGCACCATGCTCACGCGGGATGTCGTCGCGCGTGTACTGCACGTCACGGACGGCCGCCAGATGCTGCGCCTGAGCCGCCTGGTCGTGCTTAGCGTCATCTTGGCAGCCGCCGGTTTTGCCGAGCTCAACGAGGGTTCGCAGGTACTGTTCTGGAACTACCTCTCCATGGCCCTGCGCGGTGGCGGTATTTTCCTGCCGCTGACGTTCGCCGTCTTTATCCCGCACGCCATCGAGGAGCACTGGGCGCTCGCGTCCATGGTGCTCTCGACGGGCACGGCCATCGCGGCCGCCCTCCTCGGCAGCCCCATCAGTCCGCTGTTCATCGGTCTCACCGTGAGCCTGCTCGTGCTCATTCCCGGCTGGCTGCACCAGCATCATCACGACGATAACACGCCGATGCTGGCCACGGAGTAAAAATTACGCATAATACACATAAAATAAGGGTGCGCTTGCCATTGTGCAGGCGCACCCTTTTCGTGTATACAATTAAATCTTCCCGTCGCCATCACCGCCTAGCACTGACGACTCACTTTTGCGTAGTCAGCACGCAATCGCCAAAAATTCAGGGCCCCATGTAAGGCTCAAGGAAATCCATCACTGTCTTAAAATAGCGCTTCTGATCCTTTTGACTGGCGACGGCGTGCAAGGCGCCGTCCATGAGCAGCAGTTGTTTCTCCCCCGCCGCGTGCGCATAGAGCGTGCGGCCCATCTCTGGTGGCACGAGCGTGTCGGCCGTACCGTGAATAAAGAGTGTGGGCAGCCGCCCCTCCCCCACGGCGTCGTAGGGCGAGGTGGCGCTGAGGCTGAAGCCCGCGAGTTTTTCGCAGCGCCAGTTCATGATGTCGAGCAAAGGGAAAGATGGCAGGCCAAAGGAGTGCTCGAGATGAAAGGCGATGAGGTCGTAGGCGCTCGTGTAGCCGCTGTCCTCCACGACGGCCACGACGGCGGGAGGCAGGTCGCCTGCGGCCGCGAGCATGACGGTGGCCGCGCCCATGGAGACGCCGTGCAGCACGATTTTTGCCTGCGGGTCGGCTGCGAGGATTTGCTCTGCCCAGAGGCGGATGTCCTGACTTTCGTCGTGACCGAGCGTGACAAATTGGCCGTCACTCATGCCCGCGCCGCGCAAATCGGGCGTGACGACATGGTAGCCGAGGTGCAGGTAGTTTTCCGCGATGTACCAGGAGTTTTCCTGGGTGCAGCCGTAGCCGTGCACGGCGATGACCCAGCGGTGACTCCAGCCGCGCGGCGAGAAGTGCGTGCCCGCGAGGTTGGTGCCATCAGCCGCCTGCAGGTGCCAGTCCTCTGTGGGGAAGTCCGGCTTGTTATAGCCCGTCGTGCTCGGCGGCATGATGAGGGCGTAGGCGCGCGGCGGTGCCTGGTGGTTGTCGGCCGTACCGCGTTGCAGGCCAAACTCCACGACGTAGTTGCCGAGAAAGTAGCCCGTGCCCAAAAAGAACGCGGTTAGCATGGCCGCAGCCGTAAGCACAAAGGTAATAAAAATTCTTTTCATAAATGTAGTCCTACTTGGTAAAACGAGGCTTGAGCAGCAGCGTGAGGAAGAAGATGGCAGCTGCGACGACAACGATGGTGGCGCCGGCGGCCATGTTGCAGTAGTAGGCGAGCAGGAGGCCAGTGAGGCCGGAAATGAGGGCGATGGCGACGGAGACGAGGTGATAGCTTTTGACGCTGTTTGTGACGTTGCGTGCGCCGGCGGCGGGCAGGACGAGCAGGGCGTTGATGATGAGGATACCGACCCACTGGATACTGATGGCAACGACGACGGCGAGCGTGGCCGCGAAGGCGCTCTCGGTGAGCAGCGCGGGTATGCCGCGGCTGCGGGCAAAGGATGTGTTGATGGAGAGCAGCAGCAGGTGGTTGAACAACCAGGCCCAGACGCCGGTGACGAGCAGGCAGACGAGGACGAGTGCGCCGAGGTCAGCCGGTGTGATGCTGAGAATGTCGCCGATGAGGTAGCTGGAGAATTTGTTGAAACCGCCGCCGTGACTCATAATCATGAGGCCGAGCGCGATGGCCGTCGAAGAAAAAACGCCGATGATGGTGTCGGTGGAAGCGCTGCTCTTGCTCTTGATCCAGGTGATGAATACGGCGAAAACGACGGAGAAGATGACAAGCGACAAGAGCGGCGAGACGGAGCCGAGCAGCACGCCGAGGGCGATACCGGTGAAGGCGCCGTGGCCGAGGGAGTCGGAGAAGAAGGCCATACGGTTGGAGACGACCATCGTGGAGAGCAAGCCAAAGAGCGGCGTGACGAGCAGGATGGCGAGGAAGGCGTTTTTCATAAAGATATGGCTGGACCATTCAAAGGGCAGCAGGGTGTCGATGGCGCCGTAAAGCAGTGTTAAAATGTCCATGCGTTAGTCCTCCCCTCCTGTCAGGATGCCAAAGATGTGTTTCGTGCGTGCGTCGGCAAAGACTTCTTCGGGCGTGCCGCTGCAGATGACGCCTTTATTGAGCAGCACGACCTGGTCTGCGTGGCGTGCGACCATGTTGAGATCGTGCGAGATGAGCAGAATGGCCATGTCTTCTTTGGCGCGCAGGTCGGCGACGATTTCGTAGAAAAGTTCGAGGCCGTTCTGGTCAACGCCGGAGACGGGCTCGTCGAGCAACAGCAAATCGGGCATGGGGTCGAGCGCGAGCGCGAGCAGGACGCGCTGCAGCTCGCCGCCGGAGAGAGCGCCGAGACGGCGGTCGATGAGGCTATCTGCCTGCACGCGTGCGAGGCTGGCCTCGATGCGCGGGCGCAGACTGCGTGCGGAGCAGAGCCAGACGGGACGGCGCGTGAGGCTGGCCATAAAGAGGTCCTGCACGGAGATGGGCGCGCTGACGTCGAAGCGCAGGTATTGTGGCACGTAACCGATGGTTGGGTGGCCGGTGTGGCGGCCTTTGGCGTCGACGTAGTGCAGGCGGCCCGTGTGCGGGACTTCACCGAGGATGGCGCGCATGAGGGTGCTCTTGCCCGCGCCGTTCGGGCCGATGAGGGCCGTGAGCTGGCCGCAATGCATGTGCAAATTGACGTGCTCAAAGATGGTGAGCCGCCCCGCCCGCACGCCAAAGTCCTCAATCTTCGTGCAGCAAAGTTTGCTGCAATCGCCACACGAGGCAGCATGGTGATGTAAAATCGTTTTAAACAAATACTTTGTCCTTTCTATGTATCAGTACCCCGCCACTCTCAACTCTTCTTGTCCGACCGGCTACGGGGCTGGTCAGCAACGTTCCGCTGATAAATTTTGCTAAACGTTTTAGGCTAGCGCCTGCCGACCGGCTACGGGGTGGCATAGCAACGTTCCGCTAAGTAATTTTGCTAAACGATTTTTTTGCCTATAATTAATCCTGAAAAAGCTTCAAAACGCGCTGCGCTTGAACGGTTGAAGCTTTTACGAGGAAGCTGGTCGGCAAAAAAATCGTTCTTAACGCAAAATTCCAACGCTCCACTTATGCTATGCCACCCCTCCGCCTACGTTGCTGCATTTATCCGGGGCCGCGTCCTCACTCTCAACTCTTCACTCTCAACTCTTTTACTTCGTCAATCCTCGAAACAGTCGCCTGCCGAGCAGCCAACCGCCCACCGCATAGGCAAGCAACACCCCGACCGACCCGAGCGCTACGCTCTCCCCCTGCCCGAGCCCCCGCAGCAGGTAGCTGGTGTGTGTGAGGGGCAGGAGTTCGATGAGATAGCGCACGGCGGTGGGCAGGGCGTGGGCGGAGAAGAAGGTGCCGCAGAGGAAGGACATGGGCAGCAGGATGTAGGTGTTGACCTGGCTCATTTCTTCGAAGGTGTCGATTTTCATAGCGGCGATGAAGCCGATTTCGGCGAAGATGAGGCAATTGAGGATGAGCACGGCGAGGAACAGGGGGCTGAGCGTGAGGTGCGCGCCGAAGGCGTAGGCGAGCACGAGGATGATGGCCGAGGAGATGAGGCCGCGCAGGATGGCGGCGAGGCATTTGCCGATGACGAAGGCGTCTGGCCAGATGGGTGCAAGGATATATTCCTCGAGGCTTTTGTGGTAGACGCGTTCGGCATGCACGGGCGTGAGGCTATTGAAACTGATGTTCATGGAGTTCAGCGCGATAATGCCGGGCACGAGGAAGTCGAGGTAGGTGCCGCCCGTGACCTGGATGCTGCGGCCGAGACCCCAGCCGAAGGCCACGAGATAGAGAATGGGCGCAACCATGCGTGAAAGAATGAATTTCGCCAGTCGACGGCGCAGCACGAGCCAGTCGCGCCAGAAAACGGTCCAGATGTCGTAAAGTTTCTGCATAGCGACCTCCCTTCTATGCCTTGTGCCCGGTCAGCTGCAGGAATGCCTCCTCCAGCGTGGGTACGTGGCAGCGTTCGCGGTAGCCTGCGGGGGTGTCGAGAGCGACGAGCTGGCCCTTGTCCAGCATGGCGACGCGGCCGCAGAGGGCCTCGGCCTCCTCGATGTAATGGGTCGTGAGGAATATCGTGGTGCCCTGCGCGGCCATGTCGCGGATGAGCGCCCAGATGCGGCGGCGCACCTGCGGGTCGAGGGCCACGGTGGGCTCATCCAGGAACAGTATACGCGGCTGGTGGATGAGCGCGCGCACGATGAGCAGGCGGCGTTTCATGCCGCCCGAGAGGCGACGCACACCGTCGTTGACGACGTCCGCGAGCTCTACGTAGTCGAGGAGCTCCGCGATGCGCTGGCGGCGTGCCGCGCGGCCGAGGTGATGCAGTCGCGCGTGCAGCTCCATGTTTTCGCCGACAGTGAGGTCCTGGTCGAAATTCACGTGCTGGGGCACGACGCCGATGAGGTTTTTGATGTCCTGCGCGTGCTGCGCGGCGGCCAGACCGTCGTAGCGGATGGTGCCGCTGGTGGGCTGGGTCTGCATTGTGAGCATGCGGATGGTCGTGGTCTTACCCGCGCCGTTCGGACCGAGCAGGCCGAATATTTCCCCCTGCTCCACGCTGAAGGACAGATGGTCGACGGCTGTTTTCCAACCGGCCGTGCCGTCGGGCTGGCGGTGTGGGAACTGCTTGACCAGCTCATTGACCTCTATCATGTGCGCTCACCTCTCCCCTTATCAATACTTTTCACAAAATAAAACCGTTGGCATTAGCCCACAGGGCATGGTCAACGGTTTGCCAATGTTTTACGCCAGATTGTATTTGTGTGGCTTATCTTCTTTGTCTGCTTTGGCGGCAGCCTCGGCTGCTTCCTCAGCTGCGTCTTTGGCCTCCGCTTCGGCGACGGTCTCTTCGCCCTTGAGGATGCGCATGAATTCCTCGCCCGTGATGGTCTCCTTCTCGTAGAGATAGGCTGCGAGCTCATCCAGTTTATCCATGTTGTCGCTGAGCAGTTGCTTCGCCTTTTCGTGCTGCGCGCGCACGAGGGCCACGACCTGCTTGTCGATGGCGTTCTGCGTGGCCGCCGAGCAGGCGAGACTCGTGTCGCCGCCGAGGTAGCGGTTCGTGACAGTCTCCATCGCGACCATGTCGAAGTCCTCGCTCATGCCGTAGCGCGTAATCATCGCGCGCGCGAGTTTCGTGGCCTGCTCGATGTCGTTGGCCGCGCCCGTGCTGACCTGGCCGAACTTGACCTCTTCAGCCGCGCGGCCGCCCGTGAACGTGGCGATTTTGTTTTCCAGTTCTTCTTTCGTGAGGATGTACTGATCCTTCTGTTCTACCTGCATGGTGTAGCCGAGCGCGCCGCTCGTGCGCGGGATAATGGTGATTTTCTGCACAGGCGCCGAATGGGACTGCAGCGCGGCCACGAGCGCGTGGCCGATTTCGTGGTAGGCCACGGTGTGCTTTTCCTTGTCGGAGAGGATGGCGTTCTTCTTCTGGTAGCCCGCGATGACGACCTCCACGCTTTCCTCCAGG
>ONCF01000108.1 GCA_900316275.1 uncultured Veillonellaceae bacterium
AATGTAGCGACGAGACTGTTGTTGGAATATATGTCCCTGTCAAAACGACATAAGGCATAATTTGAACCGTCAAGATAGCCCTTGCCCTATTTTGGCAAGAATAAGCTTTCTGCTAGAGCCTGTGTTGCATTTTTACTGATGGGGGTCGTATGCATTATTTTTGTACACTTTTTGATTCTAATTATTTGACAAGAGGATTAGCGCTTTACCGTTCATTGGAAGCAACAGGGACAGATTTTCAGTTATTCATTTTTGCCTTTGATGATTTGGCTTATGATATGCTGACACGACTGTCATTGTCCAGAGCCACAATCATTTCTATGGATGAGTTTGAAGATGAACGTTTGCGGCGCATCAAAGGAACACGCACGCAAGGAGAGTATTGCTGGACGTGCTCGTGCTTTTCTATCAAATATGTGCTGGAGCATTATCATTTACCAGAGGTTACTTACCTGGATTCGGATATCTACTTTTTTGCTACGCCGGATATTTTACTCAAGGAATTTGATGCGAGTGGCGCTGATGTGCTGATTACTGGGCATAGGTATACGCCGCGCTATGATCAGACCGCTACATCTGGTAAATATTGCGTTCAATTCATGACGTTTAAGAATAATGCCAACGGCATGCAGGTCTTGAATTGGTGGTGCAATCGTTGCGATGAGTGGTGTTATGCGAGATTTGAGGACGGTAAGTTCGGAGATCAAAAATATCTTGACGACTGGCCGGAAAGGTTCCAAGGGGTGCATGAGCTGCAACACATAGGTGGTGGGGCGGCTCCGTGGAATATTCAGCAATACCTTGTTACGGCGGGGCCACAAGTGGATGGACAGCCCGTCGTGTTTTACCATTTTCATAATTTGCGGTTATTTGACCATCAAGCGGACTTGAGCAGTTATCAGCTATCAAAATCAGTACGTGAGCTGATTTATCGGCCGTATCTAGTGGCGTTAGCTGATATTTATCAATATCTACAGAGGCAAGGCTTTCCTAACTTCAGACAGGGCATTTTAGAATGGGATGCCGGAAGGGTACATACTGTTCTGCGTAAGTTACGCCGTTCTCTGCACGGCATAAATAATTTTGTCTCATGGTCAATAGATATGGGAGGCAAGTATGATTCTAGCAAATGACTTAAAAAGACAATATTCTTTACATGCATCAGAGTACGAAAATAAGGCTGTCGATGTTTTGCGGTCAGGCTGGTATATTCTGGGACAAGAAGTGCAGGCCTTTGAAAATGAATGGGCAGACTATATTGGCACGGACTATGCGGTCGGTTTAGCGAGTGGTTTGGATGCCTTGTGGATTAGCTTTCGCTTGCTGGGGGTGCATGAGGGCGATGAGGTTATCGTGTCGTCCAATGCCTATATTGCCTGCGTGATGGGAATAACGATTAACGGTGCAACGCCAGTATTTGTTGAGCCGGATGTCTATGACAATATTGATGCTGACAAGATAGAGGCAGCTATTACGCCACGCACGAAGGCTATCTTGGCTGTTCATCTTTTCGGGCAGTCCTGTGATATGACGAAAATTATGGATATCGCGCATCGGCATCATCTTTACGTGGTTGAGGATTGTGCACAGAGCCATGGCAATAGCTGGCATGGACAAAAAGTCGGTACATTCGGCGATGTCGCTTGTTTCAGTTTTTACCCTACCAAGGGTTGTGGAGCCTTTGGCGATGCAGGCTGCATTACAACTAACCGCAAGGATTTGGCGGATGCTTTCCGTGTTTTTCGTAATTATGGTAGCGAAAAGAAATATCACAACAAAGTCGTTGGCGCTAATAGCCGGCTAGATGAATTGCAGGCAGGTCTGCTGCGCGTAAAACTGCAGTATTTGGATGAAATGAATGGTGAGCGGAATCGTGTTGCGGATTACTATTTGGAGCATTTGCGTAATCCGTTGGTTCGGCTGCCAAAGGTTCGTCCAGGGGCAGATTCTTCATGGCACCAGTTTGTGGTTCATACGGAGAATCGTGATGCATTGAAGGCATACCTAGCGGAACAGGGGATTGGGACGATGATTCATTATCCAATTCCGCCACATCTCTCAGAGGCATATACCTACCTAGGGAAAAAGCGCGGAGATTATCCAATCGCTGAGCAGTATGCAGATGAGGTCTTGAGTCTGCCTATGTACAATGGGATTACTAAAGCAGAGCAGGATACTGTCATAGAGGCTGTTAATGCGTTTCGGATCTAAGGTAATTTGATTTTGTGACGTTAGTGTTGTGGAGGTTATGGCATGCACCATTTAAACTTGGTTAAGATGATTGATTTCCCACAGCTGGGAGATGAACGAGGCGACCTTATCGTGGTAGAAGGTGGGCAAAATATTCCGTTTGAGATAAAACGCGCTTTTTATATCTGCGGTACGAAACAAGGCGTGGTGCGCGGCCAGCACGCGAATAAAAAAACGGAATTTGTTATGATTAATGTCGCAGGCTCGAGCAAGGTTCGTGTGATGGACGGCAGCGGCAATGAGGCAATCTTCTGTTTAAACAAGCCTAATACAGGGCTTTACTTGCCCAATATGGTTTGGAAAGAAATGTACGATTTCAGTGATGATTCTGTTCTGCTGGTTCTGGCAAGTGAGCACTATGATGCTGAGGAGTATGTGCGAGACTATAACGCCTATAAGGACATCGTTGCCGTGAATGGTAACAGTATTTAATTTGTAGGGCAATCATCCGTTACCCATGTTGTCAATCATGGCTAGCTATGTTATATTGAAGAGATAAAGCATGTCGCAGTGATATAGGGCAGATGTGGAGGCAGGTCACGTGGGTAGCCAGCAGTTTACTTTGGATGAGCATAATTCATTGTTGATGGAGCAGTATCAGAAGGATAATTTTCGTGTGTTGGACCTTGATGCCAAGAAGAAAACTTGTTTTATTTTCTTTTCCAGCAATGGACTGTATTTTCCTAACGATGTGGAGACTTTTCAGCAAACTGTTGTTGAAAAGGATCGTTATGAATGGGAGAATATTGCTCAATCGAGTCTGATTCGCCGCTTTGCGGGGAGGCTTATTTTTGTTCGCGATCTCTTCAAAGCGTGGTATGTGACCGGGATAAATGCTCGGGTTAACTCTATCGACAAATTGATTGCGATGCTCAAAGACCTCACGGAGGGCTATGAAGTTATCACCTGTGGCGGTTCTGCTGGTGGCTATATGTCCACCCTGGGGGGGGCAGGTGCTCCACGCTAAGCAGATTTTTAATTTCTCCGGTCAGTGGAACCTCTATACCCATGAAGATGTTTTGGCAACATATCCGATGCTAAAGAAATATGGGGATGATACCAGCCGTAACAAGTTCTTTGATCTCCGTGTGATTTTACAAGGTGAGCAGGGCCCACAAATCAATTACTTTATGCCTGCCTATAGTGATCAGGATGTTAAACAGAGCCGTATGGTCGATGGCCTGGCACAGGTGCTGACTTTTTCCTTTGCGAGTAGTGTGCATGGTGCTACTGTTGTGCCACAGACGCTCCCCGTTATACTCACGTCTTCCCCCGAGCAATTGCGCATATGGCAGCAAATGTTCCAGGGACGTATTATTCGTCCATATGCGTTCCTTTGGCAAACTACGTCAATAGCGTGGATGATAAGGTATGTTTTCTTGCATGGTGGTAAAAAGATTTGCAGAAAGCTACGGGGACGCTGATATCGGGTGTAATTCGTTTGCTCTGCGTCGTCTTTTCAGGCCAGTTTGGTCTTTTGATAAAACCAATATTGTGCTAGTTTTTCACTAAAACTAGCTTTTTTTTGTGTCCGCGTATCGCTAGAATGGTACTATATGATTGCGTACTGATATTTGGAGGCGTTAGGATATGGGTAAGGTTGCTTTGATTACGGGCGTTACGGGACAGGACGGGTCGTATCTCTCGGAGTTGCTGCTGGCGAAGGGGTATGAGGTGCATGGGATTATACGGCGGTCGTCGGTCGATTACCGGGAGCGCATTGCGCATCTGGAGGGCAATGCGCATTTCCACCTGCACTATGGGGATCTCGGGGACTCGATGTCGCTGGTGAATGTCATCGGCACGGTGCGGCCGGATGAAATCTACAACCTCGCGGCGCAGAGTCATGTGCAGGTCTCGTTTGACGTGCCGGAGTTCACGGCGGATATCGATGCGACGGGCGTGCTGCGCGTGCTGGAGGCCGTGCGGCTGACGGGGCAGGCGCAGACGTGCCGCGTGTACCAGGCGTCGACGTCGGAGCTCTATGGCAAGGTCGAGGAGGTGCCGCAGAGTGAGACGACGCCGTTCCATCCGTACAGCCCGTATGCCGTGGCGAAGCAGTACGGCTTCTGGATTACCAAGGAGTACCGCGAGGCGTATGGCATGTTTGCGTGCTCGGGCATCCTGTTCAACCACGAGTCGGAGCGGCGCGGGGAGACGTTCGTCACGCGCAAAATCACGCTGGCGGCGGCGCGCATCGCGCAGGGCAAGCAGGATAAACTGTACCTCGGCAATCTGGATAGTCTGCGTGACTGGGGCTATGCGCGCGATTACGTGGAGTGCATGTGGCTGATTCTCCAGCATGATAAACCAGAGGATTTCGTCATCGCGACGGGCGTGCAGCACAGCGTGCGCGAGTTCTGTCAGCTGGCGTTCCATGATGCGGGCATCGAGCTGGAGTTCCGCGGGCAGGGCCTGGAGGAGAAAGGTATCGATAAAGCGACGGGCAAGGTTGTCATCGAGGTCAGCCCGGATTTCTATCGCCCGACGGATGTCGTGAACCTCTGGGGCGACCCGAGCAAGGCGAAACGCGAGCTCGGCTGGAACCCGCAGAGGACGTCGTTCGAGGAGCTCGTACACCTCATGGTCGAGCACGACATGCAAAAGGTCCGCGTCGAGCGCGCGGAGGAGCATATCCAGAACAATCTCGAGGAGTATCTCGAGAAGGGTATCGTGAAATAAGGAAGAGGCGTTTTTAGTATGATGGAGAAGAGTGCAAAGATCTATGTAGCTGGTCATCGCGGCATGGTCGGGTCGGCGATTTGCCGGGAACTGACGCGACAGGGGTATACCAATATCATCACGCGCACGCATCACGAGCTGGACCTCACGCGGCAGGAGGCTGTGGAGCAGTTCTTTGCCACGGAGCGGCCGGAGTACGTGTTCGTGGCGGCGGCGAAGGTCGGCGGCATCCAGGCCAATGCGGAGGCGCTGGCGGATTTCATGTATGAGAACATGACGCTGGAGATGAATGTCATCCACAGCGCCTGGCAGAATGGCTGCAAAAAGCTGGAGTTCCTCGGCTCGTCGTGCATCTATCCGCGTCTGGCGCCGCAGCCGATGCGGGAGGACTGCCTGCTGACGTCGGCGCTGGAGAAGACGTACGAGGCCTATGTGCTGGCGAAAATCTCCGGCCGGAAGTACTGCGAGTTCCTGAACCGCCAGTATGGCACGGACTACATCTCCGTCATGCCGACGAACCTCTACGGTCCGAACGACAACTACCATCCGACGCACAGTCACGTGCTGCCGGCGCTCATCCGCCGGTTCCACGAGGCGAAGGTCGCGGGCGCGCCGTCGGTGACGTGCTGGGGCGATGGCTCACCGCTGCGCGAGTTCCTCTATGTGGATGACCTCGCAAATCTCTGCGTGTTCCTCATGAACAACTACAGCGGCAACGAGACGGTCAACGCGGGCACGGGCAAGGAGCTCACGATCAAGGAGCTCACGGAGAAGGTGGCCAAAGTGGTCGGCTATACGGGCAAAATCCTCTGGGATCCGTCGAAACCGAACGGCACACCGCGCAAGCTGCTCGATGTGTCGAAGGCGGAGCGGCTCGGCTGGCATTATAAAACGGAGCTCGAGGAGGGCATCCGCCTGACGTATCAGGATTTCCTCGAGAATCCGATGCGGGCGGAGCGTTGAGCCGCGCGGGACTGTGCGCGAGGAACGGAGGCAGGGCATGCATATAGTGTTACTTTCGGGCGGTTCGGGGAAGCGGCTGTGGCCGCTGTCGAATGATATCCGCTCGAAACAGTTTATCCCCATTTTCCCGCAGCTGGATGGCACGCATATCTCGATGGTGCAGCGCGTGTTCCGGCAGATACGCCAGGCGGACCCGACGGCGGATGTGACCATCGCGACGTCGAAGTCGCAGGTGTCGACGCTGCGCAATCAGCTGGGCGATGCGGTGGATATCTCCGTGGAGCCGTGCCGCCGGGATACGTTCCCGGCTATCGTGCTGGTGTCGGCGTATCTGCACTATGTCAAGGGCGTCGGTCTCGATAAGGCCGTGGCGGTGTGCCCGGTGGATCCATATGTCGAGGGACGGTATTTCACGGCGGTGCACCGGCTGACGGAGCTCGCGGCCGCCGGGACGGCGAACCTCATGCTCATGGGCATCGAGCCGACGTATCCGAGCGAGAAATACGGCTATATCATGCCGGCGAGCAAGAATGAAGTCAGCAGTGTGCGCTCGTTCAAGGAAAAACCGGATGCGGCGACGGCACAGGAGTATATCGCGCAGGGCGCGCTCTGGAACAGCGGCGTGTTCGCGTACCGGCTCGGCTATGTGCTGGCGACGGCGCACCGGTTGCTCGATTTCCAGGGGTATGAGGATCTCTATGCGCACTATGGCGAGCTGGAGAAAATCAGTTTTGACTATGCGGTCGTGGAGCGCGAGCAGTCTATCGGTGTGCTGCGCTACGCGGGCGAGTGGAAGGATCTCGGCACGTGGAACACGCTGACGGAGATTATGCAGGAGCATACGATAGGTCAGGCCGTGCTCGATGATACGTGCCGTGATGTGCACGTCATCAACGAGATGGATGTGCCAGTGCTGTGCATGGGGCTGAAACAGGCCGTCGTCGCGGCGAGCCCGGAGGGCATTCTCGTGGCTGACAAGGGTGCGTCGAGCTATATCAAGCCGTACGTGGAGCAGTTCGACCAGCAGATTCATTTCGCGGAGAAGTCGTGGGGCCGGTTCCAGATTATCGATGTGGAGGATGACAGCCTCACGATCAAAATCACGCTGAACGCGGGGCATGCGATGAACTACCATCGCCATGCGCACCGCGCGGAGGTGTGGACCATCGTGCGGGGGCAGGGCGAGGTTATCGTCGATGGTGCGCGGCGCGAGGTGCAGGCCGGCGATATCATCGAGCTCCCCTGCGGCTGTGCGCATACGCTGCGGGCGGTGACGCAGCTCGTCGCCATCGAGGTGCAGCTGGGACCGGATATTCAGCGCGAGGACAAAATCAAGGAGGATTTACCGTAACATGTCGCGGATTATCTATACCCCCTCGGATTTTGCGCGCGACTCGCTTTTGCATATTCAGGAGACGGGTGAGCTGCGGGCCCAGAGCCAGCACCAGTCGGCGCGACGGGGGCTGGCTTCTTTTTTGTTTTTCGTCGTGGAGTCGGGGCAGGGACGCCTGACCTATGGCGGCACGGTGTATCCGCTGGCGGCGGGGGATTGCGTGTTCATTGACTGCCGCGAGCCGTATGCGCATGAGACGTCTGCCGAGCTATGGCATCTGCGTTGGGTGCATTTCGCCGGGCCGTGTATGGACAGTATCTATGCGAAATACGCCGCGCGCGGTGGCATGCCGGCGTTTCATACTGAGTGGGCTGACGCCTACGCGCAGATTCTCATGGACATCGAGCGCGTGGCGCAGTCGTCGTCGTATGTGCGCGATATGGAGCTGCAGGCGCGGCTGTCCGAGCTGCTGGTTCTGCTCATGCAGGATGCCTGGCAGGGCGAGGCCGAGCGGCATCCGTCGCCGAAAAAGCAGGAGATGGCGGCGGTCAAGGAGTATCTCGACCGCCACTACCGTGAGGCGCTGACGCTCGACGAGCTGGCGGGACAGTTTTTCATCAATAAATACTATCTCGCGAAATTGTTCCGCGCGGCCTATGGACTCACCATCCACGAGTACCTCGTCCGCACCCGCATCACCGAGGCGAAGCGCCTGCTGCGCTACAGCGACCTGTCGATGGAGCAGATCAGCGGCACCGTGGGCCTGGGCAGCGCGAACTATCTGGCCCGGACATTCCGCCAGGTCGAGGGCATGAGCCCCAGAGAGTATAGGAAGAAATGGTAGTTGAGAGGTTTTCATGATGATTACGACTGAGGCGTTTGGCGCCTATGATGTGCGGGGCGTGTACCCGGAGACGATAAATGAGGAGATTGCGTATCGCGTGGGGCGGGCGTTCCCAGGGCTGTTTGACGCGCATAGAGTGGCGGTCGGACATGATATCCGGCTGTCAGGACCCTCGCTGCAGGCGGCGCTCGTGCGTGGGCTGACGGAGGCGGGCTGCGATGTGCTGGATATCGGCATGTGCGGCACGGAGATGATTTATTTCGCGACGGGGTACTATGAGCTCGACGGTGGCATCATGATTACGGCGAGCCACAATCCGGCGGAGTACAACGGGCTGAAGTTCGTGCGGCAGGGCGCGCGGCCCATTTCGTCCGATGATGGGCTGCTGGAGCTGAAGCGGGCCGTGGAGGAGTTCGGGGGTGACGATGGAGTGACGACCCTCTCCGCCTGCAATAAATTGCATGAGCGACCACTAAGCGCTAAAGCGCTAAGTGTCTGCTTATCGCTGGCGCTCGGCACCTCCCCCAGAGGGGGAGGCAAAGAGAACGGGGGTGACGACCCTCTCCGCCTCGATGCGCTCGGCACATCACCCATAGGGGGAGGCAAGGGACACGTGGAGCAACGGGATATTATGGCGGACTATGTCGCGCATATGCTGTCGTATATCGATGTGGCACAGTTGCGGGAACGTGCGGCTGCCGGGCGGCGGCTGAAGGTTGTGGCCAATGTCGGTAATGGCGCGGCGGGGGCTGCGGTGGCGGCGCTGGCGCGGGAGTTGCCGTTTGACATGGTATTGGTCAATGAGGAGCCGGATGGGCATTTTCCTAATGGCGTACCGAACCCGCTGCTGCCGGAGAACCGCGAGGCGACGGCGCGCGTGGTGCGCGAGACGGGCGCGGATGTGGGCGTGGCCTGGGACGGCGATTTCGACCGCTGCTTTATTTTTGACGAGCAGGGCACGTGCATCGATGGCTACTATCTCGTAGGTTTCCTCGCGGCGGCGTTCCTGCAGACGCATCCGGGCGCGGGCATCATCTATGACCCGCGGCTCACGTGGAACACCATTGAGCTCGTGGAGCAGTACGGCGGGCGGCCTATCATGAGCCGCAGCGGGCACGCCTTTATCAAGGCGAAGATGCGCGAGACGGGCGCGCTCTATGGTGGCGAGATGAGCTCACACCATTATTTCCGCGATTTCTACTGCTGTGACAGCGGCATGCTGCCATGGCTGCTCGTGATGAGCCTGCTCGCGCAGAGCGACCAGCCACTCTCGGCCCTGCTCGCGGAGCGCATGGCGCGCTATCCTATCTCGGGTGAGATCAACAGCCGCGTAGCGGACCCGGCAGCCGTGCTGGCGCGGGTGGAGCAACGCTATGCGGACGGCAAAGTGACTCACGTGGACGGCCTCTCTGTGGAGTACGACACCTGGCGCTTTAACCTGCGCCGCTCCAACACCGAGCCACTGCTGCGCCTGAACGTAGAGACCCGCGGCGATAGGGCACTCTGCGCAGCCCGCACGCAGGAGCTGCTGGCTTTGATAAGGGGATAATAAGAGCAGGCCCTATTTGTTGCCACGGCCGCAGTTTTATGTGTTGTACGACGGGCGCGAGCCATACGGGAGCACTACAAGCAGACATTGCCAAAGTCCGCGGATCAGCCGCAGTTGGTACTGCGGCTGATTATTCGCGAGTGCATTGAGAGGAATATACTGCGGCAGTATCTGCTGCAGCATCAGGAGGAGGTTTTCAACATGTTCAATACGGAATGGGACAATGAGATGGCTATCAGGGTAGCAGCCGAGGAGGCGGCCGAAGATGCCGCCGAAGAGACACGAGAGAAAACGTATATGCAAATGGCACTCGGAATGTTGCGCGACAACGAATCACTCCACAAGATTGTCCGCTACTCGCACCTGACTGCTGATAAAATCCGTCAGCTGGCGGCGCAGAACGGTCTGACTGTGGTCGAAGGATAACATGGTGCAACGCCGCGTGGCGCATCAGCACGCGCTGAGTGGGACCAGGCGTGTTGCTGCTCACCGATTTTGTCCCCGATTTGCTCGCACCTTTTATCGAGGCCCGGCTGACGAAGCCGCTGCTGCAGAAGTATCCGCGGCTGGGCGGTTTTGACGATATCGAGCAGGTGCTGCAGGCACATCCCGTGCATGAGGTTATAATCGCGGCGCCGGGGCTGCCGCGCGACAGGCTGGTGCAGATTTTCTACCGCGTGCAGCCGTACGTGCGCAAGACGTCGCTCATCCCGGATTTGTTCGGCATCCCTATCGCGAATGTGCGCACGGAGCGCAGTCTCGACGACCATCTGCTCGTACTCAAGACGACGAACAGCCTGCAGCGCCGCACGAACCGCTGGCTGAAGCGCGCGTTCGACCTTGCGGCGGGCAGCGTTCCAGAAGCTGCGCGGCTACGACCCGCGCGTGACGCGGGTAGGGCGCTTTATCCGGAAATACAGCATCGACGAGCTGCCGCAGATTTTCAACGTGCTGCGCGGGGAGATGAGCCTCGTGGGGCCGCGTCCGTATCTGCCGCGTGAGCGGGAGAAGATCGGCGACTACTACCACGTCATCTGCATGACGACGCCGGGCATCACCGGCCTGTGGCAGGTCAGCGGGCGTAACGACATAGAGTTCGACGGCCGCCTGCACCTCGACGCCTGGTACGTCCGCAACTGGAGCCTCTGGCAGGATATCACGCTGCTCGTACGCACTATAGGCGTCGTGCTGGGGCGGCGGGGGCGT
>ONCF01000074.1 GCA_900316275.1 uncultured Veillonellaceae bacterium
AGCCGCATTCGCCGGTTTCAATAGCCTATCGTCCTCCTCTCAAGGATGTACACGACTCATGCACTCAACTCTGAAAACCTATGACAGAAACTACATTTTTTCAAATTTTCTTCCCTCTTCGGTGAAAAATGGTGCCCAAATTGCACTGATTCGCGCAACACAAAAGGCCTGCATGTCCGTTACGACACACAGGTCTTTGTAAATAACATATTATTCAATTTTAACTCCTGTCAAGCAACAAGAACCTAATAATAACGCTTTAACAAGATAGAGGAACTGTACGCCCACGCTCAAACGGCGGCTGTCTTGTGGAAGAACTCCTCGACCAGACGGTCCCAGCCCATATCATAGACGTTCTGTTCGCCGATTTCGTTCTGATACATGGCGAGCGCCATCGTCATCAGGGAGTCCGCGATGTACTCGTCGTCGTCCATGCCCATCTCGGCGTAGCTCTGACGCAGCTCACCGATGATGCCGGCCAGGCGCTCGGGGTCCATGCTGTCCAGGATGTCATACATGGCATCGCAATACTCGCGGGTATCCTTTTTATAGCCGACGGGGTTGAGTTTCCACTCATCCTCGATCTGGCGAATACGGCTCAGAGCCATCAGTTTAATGCGGGTCGTGGTAAAATCTTGCGTAAACATACATCATTCCTCCAAAGTGTAGTTATATACTACCATAGGTTTACAAGCTATGCAAGTTGTATGCGTGTATACATCAAAGGATGTAATACGAAGGAAACACTGATTAATAAGTTGGTCCAGATTGCCGTAGATTTTTCGTCTAGGCTAGGAAGGGACTCGCAGGCATAGCGGTGCTATGCCGAGAGGACCTGACGACGCATAGGCGAAAAAGATGCGGCAAGATGGGCTGACGATTTAATCAGCGTTTCCTTACAGTGTCCTTGAGGTAAAAAGAATCCCCTGCACGTGCTTGTGCAGGGGATTCTTCCTAAGTTCTATGCAGTTTTACGGTTCACTACCGGTGCAACTGTTGATATACGTCGCACCAGTGTGGCCAAAGTGTAAACCGCGTGTCCGCGCTCAGACGGCAGCGTAGTTGACGATTTTCGCGTCGAAAATGCCCTCGAGGGCCTTGACGGCCTTGAGCAGCTCGTCCGGGATATCGTTATCCACGGTCAAAATCATGATATTCGTGTTCTCGATATCCGTCTGGCCCACGGCCATGGCAGAGATATTGACCCCGTATTGGCCGAAGAGCGTGCCGATGGTGCCGATGACGCCCGGGCGGTTGATATGCGGGCAGACGAGCAGGCGCGCATGCGGGTCGACGTCGACGCGGAAGTCGTCGATGCGCACGATACGGCCCTCCGTGCCGAACAGCGTACCCGCGACGGTCAGCGTCTTCTTGCCCGTCTGGACCTTGACCGTGATGAGGTTCGCGAAGTCCGTGGCCTCGGCCACTTTCACCTCGGAGACCTTCAGGCCGCGGTCTCTGGCCAGGCCCGGCGCGTTGACGTAGTTGACCTCGCTCTCCATGATGGGGTTGAGCAGGCCTTTGAGCACGGCCGTCGTGAGCATGCCCGTGTTGACATCCGTGATTTCACCCTGGTACGTGACCTCGAGCTGCGTGAGCGGGCCGTCCGCCAGCGCGATAGCCGTGCCGCCAAGGCGCTCGGCGAGGTTGAGATACGGGCCGATGACCTGCATGACCTGCGGCGAGACGGGCGCCATGTTCACGGCCGTTGCCACGGGGTCACCGTGCAGGCAGGCAAAGATGCCCTCGGCCACGTCCGTAGAGACGCGCACCTGGGCCTCGGCCGTCGAGGCGCCGAGATGCGGCGTGAGCACGATGCCCGGCACGCCGACGAGCGGATGGTCCTTCGTCACGGGCTCGCTCGTGTAGACGTCGATGGCCGCCCCAGCCACGATGCCCTGCTTCACAGCCTCCGCGAGGTCTTCCTCCACGATGATGCCGCCGCGCGCGCAGTTGATGAGACGCACGCCCTTTTTCATCTGTTTCATCTGCGCCATGCCAATCATACCCTTGGTATCCGGCGTCAGCGGCATATGCACGGTGATGAAATCCGCGTTCTGGATAACTTCGTCAAATGTAGCGACCTTGACACCCAGCGCCTTGGCACGCTCTTCATTAATATAGGGGTCATAGGCGATGACATTCATCTCGAAGGCCATGGCGCGCTTTGCGACACCCGAACCGATGCGGCCCATGCCGATGACACCGAGCGTCTTGCCACGCAGCTCAACGCCGACGTATTTCTTGCGGTTCCACTCGCCCTTCTGCATGGTCTCGTTCGCGATGGGGATGTTGCGCGACATCGCGAGCATCATGGCCATCGTGTGCTCCGTCGCCGCGATGGTGTTGCCACCGGGGGAGTTGATGACGACGATGCCTTTCGCCGTAGCGGCCGGGATATCGATATTGTCGACACCCACGCCCGCGCGGCCGATGATTTTCAATTTCTTGGCGCGGTCAATGACTTCCTTCGTCACCTTCGACGCCGAGCGCACCATCAACGCATCGAACTCCGGGATAATCTCCAGCAGCTCCTCAGCGGGCAGCTTGTCCTTGACTACCACCTCGAACTCTTTTTCCAAGAGTGCAATACCTTTCGGGGAAATACCATCAGCGGCTAAAACCTTCATTATAATCGCTCCTCTTTAGTTGATTACAACATAAAATTATTATATGCTAAGCACGTAGTAACGTCAAGTGTGTTTCCACATCAAACACGTTTTTATTTTTCCGCTTGCTTTAGCCCTGCTTTTGCGCTAGAATAGTAACAAAATGGATACTGTCCACATTACATGGACGATATGAGTATTATTTATGCAAGAGCCGACAAACCATAGGAGGTTGCTATTATGCCCTTAGAAGCCAATCGTGTCTATAACTTCAACCCCGGCCCCGGCACCATGCCCCTGCCCGTGCTCAAGGAAGTGCAGGCGGAAATGCTGAATTTCCACGGCAGCGGCGAGTCCATCGTCGAAATCAGCCACCGCGCGCCGCAGTACGCCGAGGTACACGCACAGGCCAAGGCCGACATCAAGGAGCTCATGGGCCTCGGCGATGACTACGAGGTCCTGTTCATGACGGGCGGTGCCAGCACGCAGTTCGCGCTGCTGCCGCTGAATTTTGCGACGAAAGAGCATCCGGGCAGCTACGTGCTCTCCGGCAGCTTCGCCGAAAAATGCTATAAAGAGGGCGCGAACCTCGGCGTTGCGGAAATCGCCGCCTCCAGCAAAGAGGGCGGCTACAAGCACGTACCGACGCAGGACGAGCTGAAAATCAACTCCGAGGCTGCCTACCTGCACCTCTGCTACAACAACACGATTTATGGCACGGAGTACCACTACATCCCCGAGACCAATGGTGTGCCCCTCTTCGCCGACATGTCGTCCGACATGCTCTCCCGCCCGCTGGATTTCAAACGCTTTGACCTTATCTACGCTGGCGTGCAGAAAAACCTCGGCCCCGCAGGCGTGACGCTCGTCATTGCCAAACGCGACCTGCTGGCGAAGAGCCCGGAAAAACTGCCGACCATGTTCAAATACAGCACGTTCCTGAACAAAGATTCGCTCTTCAACACGCCGCCCGCGTTCTGCATCTACTTCGTGGGCAAGGTCGCGGCCTGGATTAAGGCGCAGGGCGGCCTCACGGTCATGGCCGAGCGCAACAAGAAAAAGGCCGACCTGCTCTATGCGGCCATCGATAACTCCGACGGCTTCTACCGCGGCCACGCGGACAAGGACAGCCGCTCCTTCATGAACGTGACGTTCCGCCTGCCGAGCGAGGAGCTCGAGAAGCAGTTCGTCGCCGAGGCAGCCGAACAGGCGCTCTGCGGCGTGAAAGGCCACCGCAGCGTCGGCGGCATGCGCGCCTCCATCTACAATGCCATGCCGTACGAGGGCGTCGAGCGCCTCGCCGATTTCATGGAGAAGTTCCGCAAAGCGCACGCCTAAAGACTGACACGGGCTGTCAACGTGCAGCCCCAGGCAAGCTGGATATAGCAAAACTCCCGTCAGGGTTCAGCCCCGACGGGAGTTTTTACATATGCAATTTTGTGCAGCCCATACACTGCGACTTAATCAGCCTGCTTTCAGTCGTGTACGCTGTTCGTATTGCGCCCCTTGGCCTTGGCCTCGTAGAGAGCCGCATCCACGCGGCCATAGAGGCGGGCGAAGTCCTCACCGGCGTGCGCCATAACGCCGCCGACACTGATAGTACACTGGCAGCCGACTTCCTCGGGCGAGAGCACACAACGCGCCACAGCGTTCAGCCTGTCGCAGAAACTCTGCAAAAAGGCCAAATCAGGGATATCCGCGAGATAGATGCAGAACTCGTCGCCACCGAGACGCCCGAGCAGGTCCGTTGAGCGCGTGGCCTCGCGCAGCCCCTGGGCGAGGCGTTTCAGCACGTGGTCACCAGTCTGGTGGCCGTAGGTATCATTCACGCCCTTGAAATGGTCGACGTCCAGCATAATCATGGCACTGTGCGTCTGCTCGTGCCGCGCCATGAGCGCCTGCTCCACGAGGAAACGGATGGTGCCTGAATTATAGACCTGCGTGAGCCCGTCGAGCTCCGCGCGGGCGCGCAGACTGGCCTCCTCCTGTACCTCTTTCGTCACGTCGACAAGCAGGCCGACGATGGAGATGACCTGCCCGCGCTCGTTGTGGAACGCGTGGCTGTGTACTTTAAACACGCCGAAGCTGCCGTCCGGCTGCTTGAGGTCCACCTGTACGACCTTGCCCTCCTCGGTGTGGATGACCTGCTGGATACAGCGCAGGCCGCGCCGCATGCGCTTGTCGCGCGCGTAGTGCGCCACCTTGGTGAACTGGTAAATCTGCCGGGGCATGCCGAGCAGCGCCGCACACTGGTTGGATAGGTTGAGGGCATCGGCATCGACCATGTACTCGAACACGTACATATTCGTGGCACGCAGCACCCACCAGTAGCGCCGCTGCTCGTTGCGCAGCAGCTGGCGCTGGTGCCACATCTCTGCCATGCTGACAATCAGCAGCATAAAGAGCGCCGCCGCGGCCAGCCAGCCGTTGCTCACAAAAGCCTGCAATGCAGCATACATCAACCTCACCTACCCCGTGGCAGTACCGTCCTCCCCAGGTAAATGCCACAACAGCCTTGTTAATCCTGAACGAACGTCAATACTCCCGATGTTTATCGTTTACTCCTCCTATTGTAGCCCATGTCCGGCTTTTCTACAAGGCTTTTCTGCGCTAAAGTGGGACATTAGTACTAAATTCCGTATTTTGCGTCCAAAAAAATAACCGTAACACGCTGCAACACGTGCTACGGTTCTGGTAAAAGTGTTTTATACAGCTGTTCAGCTGGCTTACTCAGCTGCTTTGCTGAGTTTGGTGATATGATACTCCGGCTCCACATGCGCCGTGTGCGTGATATCCGACTCGAACATGCGGTTCCACGGGAACGTGATGCTGAGCTCCTCCAGCGTGCGCATGGGCGGCAGATTTTCCTCGACGAAGCGCGTCAGCATGCGCTGCGAACGGTACTGCACCGCCTGCATCTTGCCGTCGAGGCTACCGTAGAAGCCGTCGCCGCGCAGCCAGGTCAGCTGGCGGGCCATCGTGTTGCGCACGTTGGCCTGATAGGCCCAGTCGTCAAGGTAGCGCGTGAGCAGCAGGTCGTCGATGTCATCGTTCTGCATGTGCTTGACGAGCATGCCCTCGCCCAGCACGAAGCCCGTGCTGTTCGTGGCCGTGTTCCAGCCCGCATAAGCCTTGAGCTTGAACAGCAGACCGCGGTTCTTGAGCTCCTCCATGAGGGCATTATCGGCGCCGTTCGCATAGGCGATGTCGGCAATAGCCACGGGATAGCCTTTAGCCACATTTTCGCTCACGATGTCGGCAAAATACGTCGTGCCCTCGCGCGGCGTGCCGTTGTTCGCGCGGTCGTTGGCCTCGTACGTCTTGCCGTTCGGATTCGTATTCACGAGCAGCACGAGGTCGGCTTTCTCCGGACTGCGCACGGCCATGCCGCCCGCCGCGTAAATGGCATCCTCGATGGAGTCGCGGATGCGCTCATCGGAGTACGACGGCACCGTGAACTCGCCGCGGCCCCAGTTGTAGCGCGTATAGACGAAAGGCATCTCACTGCGCAGGTCGTTCACGGCGCGCGTCAGCAGCAGCATGCCAATCTCATCGATGCCCGCCATGGCCTGGAACTGCGACTTGCCCAGTGCCCGGCCGTACTCGGCCAGATGGCGGCTCTCCAGATGCGTCTGCGAATACGGCGCGTTGTCGTCGCGGCCCAGCACAAAATAGCTGAACACGTTGTTTTTCGTCAAATCGATGAGCTGCTTGTTCGCGGCGAAATTCTTGTCGCGGCGGCCGAGCCAGTCGCGCAGGGATTTCTGTGGGATGAGCTGCTCGAGGAAGGCGTACTCTTTCTTTTCGCGCCGCGTGAGGCCCTCGACCTCCTGCTTATCCTTGAGCAGCGTGTAGCGGAAAATATCCGCGCCGTAGTTGCGGTAGTACTCCGGTTCCTCGTGTCCCGAGGCCTCGCCCGTGCGCGGCGTACGCATAATCGAGCCGAAGCTGTAGAGCTTCAGCTTGGGGAACTCCTTATGGAACTGCGCAAAGCGCTCCGCCCGCGCCGCAATCTCCTGCTGCGTGTACGTATGCTTGCGCGAGCCCACGAGGCTGCCGTACAGCAGGGAGTCGGACGAAATGACTGCCGCCTTGGCGCCCGCCGCGTTCTGCTCCAGCCACTGCCAGAGCGCCTCCGGGTGGCCGAGGTCGTTGCGGCTGCCCAGCAGCTCGTCCGGTGGCACGACGACGTCGTAGCCGAGTTTCCGCACCACGGCCGCCGTCTGCTTGTCCGAAATGGGCCGGTTGTCGTGCGGCACATAGATGATTTTATCCGGGCCGACCGGCACCGCCGCCTTGCGATGCGCGCCCGCCAGCGGCATCACCGAGAACACGGTACAGAGGACCGCGAGAAAAATGCTGACTCTTCGATGCTGGAAAAGCAAAAAATCTCTCCTTTCACACCTGGCAGCACGGTAGGCCGCGCCGCCAGAACAAAAACACGGTGCAGCCAGTCTGTGCCCAGCCGCACCTCATAGCGTTATTTCCTTTATAAACCGGCTAAAACCGCCCGCACGAGCGCCGCGCGTACCTCGTCCGGTACGTGGAGCTCCGTCTGGAACTCGATGCCGCCGTCTTGCGGTGTGGCGCCCTTGATTTCAAGCATATCCACGAGGCGGTGCCCCATGAACTCCGCCTGTCCCACGTCCGAGGCCGCGAGCACCTGACTGTAGTCGATGCGCACGGTATCGCGGTGGATTTTGACCGGCACCTGCTCCGGTATACCGAGGTCGCCCGCAAAGCGTGCGGCCATGCCGAGCGAGACGCGCGAGAAAATCCAGCTCATGAGGCCGTGTTGGGGTATATTTTTGCTGCGCACATGGTAGACCATGTATGACGTATCCCCGTCGTGCACAAACTCGTCGATGGTGCCCGAGAGCTCGATGTCGCCGTATTTCGCCGTCGTGGCCGTGATGTCCAGGCGCCCATTCACGTGCGAGGCTACCGTGAGTGCCTGCACGCTGCCGTCCGCCGGCACCTGCCGCGCGATGGCCTCGTTGAGCGTGGCATCGTCGACGAACACGCGCCCTTGCAGCAGTGCCAGCAGACTCTGCTGGTCCCAATATTTACGCAGCTTCGCGAGGGCCGGGCCATAGTCGGCCGCCGCGTCCTGCAGTGCCGTGACCTGCGATTGCACCTGCGTCCAGTCCACCGGCGCCGCCTGCTCGATATAGGCCGGGATAGCAATCATTTGCCGCTCTCCTGCTCGGCCGCGCGCTTATCCTCGCGGATATCCGTCCAGAGCTTCTGCGCCTCACCGTAGACTTGCGGCTCGCTCTGACGCACGCTCTGGTTGCCCACGAGGCGCGACAGATACTGCGTGCAACGCTCCACGTCGTGCAGCTGATAGTAGATGGCGCCCACGAGGTAGATGACGAAATTATCCGTCTTGCCGTTGATGGGATAGCGCTCCTTCATCAGCGACTGGTCGTAGAGGTCCGCCGCGTCCTGCAGCGCCTTTTCCTCCTTGTCGCGCTCACCCGAGGCGCGGTAGACCCACGCGAGCTCCAGCATGAGTCCGGCCTGCCGCTCGTAGCTCTGATGCAGCATCTGCGCGTAGAAAATCGCCAGCTTGAACGAGGCGACCGCATCCGGCACCTCGCGCACCTCCTTGAACTTCAGGTTCATCGGCCGCTCAGACAAGAATTTCTGCAGCGTCTCGCGATGGCGCTGCGGCATCGGCGCCAGGAACGTGCGCTCCTCCGCGGCAAAACCGCAATGCTCACAGAACCAGATGGTATAAAAATAGGGATTGAAGTCCTTGTAATGAATGCAGTAATCCCGATCGATGCTCTGCCGGATCAGCTTGGACTTCGTCTTGACAATGCGCGTCGACTCGCCGCACACCGGACACGTCTTATTGACAACAAACGTATACTCTCCCACAGTCTGCTCCCCCCATGTTTCCCGGCCACACGGCCCCCGGTTGAACGTTGCTTAATCGTTCAATCCCGCTGGTCGCATCGCCATAACTCAACAAATGTAGCATAACATAAAAAAATGAGAATATAAAGAAAAAGCTTCCTTGCCTGGCAGGAAATGTCTGCCTCAAACCAGCGCCAGCACGGGGGCAAAAACACCTACCAGCCAGCCGCCGAGGCTGAAGCCCGGCGCCACGCCGTCGGCCTGCATGTCGATGCTGCCCACGGGCTCGCCGTCGTAGCGCACGACGAGCTGTCCCACAACCTGGCCGTCCTTGATAGGCCCCGTGAGCACGCGCGGCAGGTCGTAGCTGATGGCGTAGCGGGAGGCATCCTCCTCGTCGATGAGCGGGTAGTTCACGTCAGCCGCCGCGCGCACCGTCGTGCTGGCCTGGCTCGCGCCACTCACCCAGCACTGCTGCGTGAGGTTCGCCTGTGCGTAGCCACGCACCATACGCACATGCTGGAAACCATAGTCCAGCATGGCCTGCGCGTCGCGGAACCGCTGCGCCTCCGTCGGCGCGTGCATGACGATGGCGATGAGCTCCAGCCCCTCGCGCCGCGCCGAGGCCGCGAGGCAGCCGCCCGCCGCCTGCGTCCAGCCCGTCTTTACGCCCGTGGCCCCCTGATACGTTTTCAGCAGCTCGTTCGTATTCTGGAACAGCTGAAATTTCACCTGCGGCCGCGACCACTTGATGAGCATCTGCGGCTGCCCCACGATATTGCGAAAATTGCGCTCGCGCATGGCATGCCGCGTGAGCGTCGCCATATCGCGTGCCGTCGAGTAGTGCAGCGGGTCCGTGAGGCCGTTCGGATTGTGGAAATGCGTGCCCGTCATGCCGAGTGCCGCCGCCTCCGCGTTCATCTTGTCCACGAACGCAGGCACGGAGCCGCCGATTTTCTCCGCCAGCGCCACGGCTGCGCCGTTGTCGGAAATCATCATCATGCCATGGATGAGCTCGTCCGCCTCCAGCTGCTCGCCCGCCCGCAGCCCCAGCGGCGAGCTCTCCGTGGCCGCCGCGGCCGCCGAGATGGGCACGAGCTCGTGCACCTTCAGGCTGTGCAGCGCCAGCAGGCAGGTCATCATCTTCGTCATGGACGCCGGCTGATACGCCGCGTCCGCATTCTTCTCCCAAATCACGCGGCCCGTCGTACTCTCGATGAGGATAGCCGCGTCCGCCGCGACCACCGGCTCCGCCCCCACGTGCGCAGGGCAGATAAACAAAAAACAAAGAAAAAGCGGCAGCCCCACGAGGCCCAGCCGCCGTAACAGATACATCAAAAGCTAAGCTCCTTCTTCGTAAAGTCCTCCCCATTATAACACCAAAACCGCGTTATGAATAGCACTCTCCCACAACAAAACGGCCATACGGCCAGCACCGTCCTATAATACCATTGTATGCCACACGAGCAACAAAAACTGCGTTGACCGTGTTAAGCCAACGCAGTTTTGGTGCGTATTCTATGCAGAAAAAGACCTGACTGTTCTCTCCTCAGAACAGGAAATCGATGCGGCCTTCGGCGGACCAGCTGTTGTAGTCGCAGAAGGTCTTTTCGAGCTTCAGGTTGAACAGCGTGCGCTCGCTCAGATTGCCTTTGTAGCCGAGGTTCAGGTAGACGACGTTGTCGTCGAAATCCTGCTCCGGCATGGCGAAGCTGTTGACGTAGGTAGAGAGCGAGCCCGCGAGGCCGCGGCTGTAGGCGAGACCGCCGTAGAGACCGTAGCTCGTGTAGACGTCCAGGCCCAGCTTGACGGAGAGGGCGTTTTCGTCGTCCGTCACAATCGCGTTGTAGTTGAACGAGCGGTCGTCCGTCTTGATGTGGTCGAACTTGAAACGGACGTAGGGGTTAAGCGTGAGCGTATCAGAGGTGCGGATTTTCCGGACGTAGCCGAGAGCGGTGCCGACGTAGACGCCGAGGAAATCGGCCTGGCCGAGCTGGAAGTCATAGCCCGCCTGATAGGTCGTGACGTGGACGCGCTGGTCGGCGTAGCTGCCGCCGTCCATTTTCGTCTCGCCGCCCTTGATGGCGACCCAGAGGCTGCTGACATTGCTCTCCGCGCCGCCCTTGTCGACGACGGCCGAGGCGGGAGCGCCCGCGCGCAGGTCGGCCGCCCGCGACGCCGCACCGAGTGTAAACATCCCCGTGACGGCCTGTGTCGTCGCCGCGCCGGTGTTCGACGTGGCGTTGACGAGCGCACGCACCGGCCCGCTCTTGCGGTAGGCCTGCGCGAACTGCGCCCGGTACGTCGTCAGCTGCTCGGCGGGGAGATTACCCAGGTCCGCGATGTTAAAGAGCTGGCGCTCAAACGGATTCCACGCGCCATTGCCAATTCTCTCAATCATCCCCGGGATGTTTTTCTGCCCATCGGCGGTGATCACCGAGGTATAGCTGCCCGCCGTGAGGCCGAAGGACTGTGCAAGGGCCGTTAGTAAGCTCTGGTTCGTGATGGCAAAGCCGTCCGCGTCCGCGATGTTGACCGTGCCGCCCTCTGTCGCCGCCTTGACGGTCGTCTGCGAAAGGGCGCTGGCGGCAGTATCCGCGTCGACCTGCAGCGTATCCGTCGTGATAGTGCCGCCGGTGATGGTCGCGCCCTTGGCCAGGCTGACCTTCGCGGCGGTGACCGTATTAGCCTGCAGCGACTTCGTCACCGCCAGCGTGTCCTTCACGGTCACGCTCTCACTCGCCGCGACCGTATCCGCCGTGAGGGAATCCGCCGTGATGACGCTGCCCGAGACCTCCTGCGCCGTGATGGTATTTGCCGTCAGGCCCTCGGTCGCGGAGACCGTGGCAGCCTTAATGGTGTCCGCAGCGATCTTTGCTTTTCCTCCAGGGAGTGCCAGTCATCATCCACAACGCCTACACGTCCCTAAGCATATTTTACCATTTTGTCAACCACTTTTTTATACCCAATTTTGTACAAAATTGGGTATTGACAAATCCCGCAGAGTTGTTCTGGCCAACTTTTCGCCCTGTTTATGGCAAAAAGTGCACAAAAAAACGCCACCCGTCCCCACAAGAACAAGTAGCGCCACAAATGACATTACATCATGCTACCGACTGATAATTTACCACGGCAACCTCTGTCATATTCTCCTGCAGAGTCTGCGCAATCTTATACAATCTCTGCGTGACCTCCGTAGAGTAATATGCCTCGCCGCATTGCGTGCAGATATCAGCTGGTACATTGCGAACTACCACCACGCATTTACCCAAATCAACGGTAAATGTAGCTAAGCCCGTCTCAGTATCGCCTTTACAAAAAACACATTTACTCATAGTCAATCAGCCTCCCCTTTACGCCGTGTAAATGTAGTATCCCAGCGTTCTTTATCCGGCACATAGGCCGTAATAATAATCAGCCTGCCCTCACCTATACTACACACGACGTGCAATGGTCGATTGATGCGCACCATTGCAAAAACTAAACAACTTGGGTAAGGATAATCTGTTGGATATTGCTCAATAATGTCGCCATGTAGCAAAGCTTCTATAACTTCATCTGGCGAAATGCCACGTTTTATTAGGCGTTGCATTGCATGGTCTGTCCAGCGAAAAGACGCTGATGCACAAAGCTGCCTGATAGCAGAAATTTTGACCTCCAAACCAACGCCACCTCCTTCGATTCATTATAGTTTCTTTTGCGTGGCAAATCAATCAGAATCACATTTTTTGTTGCAAGCGTCTTACTGCTTTGGCATGGCGAGCTTTAGGGCCTCGCCGATGGTGGCGGCGCCGTAGAGCTGCATGCCGGTCAGCGCCTGGCGCGTCGCGGCGTCCTCCATGAGCTGGCGGTAGTTCTTCGCGGGCAGCACCACCGAGGTGAAGCCCAGGCGCTGCGCCTCGCGCACACGGCTCTCCGCCTGGCTCACGGCGCGCACCTCGCCCGAGAGGCCCACCTCGCCGAACACGATGGTCTGCGGCCGCAGCAGCCTATTCGCGAAACTCGAGGCCATCGCCACACAAATACCGAGGTCCGCCGCCGGCTCGTCGATATGGATACCGCCCGCCACCTTCACATAGACATCACAGGCACCGATAGAGAGGTGCACGCGCTTCTCCAGCACCGCCAGCAGCAGCTGGATGCGCTTGATATCCACGCTGTCCGCCGTGCGGCGCGGCGGCACATACGGCGTCGGCGCCACCAGCGCCTGCACCTCCACCAAAAGCGGCCGCGTGCCCTCCACCGTTGGGATAATCACCGTGCCGCTGTCCTCACGCCGGTCCGACAGGAACAACTTCGACGCGTCCGGCACATCCACGAGCCCCGCCTCGCGCATCTCAAACAAACCGAGCTCATTCGTGCTGCCAAAACGGTTCTTAATTGCCCGCAGCACACGGTACTCCGCACTGCGCTCCCCCTCGAAAAACAGCACCGTGTCCACAATATGCTCCAGCACGCGCGGCCCCGCCAGACTGCCATCCTTCGTCACATGCCCGATAATAAACGCCGCTATGCCGTTCACCTTCGCAATGCGCAACAGTTCCACCGCACACTCCCGCACCTGCGACACACTGCCCGGCGCCGACGTGATATCCGGCTTGAACATCGTCTGAATCGAGTCGATAACCAAGAGCTCCGGCTTCACGTTCGCGATATGCGCGGCAATCGTCTCCAGATTCGTCTCGCTCACCACATACAGCGAATCTGCCAGCGCCTGCAGACGGTCCGCGCGCATACGCACCTGCCGCGCGCTCTCCTCGCCCGTCACATAGAGCACCTTTTTGCCCGTGCGCGCCACCTCCGCGCACACGCGGATCGTCAGGCTTGACTTGCCCACGCCCGGGTCACCGACGATGAGTACCAGCGAGCCCGGAATCACGCCGCCGCCCAGCACGCGGTCCAGCTCCCCCGAGCCCGTGCCATAGCGCGGCAAATCCTCCGTCTCAATCTCACCAATCGGCCGCGGCGGCTGCGACTCCGCCAAACCGACACCGCCGCCCACCGACGGCGTCGGCGGTGCCACGACCTCCTCCACGAGCGTATTCCACGCCCCGCACCCCGGACACCTACCGAGCCACTTCGGCGCCTCATAGCCGCACTCCTGACACACGAATACCGTCTTTTTCTTCTTCGCCACCAGCATAGCCTCCAAGAAATTTTAAGAAATAAAAAAGTAGGAAGGAACTGTCTGCCAAGCAACCATAGGCAATGGGCAGCACCCAGTCCCAATCCTGCCACGAACGAGCGCCGGCGGCGGGGTGCACCATAAGCGAAGCTTTGGAAATTTGCGTTAAGCAGAAAAAATTTTCCCGACTAGCTTCCTCGTAAAAGTTTCAACCGTTCAGGCGAAGCGCGTTTTTACAGACCTGTCCAAGAATGCGAGCGTTAGCGAAGCATGATTGGCTAACAGGTCGTATGCACCGCTGGAACTTTTACAGGATTAATTCCCGGGAAAATTTTTTCTGTAGCAAATTTACTTAGCGTAGCGTTGGTGCACCCCGCCGCCGGCGCGACCGCTCAGCCTCGACCTTTTATCAGCCGTATCACCCACCGCCCCAACCAGACGACAGCCCACAGCAGATTTTTAACAAGGTCAACTATACGGCCACCCAGCCCCTCGGGCGCCAGATAATCACGCCGGGGCATGGGCTGTCTCCTCGGACTTAGACTCCTTGGAAGGAGCTTTTACTTCCTTGCGTTCGAACGTCAGCTCGTCGCCGGCCTTGCGCACGTAAATCGTGTCGCCGGCCTTGAACGCACGGGCGAGCAGGCGCTCCGCTATCGGGTCCTCGATGAGCTTCTGGATAGCCCGGCGCAAAGGCCGCGCACCGTATTGGAAATCCGTGCCTGCCGCCACTAGCTTATTCTTCGCCGACGGGCTGATTGCGAGCGCCATCTTTTTCTCCGCCAGCCGCGCCCGCACATCGCGCAGCAAAATATCCACAATCTTCGCAAGCTCCGCGCGCCCCAGCGCGTGGAACACAATCATCTCGTCGATACGGTTCAGGAACTCCGGCTTGAACAGGCGCCGCACCTCCTCCAGCACGCGCGCCTGCGCCTTTTCATGCTGCTGCTCATGCGAATCCGCCTGCGCCGCAAAGCCCAGCGTCTGCGCACTCGCGCGTAAATGCTCCGCGCCCGCGTTCGACGTCATGATAATCACCGTGTTGTGGAAATCCACCGTGCGCCCCTGACCGTCCGTCAGACGGCCATCATCCAGCACCTGCAGCAGGATATTGAACACATCGCTGTTCGCCTTCTCAATCTCGTCGAACAGCACGATAGAGTACGGCTTGCGGCGCACCGCATCCGTCAGCTGGCCGCCCTCCTGATAGCCCACATAGCCCGGCGGCGCGCCCACGAGCCGCGACACCGCATACTTCTCCATATACTCCGACATATCGAAACGGATAATCGCATCCTCGCTGCCAAAGAGTGCCTCCGCCAGTGCGCGCGCCAGCTCCGTCTTGCCCACGCCCGTCGGGCCGAGGAACAGGAACGAGCCAATGGGCCGCTTCGGATTCTTCATGCCCGCCCGCGCACGGCGCACGGCCTTCGCCACCGCCTGCACGGCCTCCTGCTGGCCCACGACGCGCCGCGTGAGGATTTTCTCCAGCTGCAACAGGCGCTCCGACTCCTTCGCCGCGAGCTTGCGCACGGGGATACCCGTCCACTGTCCCACGACGTCGGCGATATCGTCCGCCGTCACCGTAATACGCGTGTTCTCGCGTTTCTCCCAGCGTTTCTTCGCCGCCTCCAGCTCCGTGCGCAGCGCCTTCTCCGCGTCGCGGAAATGCGCCGCCCGCTCGAAATCCTGCGCCGCAATGGCCGCCTCTTTCTCCACGTCGTGCTGCTGCAGGCGCTCCTGGATGTCGCGCACCTCCTGTGGCTCGTCCACCTGACGCATGCGCACCTTCGAGGCCGCTTCATCCATGAGGTCGATGGCCTTGTCCGGCAGGAAACGGTCCGTGATATAGCGCTGCGACAGCCGCACGGCCGCCTGCACGGCCTCGTCCGTAATCTTCGCGCGGTGGAACTCCTCATAGCGCGGCCGCAGACCCAGCAAAATCTGCTCGGCGTCGGCCGCCGTCGGCTCCTCCACCATAATCGTCTGGAAACGCCGCGACAGCGCCGCGTCCTTTTCAAAGCGCTTCTTATACTCGTCCAGCGTCGTCGCGCCGATAATCTGAATCTCGCCGCGCGACAGAGCCGGCTTCAGGATATTCGCCGCGTCCAGCGCGCCCTCGGCTGCGCCCGCGCCGATGAGCGTGTGCATCTCGTCGATAAAAAGAATAATATTGCCGGCCTGGCGGATTTCCTCGATGATGCCCTTCAGCCGTTCCTCGAACTCGCCGCGGTACTTCGCGCCCGCCACGAGCGAGGCCATGGAGAGCGAAAACACCTTTTTGCCCTGCAGCATGTACGGCACCGAGCCCGCGTGAATGCGCTGGGCCAGACCCTCGGCAATGGCCGTCTTGCCCACGCCCGGCTCGCCGATGAGAATCGGGTTATTCTTCGTGCGGCGCGAGAGTATCTGTATCACGCGCTGGATTTCCTGCGTACGGCCAATCACAGGGTCCAGCGTGCCCTCGGCCGCCACCTTCGTGAGGTCACGGCCGTACTTTTTCAGCATCGGCGTGCCCTTCACTGCATGGCGGCCGCGGTGGCCCGCGTCCTCGTCATCGTCCTCGCCGCGCGTACCCTCGCCGAGGCGGTCCAGCACCACGTCCTCCAGCGCGTCAATGTCCACGCCGAGGCTTTCCAGCACCTCGATGGCGTCGCCCTCGGTCTCCTCCAGCAGGCTGAGCAGGATGTGCTCCGTGCCCACGTAGTCGTGGCCCATCTGCTGGGCCTCCTCCATCGCGCCCTCCATGACGCGCTTCGCGCGCGGCGTGTAGTAGGGATTGTCCGCCGGATAGTCCGCCTCGTGCGAGGCGATACGGCGCACGCGCTCCGCAATCTGAGCATAGTCCAGCCCGACGGACTCCAGCGCATCCGCGGCCACGCCGCCGCTCTCGTGAATGAGCCCGAGCAGGATGTGCTCCGTGCCGATATAGTCCTGCTGCAGCTCCTGCGCCGCCCGCTGGGCGAACTCGATGGCCTTGACAGCGCGGTTCGTAAAGTGGTTGTTGTTCATAGGTGTTACCCCTCTGCGGCGGTACCAGAGCGTTCCAGTACCGCGCGCACGCGCTCCGCCCGCAGGCGGTCGATTTCATTCTTCGACAAATTCTCGTTTTCCACGTAATTTTGCAAATAGCTGCGGCCACTGCCGATAAAAATCTGCGGGAAGCAGTCCGCCTTCACCTCGCCGATGATGCGCAGGTCGATGCCGAGGCGCACCTTCGACAGCAGCGTCAGCGCCTCCTTTTCCGACAGCGAGCGCGCATAGCGCAGCGTGCCGTACGCGCGCCAGACCTCGTCCTCCAATGTGTCCTTCATGTAGACGGACAGCGCCTTGCGTGCCTCGCGCTCGTGCGTGACGATTTCCTCCACGGCCGACTGCAAATTCGCGAGGATTTCCTCCTCGCTGAAGCCGAGCGTGAGCTGGTTGGAAATCTGGAACAGGCTGCCGACGCTCTCCTTTTCGTCGCCCGCGAGCGGACGCACGGCGAGGCCGAGCTGCGGCGAGATGTTCACGATACTGCTGATGTTGCGCGTGGCCACGAGGCCAGGCAGGTGCAGCAGCACGCTCGCGCGCAGGCCCGTGCCGAGATTCGTCGGGCAGGACGTGAGATAGCCCATCTTTTCGTCAAACGCGATGTCGAACTGCGCCTCAAAGAGGTCGTCAATGCGCGACGCGGCATGAAACGGGTGCTCCAGGTCAAAGCCCGCCATCATGCACTGAATGCGCAGATGGTCCTCCTCGTTGACCATGAGGCTAACCTGCTGATCGAGGCTGATATAGGCCACGCGGTGCTGCGGATTGCGCACGAAATTGCGGCTCAGCAGCTGTTTCTCGATGAGCACTTCCTTTTGCAACGGCGTCAGGCGCTCCATGTCCACGCGGTCAAACAAAGCGCCCTCCTCCGTGCACAGGCCGTCCATGAGGCGGTCAACCGTCGTCTGCACGGCCGCGAGCTGGTTCATGTCCGCGCGGTTCGGGAACGGCACCTGGCGGAAATTGCGGGCGAGGCGGATGCGGCTCGCGAGCACGACGTCACTGTCCGTGCCCGTCGGGCGCAGCCACGTGAGGTCATCACTGCGCAGTAAATCATTCAGCGCCATGCTGCTCGCCCCCTTCCTGCTGTGCGAGCTCCTGCTCGAGCGCGCGGATACGGTCGCGGCACTCGGCGGCCAGCTCGTAGTTCTCCTGCTGCACGGCCTCCTGCTGCCGCGCGCGCAGCACTTCGATTTTATGCTTCAGTTCCAGCGTGCCGCCCGAGCGGTGCGGGATTTTGCCGCTGTGCGTGCTGGAGCCGTGGATGCGGCGCAGCAAGGGCTCCAGCTGGCGGCGGAACGTCGCGTAGCATACGCTGCAGCCGATTTTGCCCGTCTGCTGGAAATCGCGATAGCTCATGCCGCAGTTCGGGCAGACGAGCTCTTGCTGCGTCGGCGCGTCGTCGGGCGCCTGCGTCTCGTCCGCGTTCTCCTCCTCGGGCGCGTGACTGAACACGCCTTTGAGGAAATCATTCACGGACACGTCATCCTGCTGCGCCTGCAACAGAAAATCGCCGTAATGCGCCGCGCAGTGGCGGCAGAGGTTCTTCTCTACACGGCCGTTCGGGCCGATCTGGGTAATATGTACGACGGCCTCGTTGCGGCCGCATTCATCGCATAGCATAGTTTTTCCTCCCTACGAAAAGTTGGCTAAGGTCATAAATAGGGATTTCAGCAGGTGCACGCGTTCCTCGTCCGCGAGCGTGGGGGACTCGTAGAGGCCCGTTACGAACTGCATGACGAGCGCGGCCTCGCGCGTGGTCACAAGCTCGTGCTGCAGCAGGTAGTGCACCATGGACTGCACGGTCACGAGCGGCGTGTCCGTGTCAATTTTGCCCAACATGTCCTGATAGACCATGCGGCTGTCCGGCACCTGCACGATGCGGATATAGCCGCCGAGACCGCGCCGCGACTCCACGTTGAACCCTTTATCCGGCGTGAAACGCGTGCTCAGCACGTAGGAAATCTGCGACGGTGCACAGGAAATCTTGTCCGCGATATCCGTGCGCCGCAGCTCCACCTGGCCGTCCTGCTGCGCGGCCAGCTGGCGGAGGATATAGGCCTCAATCAAATCTGCAATGTTGCTCATAAAAATCACCTTCAGTTATGTGAGCGAGCAAGGAGACGGACTGCCCGGCGGCAGCGACGTCTCTTGACCATTTGACTATTCTCTAGCCTTTATTATATTTGATTTTTTGACCTTGTGCAATACCCACGAGCAATAAAAAAGCCTCCCTCCCGCAGGAGGAAAGCTGTTTTTAGCATAAATCAGCCGAGAATGACGAGGATATCCTTCGCCTTGACGTTCTGGCCCGGCAGCACGTTGTAGGCCTTGATGGTGCCGTCGGCATCGGCCGTGATTTCGTTCTGCATCTTCATGGCCTCGAGTACGAGCAGCACGTCACCCTTCTTGACCTGCTGACCCTCCTCGGCGTTGAGTTTCACGATTTTACCCGGCATGGGGGCCGTGATGGCGTGCTCGCCCTCGGCGGGCGCGGCGGCCGGTTTGGCCTCGGCTGCCGGTGCGGCCGCGGGGGCCGGTTTCGCGGCCGCCTTCGGCGTGACCGTCATCTTCGGGGCCGCTTGCGGCGTGACTTTGGGCGCAGCCGGTGCCGGGGCTGCCGCTGCCGTGGCCCCGCCCTTGACTTCCTCGATTTCGACCTCATAGCTCTTGCCATTGACCGTTACGTTGAACTTTTTCATGCGTGTTATCCTCCACTATACGCTCACGTATATCTTTGCCAATTTATCTTTGCCAATTTCTAAGGAAACGTAGCTTGCAATGCCCACGTTCCCTTAACGCCACCTCAGCGGCGGCCGCCGCGTGCCGACAGCGACCACTCGTTGCTGGCCCGGCGGATACGCACCGCCACGACTTTATTTTTCGTCATCATCTGCACCGCCGCCATGATGGCCGCGACGATTTCCGGCGTGACGATACCTTTCGGGGCTTTGATTTCCATGTGTCTCCAGCCTTTCTTACAGTCACAGCCTGTATTATAACGGAATATTCGCGTGCTTGCGCGCCGGGCGCGTCTCGCGCTTGTTCGCGAGCGCGTTGAACGCCGTGATGAGCAGCGGCCGCGTCGTCTGCGGCTCGATAATCATATCGACATAGCCGCGCTCCGCCGCCACGTACGGGTTGGCGAAGTCATGGATGTACTCCTGCGTACGCGCCTCTTTGTCGGGGTCCTTGCGGAAAATGATGTTCGCGGCACCGGACGGGCCCATGACGGCAATCTCCGCCGACGGCCAGGCCATGACCTGGTCCGCACCGAGTTCGCGGCAGCACATGGCGATGTAGGCACCGCCATAGGCCTTGCGCGTAATGACCGTGACCTTGGGCACCGTGGCCTCGCTATAGGCAAAGAGCATCTTCGCGCCATGGCGGATAATGCCCGTGTGCTCCTGATTGACGCCCGGCAAAAAGCCCGGCACGTCGACGAACGTCAGCAGCGGGATGTTGAACGCGTCGCAGAAACGCACGAAGCGCGCGGCCTTGTCCGAGGCGTTGACGTCGAGGCAACCCGCCATGACGCGCGGCTGGTTCGCCACGATACCGACGACTCGGCCGTCGAGGCGCGCGTAGCCGATAATCACGTTCTTGGCGTAAAGCTCCTGGATTTCGAAAAACGCGCCGTTATCGACGATATGGCGGATGACGTCCTTCATATCGTACGGCATGTTCGGGTTGTCGGGGATAATGCTCACGAGCGCCTCGTCCTGCCGGTCCGGGTCGTCCGTCGGCTCGACGCTCGGGGCGGTCTCGAGGTTGTTCGATGGCAGGAAATCCAGCAGCTCGCGGATTTTCGCGAAGCAGGCCGCCTCATCGGCGCAGGCAAAATGTGCCACACCCGATTTCTCGTTGTGCGCCAACGCACCGCCGAGCTCCTCCTGCGTCACTTCCTCGCCCGTGACAGACTGAATGACGGCCGGGCCCGTGATGAACATCTGGCTCGTGTTCTCCACCATAAAGATGAAGTCCGTAATCGCCGGGCTGTAGACCGCGCCGCCCGCGCAGGGACCCATGATGACGGAAATCTGCGGAATGACGCCCGAGGCCGCCGTGTTGCGGAAAAAGATGCCGCCGAAGCCCGAGAGCGCGTCGACGCCCTCCTGAATGCGCGCGCCGCCCGAGTCGTTGATGCCGATGCACGGCGCACCGTTCTTCAGTGCGAGGTCCTGCACCTTCCAGATTTTATGCGCATGCGCCTCGCCGAGCGAGCCGCCAGAGACCGTGAAGTCCTGCGCATAGGCGTAGACGAGGCGGCCGTTCACCGTGCCGTAGCCCGTCACAATGCCGTCGCCCGGCAAATCCTTTTCGTTGAGTCCAAAATACGTGCAGCGCGTCTTGACAAACATATCGAGCTCGACGAAGCTGTCCGCATCGAAAAGCATCTCGAGGCGCTCGCGGGCCGTATGCTTGCCGCGCGCGTGCTGCCGCTCCACGCGGGCCGCACCGCCGCCCGCCTCGATATGCTCCTGGCGGGCCTGCAGCTCCTCTATCTTTTCCTGCACCGTAGCCATGCGTCTATCTTCCTCCTTTATGGGACGCACACGCAAAAAATGCGTCCCCGTGAGCAATCAAACCATCGCCCACTCAATCCATGTTCTCTATTGTGCACTATTTACGGCAAAATTGCAAGTCACGTTTTAAGAACAGGTCATAAAACTATGTTATCGTTGCACGTGCTCCCGTTAGTCGCGCGTTGACTGCCCTGACTCCGCCACCGGCGCCGCAGACTGCATGGTACCAGTCTGCGCATAGCGTGTAAAGACGGTAAAGGCCTCGTCCAGCAGCTGCGGCGTGTGCGCATGGCCCGTCGCCGCGTCGGCGCGCTCGAAGTAGTCGCGCAGCAGCGGCCGGTAGTCGGGATGCGCGCAGTGCTCGATAATCTCCTTGGCGCGCTCGCGCGGTGACTTGCCGCGCAAATCGGCCACGCCCTGCTCCGTCACGAGGATATCGACATCCTGCGCCGGATGGTCGACATGCGGGCAGCAGGGCACAATGCAGGAGATTTTCCCGTCCTGCCGCACGGACGGCGTGAAGAAAATCGACAGATAGGCGTTGCGCGCGAAGTCGCCGCTGCCGCCGATACCGTTCATCATCTGCGTACCGCGGATATGCGTCGAGTTCACGGCGCCGTAAATATCGGCCTCGATGGCCGTGTTCATGGCAATGACGCCGAGACGGCGGATGACCTCGGGCGCATTGGCGATTTCCGCCGGGCGCAGCACGAGATGCTTTTTGTACTTGCCGATGTCCTTGAAGAAGCGCGCGAGCCCCTCGGGCGAGGGACTGAACGCCGTGCCCGAGGCCATTTGCAATTTACCGGCGTCGATGAGGTCGAGCATGCCGTCCTGAATGACCTCCGTGTAGACGGTCAACTGTGAGACGTCCGACTCCACGAAACCGCCGACGACGGCGTTCGCGACGTTGCCGACGCCGCACTGCAGCGGCAGCAGCGGTTGGGGCAGACGGCCCGCCTTTTGCTCCTGTGCAAAGAACGCGAGCGTGTGCTCGCTCATGCGGCGCGAGAGCTCGTCCACGGGGCGCAGTGAGCGCGTCGTATCCGCAGCGCCGCCCGGCACGATGTATTTGATTTTCTCCGGCGTGCATGGGATAAAGGACGTGCCAATGCGGTCGCCGGGACGGATAATCGGGATGGGCAGGCGGTTCGGCGGGTCGAGCGGCACGTAGACATCGTGCAGGCCCTCGATTTCCGCCGGCACGGCCGTGTTGATTTCCACGATGACCGTGTCCGCATCCTGCACGTAGGAGGCCGCGTTGCCCACAGACGTCGTGGGGATGATGTTGCCCTCCTCCGTGATGGCCGCCGCCTCGATGAGCGCCACGTCAGCTTTGCCGAAAAAGCCGTAGCGTGCCTGCTGCGCCATTTCCGAGAGGTGTATATCGACGAAATCCACGTCGCCGCTGTTGATGCGCTCTCTGAGCGCGGGGCTCGTCTGGAAAGGCATGCGATGCGCGATGCCGTTCACCTGCGCCAGCGCCGTATCGAACTCCGGGCCCGTCGAGGCGCCCGTCCAGACGTTGATTTTAAACGGCTCCTTCGTCATGCGCGCCGCGAGCGCCAGCGGCACGCTTTTCGGGTAGCCCGACGACGTAAAGCCGCTGCACGCCACGTTCATGTTCGGCTGAAAAAAGGCCGCCGCCTCCTCCGCCGTGACGATTTTCTTTTGCAATGCCTGACAACGTACCCGATCCTGAACCTCTGCCATGAGACGCACAGCCTCCCTTGCTGTCACGGGGCAACTAAGCAGCACTGATTACATCACCAACGCCGCTTAGTGCCACACATTCGTTATTGTTTATCAGAAATTTGTCGCAATATTTCGACCTTGTGCCTGTTAAAGCAAAGCATAACACGAAAGAAAAACACCGTCAAGCATGACGGTGCAAGGTAAGAGCTTAACTTTTCTCAACTTTTCAGAGCGTTACCGGCAGTTTCTCTCGCCTGAGCCTGGGCCTGCTCCTCCTGCCATTTCTGCAGCGCGGACTCGTAGCTTTCACAGGCGAGCGTGAAGCCCTTGCCGCTGACCTCGGAGGTGTCGGAGACAATCATGAAGGCCTGCGGGTCGAAATGATTGACGATGGTCTTGACGCGGCTGACCTGCGTGAGACGCACGACCATGAACAGGATGTCCTTGCGCTCGCCCGCGAAGCCGCCGCGCCCGTCGATGAACGTCGTACCATGACCGATTTCCTGCATGAGCTCGCGGCTGATGACCCTGGCCGCGGGTGAAATAATGAGGATAGATTTCTCGCGGTTCAGACCCGCAATCACGCGGTTCGTGAGCTCGGCCGTCACGTAGATACCCACAATGGAGAACAGCGCCTCCTGCAGCGTAAAGAGGAACACGCTGCTCATGACGATGACGAAGTTCAGGATAAAGACGACCGTCCCCACGTCGAGCGCGTAGTACTTCTTGACCACGGCTGCCACGACATCGAGGCCGCCCGTGTTCGCGTTGGCGCGGAACACGAGGCCAAAGCCGATACCCGCGAGCACGCCGCCGAAAATGCCGCAGAGCATGGGGTCCGCCACGACCTGCCAGTCCACGAGAAAATGCGTCGCGTCCAGCAGCAGCGAAAGCGCAATCGTGCCCACGATGGTGTCCCCGGCATAGAGCCGCCCGAACACGCGGTACGCGAGGTAGATAATCGGCAGATTGTAGACGAGGTTCTGCATGCCGACGGGCAGCCCCGTCAGATAGTAGACGATGAGCGCCACACCGCTGAGCCCACCCGTGAGCAGGTGCGCGGGAATCAGAAACAGATTGAAGCCCAGACAGGCGCAGAAACACCCCAGTAAAATCAGTACATAACGCTGCAAATGTTTACGGAAAACGGCTTGTGCTGGCATACGCTGCCCCCTGCTTTCATATAAAAAGCCCCTCAACGGCACAGCAAAACACCGCTAAAACATCAACGTTTCTCTGGCTTGCGGGCTTATTCTTCCCTTAAATGGCACTGAGATAAACATCTCCCGTGCACAACAGGTTATATTTTAACGTATCGAAGCCAAAAATGCAACGGCGTCCACGGCACCGACAACATAAAAATAGAGCCACCCTTGACGGGTGGCCCTAAAACATATGCTTTTAGTCATCGCGCTTCGGCTTGCCTTTGGGGTAGCGCTTCGTGCTTGTGTAAAGGTAGGTGTCATCCTCGGCGGTCAGCTTGAAGCTGCCCTGCTTCAGGTACTCCGTCGCGTCGGCGGCAGGGTGGACGTTGCTCATCTGATTGATGAGATAACTACGCACGCCATAGCCGCAGCACACGGCACAGAGGAGAGCGCAGACGAACACCACCATAGAGAAACCGTGCCCGCTGATGAGGTCCTCCATCTCGCAGAGGAAGTAGAGCACGTAGTACCAGATGGGCAGGGAGACGATGGATGTGCCCGCAAAAAAGAGGTAGGATTTCGTGTTGTCGTAGGGCAGGCTGCCCGCGAGCCTGCCCGTCTGGCCGTTCATGAGGAACATGTACGGCGTGTTCTCGTAGCGTGTCGTAAGTATCCAGACCGGCGCCATGGCATAGGTGACGTCGCCGCTTTTCTTGCGCACGGTCGGCTCGCCCTGGAGCTTCACTTCATCGTAGCCCTCCACTGTGTCCTGCAGCAGCTGTACTGCGCTCCCGGCGATGCGCTCGTCGGCGCGTGGCACGGCAGCCTCGGCGTCGACGTCGTAGCGGTCTGCGAGCGCGCCCGTGAGGTACGCGGGCGTAAACGGCTCCAGCTGGGTGTAGTCGAACGGCTCGATGCTCTCCATGAACGTGTCGTCCATCTTGACACTGCCGTCGACGGGGATACGCTCAAAGCTCATTTTGCCCGCACGGTAGCATTCGTAGACATACGACTCCGTCACGGTCTGGTCGTCCTCGTCGTATTCCTTCACCTCCTCGGCCCGGAACGTGGCCTCAGCCTTGATTTTAGCATCGAACAGCCAGTAGGGCACGTACATCTGCTGCACGGCCTCCACGCGGTTGCCCTTTTTGAACGCGGCCGGCAGCAGCGTCTTGCCCTCGTAAAACTGTTTCAGCGCCGCGACGGCGTCCTTTTTCGTCTTTTGGAACGGGATAATCTCGTCCGGCTTCAGCGCGCCGTCGAAGCGCGCGGGCAGCATGGTCGGGTTGCCGCAGTAGCAGCACTCCGTCGCCATCGTGTTCGCGTCCGTGACGAGCTCGGCACCGCAGGACGAGCAGTGAAAGACCTGCAAGCCCGCGAGTTCCTCCTCGCTCCAGCCCTCGCCCGCGGCGGCCGTCGCCCATTTTTCCTCCTGCTCCTGCTCCGCCGCGGCCGCGCGCTCCTGCGCTTGGTTAAAAAGCTTTTCTATCGTCTCCGTCGCGAACTCTGTGCCGCAGTACTCGCACGTCACGTGGTCCTTGCCGGGCAGGTACGAGAGCGGTGCACCGCAGTTCGGACAGGTATAACTGACGGATGTATCAGCCATAGGCTCACCTCATTTCTCTATTGGGAGTGGCACGCGCCGCTCACTGATGGTCATTTTCATCAAACACGTCGCCGCAGTTCGGGCAGAACTTGGGCGGATGGTGCGGGTCCTCGGGCGTCCAGCCGCATTTATCGCAGCGATAGAGCGGCGCGCCCGCCGGTTTCGGCTTGCCGCATTCCGTGCAGAACTTGCCCTGGTTGACGGCGCCGCAGCTGCAGGTCCAGCCCTGCGCGGGCGCCGGTTTCGGCTGGCCGCACTCGCGGCAGAACTTGCCCGTGTTGCCCGTCGTGCCGCACGTGCAGGTCCAGCCCGCCGCCTGTGGTGCCGCGGCCTGCGGTGCGGCCTGTGGCTGGCGCGCCATTTGCGTGGCCGCCTGCTGGTACATGCCCGCACCAGCCTGACCGGCCATCTGCATGCCGAACAGGCCCATGGCCGCGCCGGCACCGCCCTCGTTGGCCGCCGCCATGCGCAGCGCGTCCGCCGAGGCGTCGGCCGCCATGCCCATCGCGATATCCGAGCGCGCGCCGATGGCCTGGCCCATCTGGATTTTCTGCAGTTTCTCCTCGTCTTCCTCGTTGGCGCGCACGCTGCTCACACCGAAGGAGACAATCTCGAGGCCGCGCAAATCGCGCCATTTCTTCGAGAGCACGTCATTGAGCGCATCCGCGAGCTCCATGGTGCATCCCGGCAGCTCCGTGTAGTCGATATGCTGCGCGGAAATTTTCGCAAAGGCCGGCTGCAAAGCCGTCAAGAGCTCCGTTTTCAGCTGGCTGTCCAGCGTGTCGCGCGTGTAGACATCCTCCGCGTTGCCCACAACGTTCGTGTAGAACAAAATCGGGTTCGTGATGCGGTAGCTGTACTCGCCGAAGCAGCGCAGGCGCACGAGCAGGCGCAGGCCCGAGGCCGCATCCACGACGCTGAACGGCACATCGCTCGGCGTACCGTATTTGTTGCCGGTGATTTCCTTGGTGTTGATGTAGTAGACGCGCTGGTCCTTGCCCGCGTCGCCGCCGAATGTGAAGCGGCGGCCAATCTGCGTGAAGATGTCCTTGACGCCCTGCCCGAGGTCGCCCGTGAAGATGGACGGCTCCGTGGAATTGTTGTAGGTGTAGGCACCTGGCTCGGCCGTGAGCTCCACGACCTTGCCCGACTCCACGATGAGCGCGCACTGGCCGTCCGCCACGGAGATGACGGAGCCGTTGGAAATGACGTTGTCCTCGCCGTCCATGTTCGAGCTGCGGCCGTGGCTGCTCGTGCGCTTCTCACCCTTCGCGAGCAGCGTATCCGCGTCCAGGCTCTCACAGACGAAGAATTCTTTCCACTGGTCCGCGAGCACGCCGCCCGCCGCACCGATTGCTGCCTTGATCAGTCCCATTAAAATCTCCTCCTATATGTGTACATAAAATAACTAACACTGTGAAAAAGTTGGCTGTCAGCCGGGGCCGCCCCCGCCGCTGTCGACCTGCAGGCGCTGCGCCTCGGCCGCCAGCGCGGCGTAGGCAGTTAACAGCGGCTCCTGCCCCGCCTGCAACCGTGCCAGCGCGGCCGCGGCAAGGTGCTCGCGCCGGATGACGGCGAGCGTCTCCGTGCCGCTGAACTCGGGCATCATATCGTCGAGCAGCACGAGGTCATAGTGCTCCGCCCGCAGACGTTTGATACACTCCTCACCGCTGCTGGCGAGCGTGACCTGTGCCTGCGTCTCTTTGAGCAGGCTCTGCGCGACATAACGGTTCATTTCGTTGTCATCGACGACGAGCAGCCGTGACTGCGGTGCGATAAACACCGTCTGCGCCTGCTCCTCAGCCTCCGCCTCCTTTTGCACATCGAAATCACCTATCTGCTCCCCCGTGCGCAGGCGCATAGGGAGCCAGGCCGTGAACGTCGAGCCCTGACCGTACGTGCTCCGCACGGTGATAATGCCGCCCATGTGGCGGATAAAACGCTGCGTAAGCGCGAGGCCGAGGCCCGTGCCCTCGATATTACGGTTGCGCCGCGTATCGACGCGCACGAACTCGCCGAACAGTTTTTGCAAATCCTCCTCTTTAATGCCGATGCCCGTATCGCGCACCTCCACGATAAGCACGAGCGGGTGCTCGGCGGGAACCGTGACCTGCGCGGGCACGTTGCCCAGCGCACAGCGCCGCACGGAGAGCGTCACGCTGCCCTGCGGCGTGTATTTGATGGCGTTTGTCAGCAGGTTGACCATAATCTGCTGCAGGCGCGTTGCGTCGCTGTAGAGCACCGTGGGCAGCGTCGGGTCGACCGTGACCGTAAACGTGAGGTCCTTTTGCGCGGCGCGCAGCTGCATGAGCGTGTAGACGCGCCGCAGCACGTCCGCGAGGCGGAAATCCGCCTCCACGAAATCCAGGCGTCCCGCCTCGATTTTTGAAAGGTCGAGAATATCGTTGACAATGCCTAAAAGCGACTGCCCCGCCTCGCGCGCGTGCCGCGCGTATTTGCGCACGGCGGGCTCAGTGCTCTCGCGCAATATCATTTCGTTCATGCCGAGGATGGCGTTAATCGGCGTGCGGATTTCGTGCGACATATGCGCGAGAAAGGCGCTTTTCGCCTGACTGGCCTGGTCGGCCGCCACCACGCGCCGCTCGCGCATAAAGAGGTAGACGGCGCTGACGGCGAACAGCAGCACGACCATGGCAAACACCCCGATGACGAGGCGCATGACGTCGATGAGGCCGCCGTCGAGCGCCGAGGCCGGCACGAAGCCGATGACCTGCCCGTCCATGCTCTTGAGGTCGGCCATGAACACGACATTTTCGTCCTGGTCGTAGAGCGCCGCCGACGGCGCACTGTACAGCCGCGCGCGCAGCTGGCGCAGGATGCCGCCGAGCTCCATGCGGTCGATATACGCGCGGTCGGACTCGCTCCAGTTCTCATGACTCAATGGCACGGGACTGCCCGAGAGCACGAGCAGCACACGCCCCGCGCCGTCGAAGCAGTCGATATCGAATTCCTGCGCGAGCTCCTTTTCCGTGTAATGCCGGTAGAGTACGTAGCGGATGTTCGCACCGTAGTACACGGGCACCGTGAGCAGCAGGCCCTGCCCGCGCGCATAGCTGATGGCGGGATGGCCCTGAAATGACTGACGGATGCCAGCCCAGTCGCTGACGCGCAGCGAGTCACCGACGATGGCGCGGCCGCGGTGCGCGAGCACGCCCATGCGCTTGACGCCCACGCCGTCGATGTCGCTCGTCTGCAGCAGGCTCTCCCACGAATCCGTGCCCTTGATGCCGACAAGGTTCTCCATGCCCATGAGCTCCGCGCCAAAACGCGCATCGAGGCGGTTTGCGAGCATGTCGATATTCATCGCCACCTCCTGCTCGACGTAGGTATGGAACATCGTACGGATACGCACCTGCAGCAGCACGCCAACGAGGATGAGCAGCGCGACGAGCAGCACGGGGAACAGCAGCAGCGCCCGTTTGCGTTTAATGCCCTGGCTCATAGGAACTGCACCCCCTCCGCATACCAGCTCAAATTGATGAGCGCGTCATCCGAAAGCGTCTCGCCCGCCGCCGCACGCCCGCTCGTCGAGTTTCGGCAGGGCTACCTCCATGCGGCTGTCCGCCACGCGCAAGCCCTGCACGGCAGGAGCGAAATCCGCACTGGCCGCGATGGCGAAATCATAGTCCTCGTCCGCGAGCTCCTGCAGCAGCTGCTGCGCGTCCCGTTCCTCACTTGCTACCTTGTCGATGACAGTCAGGTCGACGCCCGCCCGCCGCGCCGCTGCACTCGCGCCCAGATACTGCTGGTGGTTCCACCCCGCCTCCCCGCGGTCACCGAGCAACAGCATGGCCACACGCGGCTTCGCACGCTGTGCCGAGCCGTCGTTCGCCCAGGTATTGGTATAACGCACGTAAACGCGCGCCGTTGGTGCCGCATGGCGCACGCCGAGCGTAAAGGCATCGATGCCACGCACGACCTCTGGTATGTCCGTCGTGGCCACATAGCCGATGGCGCCGCTCCGGCTCGTGCGCCCCGCGACGAGGCCCGCGAGGTAACGCGCCTGATACATGCGCCCCATGTAGGGCGTCAGATTAGGCAGCACCTTTGTGCCCGTCGCCTGTAGAAAGCTAATACTGTGGTGCGCCTGTGCCGCCTGCACAATGCCCGGCTCAAAGGCAATGGACGTGCTCACAATGATATTACAGCCGTGGGCAATGAGCCGCTCCGCAGCCTCGCGGCAGGTCGCTGGCGTCACGTTTTCCTCGTACTCCACGCGCAGGCCGAGCTCGTCGGCCGCCCGGGCCAGCCCCTCACAATGCGCCGTGTTCCAGCTGCTGTCCGCCGTGTCGCCGAGCAGCAGCACACCCACGCTGTAGACGGGCGCCGCTGGCTGTGGCTGCAGGCGCGGGCTCATGCCGATAATGGTCACACCGAACAGGGCGAGTATGAGCCCGATGATGGCAAACACCCGCAGCGCAGTACCGGTTCCTGCATATCCCTTGCCATGAACCTCATCCCCTTTCTGTTTGTATACCATAATTTAAACCAACTTCCCCCGCTATGCGCAAACGGCCAGCCAGTCTGTAAAGGCTGACCAGCCGCAAGCTGAGCGGTTTATTTACTTTAAAATGGTAATCCGGCCCTGCGGCGTACGGTAGCTGTCCGGCACCGTGCCGTGCAGCGCTTCGCGCAGGTAGTTCACGATGGCCTGCTTGTCGGCGTAGCCAATACTCACGGACGTCAGCACGCCCGGCTCCACTGCATGGCCGTAAGCATCGCCGCCACGCAGCACGAACTCCACCGTCGCGACGCGATAGGTTTTATGGGGGTCAAACGGCTGCCCGCCGACCTCGGTGAGCTGCACGCGACTCCCCGGCTGCTTCGGCGCAAAATACGTACTGCCGGGGTACTGACGGCCGTTGACATACGGCACGCGCGTATCGAGCGTGTATTTCAGCCCCGCGACCTGCGGGAAGGCGCCGATGGCTTTCGGCGCAGCACAGGTGGCAGCCTCCAGCATCTCGAGCAAATCCTGTCCCTTGAGCGTCATGACATAGAGCACATTGTTGTAGGGCACGGCGCGCGCGATGCTGCCGAGCGTCACCGTACCGGCCGGGATGCTCGCGCGGATACCGCCGCCGTTGAGAATGGCTGCATCCACCTTGACACCGTCGATGACCATGGCCTGATTCGCCTGCCAGAGGAACGCGTCCGCAACGAAATCGCCCGCGTTCATTTCCTGCGTGCGCACGCCGGGGTCGCGGCTGCCGTCCAGCGTAAAGGCCGTCGTGCCGATGGGCTGTGCCAGCTGCGCGTTGACATCTGCCGCCACTTTATCGATGAGCTGCTGCACCTGCGCGTCCTGCGGGCGGTTTGCGTCATAGGCCAGCAGCTCCTCCTGCCATTTGCCATCCTTGTAGACGACGTGGCCGATGTTTTTCGTGTAGCTGCCCGTCTCCGTCAGCAGCGTGTGGCCAACATAACGATTCTTGACCTGGTGGTCGTGCCCGTCGATAAAGATATCAATGCCGCTGACATGCTGCAGCACGTCGTCCGAGCGGTTGCCCTCGTTGAAATTCTCACTACCCATGTGACCGACGGCCACGATGAGGTCGCAGTGCTGGCGCTTCAGATTGTCCACCTCACGCTGCACGGCGGTGTAGAGCGTCTCGCCCTGCAGGAACTGCAGGCCCGCAACAGCCATCGGTGACGCACTCGTCGCGGCCTCCGGCGTCGTGATACCGACAATGCCGATTTTGTGTTTGCCCTTCTGCACGACGGCCGACGGCTGCACGAACAGCTTGCCCGTCGCCTTGACGACGATGTTGCAGGCCAGCATGGGGAAATGCGCCTCGCTGACGCGCTGCAGCGTCACGTCCTGCCCGTAGTCGAACTCATGGTTGCCGAGGCACATGGCATCATAGCCGACCGCGTTCATGAACTGCATGGCCGAGGCACCCTTGCTGAAATTCACGAGGTTGTTGTCCTGAATGACATCGCCCGCGTCGACGAGCAGGACCTGCTTGCCCTGCGCCAGCAAATCCTGCCGTATGGCCGCGACCGTCGCCATGCCGTTGATACCGTCCGCCCGCTGGTCATAGCCATGCGTATCATTCGTATGCAAAATCACTAAATCGGAAAAATCTGCCGCCAGCGCCGTGCCGGTCAACAGGCTCAGCGTCAACAGCAGGCTGCACAAGAAACGTTTCAGCATCTCCTTTACCTCCTAAATATAGAGGGAAACACCGCCGCAAGCGTCAGCATCGCCCCAGGAACCTACACTAACTGCGGCTAACAGGCTCTTGGGCTCACATCAACATGAGTGTAGCAAAGAAATAATACGCACCAATCGCGCCTACCACCAGGCCCGCATACCAGAACATCAGCTGCTTGATGAGTGCCGTCAGCGACGTGAGCAGGATGGCAATCTGCAGATAGGAGTCGCACAGTACCTTGCCCAGCACGAGCGGGTCGCTGCCGACACCCTCGTTAAAGCCCTTAACAATGCCAGAGTAATACCAGCCGTTGCCCGGCTCGAGCTCCTGTGAGGCCACAAGATAGCGGCCATAGCCCTCGAGATTGTTCGCGACGCCGTACGTCGCCATGAGGCAGCAGTCAAAGCCCACGATATCAAACGGCGGGTTCTCCCGGTTTTTCTCGTACGTGCTGGCCAGCGCGTCCTGCATCTGGTTCAGGCTCATCATATGCTGCGTGCGCTCGTCATAACAGGCGCCGCCCACCGTGCCGCCGCCGTGGTCCCACATGATGAGGATGCGGTGGTCCGCTTCGAACTTATCCTGCGCAAATTTCAGGAAGCTCGCGAGCGTGTCCGGCGAGGCCATGTCCGCATCCGGCAGCTTGTCCAGCCGACGCAGGCCGTCCTTGTCGTAAACAAAACGGTCGATTTCCTTGCGCTTGACTGCGTCGTTATGCCATTTCTTCGCGCCGCCCGTCTGGATGACGAACGTCACACCCTCCGGGGGCGGGTTCTCCGTGAGCTCGGCGAGGTCGTTCGTCGCCGCGCCGCCCTCGGACTCGAGATCCGTGCCGCACATGTAGAGCTCCACGACCCACTTGCCTGTGGTCTTTTCGCCCGTGCCCTTGATACCTGAGTTGTCCTCCTTGCTGTCACCACAGCCCAGGCACACGAGCGCCACGCACAGGCAGGTGATGAGCACCAACGCTATCCCCAGCCGGTGTGCCCATGCTCCATGCCTTTTGCAACTTTCCATACTTACCTCCTATCTGTACGCTTTACCCTGTGTCCATAGTATTCTTTATGGAGGTCGTGCACGAAATGCTGCTCTGCCTGCGCCAGCAGCACCACAACCGGCCCGTACTGCACGTCGGCAAGGAGACCGTTATCCCCCTGTCGGCCATTACCTATCTGGAGCAGCAGGGACACAACATCGTCGTGCACCTCGCGGACGGCGGACAGCGCACGTTCTACGGCCAGCTCGACAATCTCGCACCGCTCGGTACGGCGTTCGTGCGCAGTCAGAAAAGCTTTATCGTCAATCTCGACTACGTAATCGGTCTCGATAAAGAGCTCTCCATCTTCCGCCTCATCAACGGCGGCGTGGCGCATATCCGCAAGGGTCTGGTCCCGCAAATGCGCCAGCGCTATGAAGACCGGCTCATCGAACGCGTGAGGCTCGCATGAGGATATGTCAGTCCCGCACGTACGGTATCAGCATCGCAGCAGCGGCCCTGTGCCTGCTGCTCCTTTTTGCCTGGTCCCTGCCGTACCAGCTCCAGGTGCTCCCCGGCCTCAGCCACCGCGTGGCCCACAGTCAGAAACTGCTGCTTTACCTGGGGTTATTCTTCTTTACCGTCGGCCTGTGGAATGTCGGTGAAAACGATTTTTCCATCTTCATCACGCGTAACCCCACGCTGCTCTACCTCATGACATTCAGCGGGCTGTTCTTCATCGTGGCACCGCTCTACGGTTTTGCGCTGCAGGCCATCACGTTCCGCTGGCACCGCCTGCTGACTGCCGTCATGTACATCTCGTTTACGGCGGCCACGCTGGCGTTGCTGCTGCAGCTCACTGGCATCTACATGCTCTCCCAGAGCCTGTACTGGTTCCATGTGCTGCACATCAGCAGCCTCACGCTGCTCACCGTGGCGCTCGTCTACGAGGCCATTCATGAGCGCAACCGGCATGCGCGCTGGATGCTCATCCCCATCGGCTGCCTGTTCGCTACGGCGCTGCTCGAACTCGTGAATTACCATTTCTTTCATTGGTTTGAGTTCTCACTGGGCTTTTTGAGCGGTACCATCCTGTTCCTGTTCCTCATGCTGGTCATCACAGCGGCTATCATCCGGCGCAACGCACGTCTACAGGAGGACTATCGCGCGCAGCAGCATACGAGTGAAATGCTGGGCGTGCGCCTCGAGGCGGAGAAAGCGCGACACGACCTCATCCTGCAGGAGGAACAGCGCCTCGCCAAACTCCGCCACGATATGAAGCACCACGTCGCGCTCGTGGCCTCGCTCGCGGCCGAGGGCAACCTCGCACGCATCCAAAGCCATATGGCCGAACTCACGGACGCACTGCAGAGTGCCACACCACGACACTGGTGCGAAAACCTGGCTGTCAACGCCATCACGGAGTACTACGCCGCGCTGGCCCAGGCCGAGGGCTATGACGTAACCATCGACATCGAGTGCCCCGAGCACGCCGGTGGGCTCACGGACGCCGAGCTCGCGAGCGTGTTCGGCAATCTGCTCGAAAATGCCCTCGAAGCCTGTCGGCGCGCGGTAGCAAACGACAGCGCCACCGGGCAGCCGCCAGCCGCCTCCCCAGCAACGACTGGCACGGACCCGGAGGCGCCTAAAACGGCAGCTGTACCTTTCATCCGGTTGAAAGCCCGCCTCCTGAACGGCCATCTCGTCATCGTGCAGGACAACACGCTCGCCACGCCGCCCAAGCGCAACGGCGCGGCGTACATCTCCAGCAAGCGCGACGGCCGCCAGATCGGTCTCGGCCTGCGTTCCCTCGCCGACATCGCCGCCGCCCACGGCGGCCACGCGGAGTTCAGCTACGATGCCGAGGCGTTCCACTCCTCGGTCATCATGGAGCTATAAAACAAAAGCACCTTGCCTTTCCGCACGGAACTGCAAGGTGCTTTTCCTATAGCTGCTTTCCACAGGGCATATTTTTGGCTGCAAACGTCAGCCGACTAATCAGTTCTGACCCAGATGACGGAGGAAGTTGGCCATCATTTGCGGCCCCTCCGGGGTGAGGATGGATTCGGGGTGGAACTGGATACCCTCGACGTCGTACTCTTTGTGCCGCACGCCCATGATGGTGCCGTCGGCGAGCTCGCTCGTGACCTCGAGGCAGTCAGGCAGGCTCGCGCGCTCGATAATGAGCGAATGGTAGCGGCCGACGGGCGTGTCCTGCGTAATGCCCGCGTAGAGGCCCTGCCCATTGTGCCGCAGCGGCGATGTTTTGCCGTGTACGATTTCGCCCGCGCGCACGACCCGCCCGCCGTAGACCTCGCCGATGGACTGATGGCCGAGGCAGATGCCGAGGATAGGCACCTCACCGCCGAGCTCGCGGATAACGTCCTCCGTGATACCCGCGTCGCGCGGCACACCCGGCCCCGGCGAAATGACGATGCCGTCGTAGTGCATGGCGCGGATGGTCGCGACCGTCGTCTGGTCATTGCGGATGACCTCGACATCCGCGCCCAGCTCGCTGAGCAGCTGGTAGACATTGTAGGTAAAGGAATCGTAGTTATCTAAAAGCAACAGCATCGTTTTCGACCTCCTCTACCACCTGGAACAGCGCCTTGCTCTTTTGTAAAATCTCCTGATACTCGCGCTCGGGCACGGAGTCGGCCACGATGCCCGCGCCCGACTGGATGACCGCCGTGTGGTCGTCCTCGATGCGCATGGTCCGCAGCGTGATGCACATATCCATATTGCCGCAGAAATCCATGTAGCCGACCGTGCCGGAGTACGTATCGCGTTTCACGGGCTCGAGGTCATGGATGATCTCCATGGCGCGCAGCTTCGGCGCGCCGCTGACCGTACCTGCAGGGAACGCGGCCTGCAGCACGTCCATAGGCGTGAGACCTTTGCGCAGTTTACCCTGCACCTCCGAGACCATGTGCATGACGTGGCTGAAACGCTCGATGACCTTGAGCTTGACCACCTTGACCGTGCCCGCGTCGGAAATGCGGCCGATATCGTTGCGCGCGAGGTCCACGAGCATGGAGTGCTCCGCGACCTCCTTCGTGTCGGCGAGCAGGCCCTCCGCGAGGCGCGCGTCCTCGGCCTCGCTCTGCCCGCGCCGCCGCGTACCCGCGATGGGGTAGGTATAGACGCTGCCGCCCTGCACCTTGACCAGCGTCTCCGGCGAGGCACCCACGAGCTTGACGCGTCCTAAGTTCAAATAGAACATGTACGGCGAGGGATTGACCTGGCGCAGACGGCGGTAAAAATGGAAACAGGGCTTCGTGATGTGCGCGCGGAACTGGTGCGACGGCACGACCTGAAAGATGTCGCCCGCGAAGATATGCTCCTTGGCCTGACGGATAGCCGTGAGAAAATGCTCTGGTGCCTCGCCAAAGCGCTGCAGGAAATTCAGCGGCTCCGTGCGCGTGCTCCGGGGGGCCGTATGCGGCGCGAGTGGCGCCGTGAGTTTGGCCATAGCCGCCGCGAGCTTCTGCTCGATATCGGCATAGTGTGCGGCCGCGTCCTTGCCCTCCGGCGTTGCGAGATAGATGAGGCGCGCGCTGTTTTTCAGCGCGTCTATGACCACGAGATAGCGGCAAATCATGAACTGGCCTAAAAGCTCCTCGGGGCCGACCTCCAAACCGCGCACCCGGTCGAACGTGCTCACGACCTCGTAGTTGAAATAGCCCACGAGGCCGCCGTTCGCGAGCGGCAGCTCCGCGTCCTCCACCACAGGCTGATAGCGTTGCATGTAGGCCTTGATGCTCGTCACGGGGTCGCCGTCCACGACCTTCATGAGGTCGTTCTCGCGCACCATGAGCTTGTCTTTGAACGCCTGCAGGCGCACGAAAGGCTCCGCGCCGATGAACGAATAGCGACCGAACTGCTGGTGCGTCGTATCGACGGACTCCAGCATAAAGCCCTCACGCTCGCCCACGAGCTTGTAATAGATGGAAACGGGGGTATCGAGGTCCATGTTGAGCTCCGTCGAGACGGCAATCAGGTTCGACTGCTGCGCGAGCTCCTGGAACCTCGCTAAAGAAGGTACAAGTTGCATAGTACTCTTTCCTTTCTGCCAAGAATAACAAAAAAGGGAGGCCTCCACCTCCCTTTTTTGTATTGGTGCCGTAGCACCTTATTTCTGCGGCGTGTTGATATCCTGCAGCACGTGCTGCTCTGTGCGTCCCAGGCACCAGCCCAGCACCTTGACCTCGGCGTAGAGCATGAGCCGCTGCTCGCGGTTCTCTACCTTCGCCTGTGAAAGGGCCTGATACTGCCGGATACCCTGCTCATAGCGGGCACGGATTTCCTGTTCGTGCCGCATGCGCTCGGGGCGGTTGCCCACATGACGCCGCACCAGTTCGCGGGCGGCATTGTCCTGGTCATAGACAATCATATTTAACGCCTCCTACTAACACTCTTGTTAGGATTTATTCGCCGCCCGCTGGGCAAAATCCTTTTTCTCACCGCTAAGTTTTCGTGTGAGCCTCCGCCTGCCGCTCGTCTGGGCCTCGGCCATAGGTAAAGGGAGCACCCATGACACGCCCTAACGAACCGACGCTATACCCGCACCTTAGCGGTACAGAAAAGCGGTGTCAGTTATGATACTGCGCGTCTAAAGCGCTGCGCAGAGAGGCGATAAATTGCATCGCATCGGCGAATTCGCCTTTGAGCAGGCGACCCACGACCGCACTGCCCACAATCACGGCGTCCGCATGTGCGGCCGCGGCCACGGCCGCCTCGGGCGAGCCGATACCGAAACCGACGGCGAGCGGCGTCTGCGTATATTTACGCGCCAGGCTGCAGACCTCACCGATATGGCTGTAGTCCACCTTCTTGACGCCGGTCACACCGTTGTTGGAGACACAGTAGATAAAGCCCGTCGCGTCCGTGCAGGTCTGCTGCATGCGCGCCGCCGTCGTGCCGGGCGCCACGAACTCCACGAGGTGGAAGTTGTGCGCCGCACAGATGGCCCGCATGTCGCCGCTTTCCTCGTGCGGCAGGTCGGGGATAATCACGCCGTCGAGCCCCGCCGCCTGGAAATCGGTGACGAATTTCTCGAGGCCGTAGTGGTACATGTTGTTGATATAGCCCATGGCCACGAGAGGTATGTCCGTGAACTTGCGCACCTCGCGCACGAACTCCAGTTCCTTGGCGATGTTGATACCGTTCGCGAGTGCCTTGACGGACGCGGCCTGGATGACGGGGCCGTCGGCCATGGGGTCGGAGAACGGCAGGCCGACCTCGATGACGTCCGCACCGTTTTTCGCCGCCTCTTTGACGGCCTCGATGCTCGCCTGATAGTCCGGTGCGCCGACCGTGATATAGATGAAGATACCTTTTCTGCCGGCCGCCCGCAGGTCGGCCATTTTCTGCTCTAAACGCGTCATTAGTCCAAGTCCTCCCCCAAAGCTTTCGCTACCATCTGCACATCCTTGTCGCCGCGCCCCGAGAGGCAGACGACGACGCTCTGGTCTTTGGTCGTCTCCGGCATGAGTTTCTCCAGATAGGCCAGCGCGTGCGAGCTCTCCATAGCGGGGATGATGCCCTCAATCTGCGACAGCCGCTGGAACGCGTCGAGCGCCTCCTGGTCCGTCACCGAGACGTACTGCGCGATGCCCGTGTCCTTGAAGAACGAATGCTCAGGGCCGACGCCCGGATAGTCGAGACCGGCCGAGATGCTGTAGGCCTCCACGACCTGCCCGTCTGGCGTCTGCAGCAGGTAGCTGTAGGCCCCGTGCAGGATGCCCGGCTCGCCCGTGCCCGAGAGCGTCCTGGCGTTGTCGCCCGTCTTGTCGCCGCGACCGCCGGCCTCCACGCCGATTTTTTTGACCTGCTTGTCGTTGCGGAAATCGTAGAACGTGCCGATGGCGTTGCTGCCGCCGCCGACACAGGCCACGACATAGTCCGGCAGACCGCCGATTTTCTCCGCTGCCTGCGCGCGGATTTCCTCGCCGATGATTTTCTGGAAATCGCGCACCATCATGGGATAGGGATAGGGGCCGACGGCCGAGCCGATGATGTAGTGCGTGTCCGTGATGTTCGTGGCCCAGTAGCGGATGGCCTCGCTCGTCGCGTCCTTCAGCGTGCCCGTGCCCGAGCTCACCGGGATGACCTTCGCACCGAGCAGCTTCATACGGAACACGTTGAGCTTCTGCCGCTCCACATCGACGGCGCCCATGAAGACATGGCACTCCATGCCGAACAGCGCCGCCACCGTAGCCGTGGCCACGCCGTGCTGGCCTGCGCCCGTCTCCGCGATGATTTTCTTCTTGCCCATGCGCTTGGCGAGCAGCGCCTGCCCCAGCGCATTATTTATTTTGTGTGCACCCGTGTGCAGCAAATCCTCGCGTTTGAGGAAGATGCGTGCTTTGCCGTAATGCTCCGTGAGTTTCTGCGCATAGTAGAGTCCCGTCGGCCGTCCCGCATACTCGCGCAGATAAAAGCGGAACTCGTCCAGAAACTCCGGATCATCCTTGTATTTCAGGTAGGCCGCCTCAAGCTCGTTGAGCGCCGGCATGACAATTTCGGGAACGTACTGGCCACCATACTGGCCAAATCTGCCTTTCGTGTTCATATGCTTACTCCTTTATTGATGATGTTAAAAGATGATTGCAGCTAATTGTGTTGAGCTGACGCTGGCATCAGCTTTGCCTTAAACTATGCTCAGCCGGCCTTGAAGGCCCGGACCTGTGCCGCCACATCGTCAGCGACCACGAGGCCCTCGCCCACGAGGATGCCTTTGAGCCCCGCCGCACGCAACTTTTGCACGTCGGCGATGTTCATGACACCGCTCTCGCTGATGAGCGTACGCGTTTTATCGCAAGCCGGCAGCAGGTCGAGCGTGTTCTGGATATCCGTCGTAAAGCTCACGAGGTTGCGGTTGTTGATGCCGATGAACTCCGCCGGCGTGTCCTGCGCCGCCTGGAGATCTTTTTCGTCGTGCACCTCCACGAGCGCGTCCATGCCGAGGCTCCAGGTCAGGTAGAGGTATTCCTTCAGCTGCGCCGGGCTCAGGATGCGCGCGATGAGCAGCAGGGCATCCGCGCCCAGCAGCCGCGCCTCGTAAATCTGATAGGCGTCGATGACGAAATCCTTGCGCAGCAGCGGCAGCTTGATTTCCGCCCGCACCTTTTGGAAATCCTCGTTGCAGCCGAGAAAATGCGGGTCCGTATGCACGGAAAGCATCGTCGCGCCGTTATCCTCATAGATGTGCGCGAGCTCCAGCACGGAATGGCTTTTGGTCAGCCGCCCCTTCGCGGGCGACTGCAGCTTGCACTCGGCGATGAGGCTCCAATCCTCCCGCGCGAAGGCATGCCCCATGCGGAATTTGCCCGGCTGTATCTGCCGCTGGAGTTCGCTGAGCGGCAGCCGCGCCTTGGCCTCCGCCACGATGTTGCGCTTCTGGGCCACAATCTCTGCTAAAATATCTCTCATATGACCGTCTCCTCTGGAAATTTGGGCTGGGTGCGCCGGAAATTGATGCGCTTGACCTGCTCCATGAACGCCTGGATTTTCGCCACATCCTGCTGACCATCCGTCTCGATGCCGCTCGCCGTATCCACGGCGTAGGGATGAAACGTGTCCCAGGCCTGCTGCACATTGCCGGCGTTGATGCCGCCCGCGATAATCACGGAATGTTTGATATGACTGATGACCCCGGCGGCCTCCTGCCAGTTGAACGGCTGGCCCGTACCACCGACCTGCTCTGGCGTGCCCGCGTCGATGAGGATGAGCTCGGCCGGCAGCTTGTCCACCTCTTTGTGATCAAGGCCCTGGTGATAACGCACGGCCTTGATGACCGGCTTCTTAATCTGGCGGATGTAGTCGGCATCCTCCTGGCCATGCAGCTGCACGAAATCGAGGTGACAGAGCTCCGCGATGGCGTTGACCCGGTAGGGCTCCTCATCGACAAAGACGCCGACCTTGCGCGCGCTGTAGCCGAGCTCCGCACAAATAGCCGCAGCCTTGCCCGGCGGCACGTTGCGCGGGCTCGGCGGGTAAAAGATAAAGCCCACGTAATCGGCCCCCGCCGTCACTGCTGCCTGCGCTGCCTCCAGGGAACGCATGCCGCACAGTTTTGCTTTCATCCTCTCATCTCCTGTAATATAAAAGCCCCGGCAGAAGTCAAAAACCTCTGTCGGGGCGAAATTGCTTCGCGGTACCACCCGTTTTCACTACCTCCAGTTCGAGGCAATGCACTCTTCAGATACAGGAGGCCGGCATTCTCCAGCTCCGATATCCCAGCCTGTTAACGGTGGCAGCCGTCCCAGCCTACTCGGCTAATCAAATCATGCCTTTCGGTGGGCTCTCGCAAGTCCATTCACGCTTCACCGCTGGCCCGTCGTCGCACCTCCGGCTCCCGCCGGTCACAGGCTCGCTTGACAGTGGTTGGAAACCTTACTATTTCTTGCTCGTCGATGTGTCTGTATTTACTGATACATATATTACACACAAAGCGCGGGCCTGTCAAGCAAAAATTTACACTTTAGCAGTGATAGGGATGAAATTTCCTGCCATGTACTAACACATTGTGTTGGTATATGGTCAGCTGTTCGTGTTCGCGCGACCCTGACCACCACGTGGACCTCTGCCGCCGCAGAATGCACCGTCCGGCGGGCCGCCTTGGGGACCGCCGCAGTAGGCACCCTCGCCCGGGCCGCCGCAGAAACCGTCACCGGCCTGGTCAAAACCGGGGCCGCGGCGCACCTGACGCAGTGTCTGCGCATCGACACCCAGCTGCTGGGCCACATCACGCCAGCGGTTGTTGATTTTCTTGAGATCCAGCACGCTCTGGATGTCCTTGCCCGAGGCCTTGGCGAGCACCGCCGCCGCCTCAATATCTGGCGGTATATAGCCCTGCTGCAGCAGCGCCGTGGCCGTGCTTTCATCTACATTGCCCGTCTGGCAGATATGACGCGCCAGCATCGTATCGCGCGCGCTGCGTTCCTGCTCCTGCGTCACCCCCAGCTGCTCGCGCACATCGCTCCAGCGGTTGCTGTCCGTCTTGAGCGCCAGCACATCCTGGAACGATTTGCCGCTGAGCTTCGCAAGCATGGCCGCCTGACCGATATCGCGGAAATCCCGCTGGCTGTCGATGGCCGTCTTGACCTGCGCCTCGTCGACGCCAAACGTCTCCGCGATACGCGCGGCCGCCTTGCTGGCATCGAACTGCGGTGGCTGCGGGCGCTGTGCCTGCTGCTCTGCCTGCGCCGCCTCCGTATGCGCAGCCTGAAACTGATAGGCCGTGAAGCCGCCGCCGAGCAGCAGCGCGCCTGCCACGAGACCCGCCACTATTTTGTGATTAAATCTTCTCATAGTCCTCCTACCTTTCCTGGACCAGTATCATCTCTGCCGCCCTGGTTCTCCCGACAGCAGATAGCGTTTTACTTTCTATGCTCATAGTATAGTTTTGGGACTTTAGATGCAATTTAGCCAGCTATTATAGTTCCTTATTCTTTCGGTGATGATTTTGTAAGAACGACCCTGACGAAATTAATCCGCCCTGTTACGAAAATTGTTTTTCACAAAAGCAGGATTTTTCCCTCGCCCTGTCGTATAATAGAAAGCAGGTTGGATATGAAAAGAGGTGTTTTGGATGACGGATCAGGAAATCGAACAGCTGGTACAGAATAAGCTCAACGAGGCTTACAAGGCGAACGAACATCCCAAGAAGTTCTTCATCACGGCTAACGGCCGCGGTGTCACCGATGGCGGCGATATGTACAACGCGCTGCTGAACGACGTGATGCGCGTGATGCAGCAGGCAATGACGGACATTCTGAAAGAAGCTCTGAAAAAGTAAGTCTGCCTAGTGCAAAACACCCGACGGGAGTTATACTCCTGCCGGGTGTTTTTATATGGACTAAAGACTGGGCCTCTGGCTGCCTGTGAACCTCATCACTTATAACCTGGAATATAGCCCACACAGTCGTCTGGCAGCGGCAACAAACAAAAAGTCCGCAACCACGCAGGTTGCGGACTGTATGTGCCATGTAAATGGACAAATATCAGCGTTTGCTGAACTGGCTGGCCTTGCGAGCCTTTTTGAGACCGTACTTACGGCGCTCTTTCTCACGCGGATCGCGCGTGACGAAGCCAGCTTTCTTCAGGGACGGACGCAGGTCAGCATCCATCGCCATGAGGGCACGCGTGATGCCATGACGGATGGCACCAGCCTGGCCGGAAATGCCGCCGCCAGCAACGTTGGCGATGACATCGTATTTATCGTTCGTCTCGGTGAGCGTCAGCGGCTGGCGCACGATGAGCTCCAGCGTCTTCTCGCCGAAGTAGGACTCCATGTCGCGGCCGTTGATGGTCACTTTACCCTCGCCTGGAACCAGACGAACACGGGCAACCGAGGTCTTTCTGCGGCCAGTGCCGTAGTAGCTTACATTTGCCATAATCTATGTTCCTCCTTTTCCAGTTTAGCGGATGTTCAGCTCG
>ONCF01000067.1 GCA_900316275.1 uncultured Veillonellaceae bacterium
ATTGCAAACAACGCCAGAAGGCAAACGAGCAGCAGGTAGCTCACGCCCACGGGCAGCTGTGAGGCCGGCGTGCTGAAAATATGCCGTAGCAGCAACCGGTCGCCCATATGGTCTAGCCGCGCGTAGGCACAGCCGCCCCAGAACAACAGGATGAGCAGCCAGCCCCGCAGCACAGGGTGCGCATCCAGCCGGCCGAGCAGCGGCACGCGGCGCAAGCGTTGCCAGAGACCGCGCCAGTGCATGCCTATGTGCATGCCGAGGAACGCGAGCATGACAAAAGAACTCGCGATATGCAGCTGATGCACCAGGATATTGTGATGCAGCGGCACATCAATGAGGAGCTGCACTAGCACATGGTTGGAAATCACCATACCCGTCCCGAGCGCCACGAGCGAACTCACGAGCAGCAATACGTTCATCACCGTCTGCAGCACTCGCACGCGCCCCCAGCGCCCGCGCAGCCAGCTCGTGAACCAGCGCCGGTTCAGCCACAAATGCACGAGCATGCCCACGAGCAGTACGAGCCCCAGCACCTCATGCCACGCCTGCGCGAGCAGACGAAAGCCCATCGTCAGGATAAACAGCACGAGCAGCAACATATCCAGCCCAAACCGTCGCATAAAATCACAACCTCTCCTTGCTTTGTCCTTATTATACCCAACACACTGTCCTATGAAAAATACTTTTTCCATACATTCCAATATGCCTAAAAGGCATACATACCTGCCCAGCCACACCAACTACCAATATTGGCGCTGGACTCTGACTTATGAAACGTAGCCTAGCCGAACTCATTACGGCCTCAATATTGCAAAATATTATACTTACGAGTATAATACTCATAAGTATAATACTCGTAAGGAGCGATAGATATGCTAGGACGTGCAAATGAGCTCTCCGTGCTCGAAGCAGCTTATCAAAAAAACTCTTTCCAATTTCTCGTCATGTACGGCCGGCGGCGCGTGGGGAAAACAACGATTTTGCAGGCGTTCGCCCGCCAACACCCTGCCATCTTCTTCCCCGCGCAGGAAAAGAACGACACGCTCAATCTGCATGACTTTTCGGAGTCCGTACAGCGCTTCTGCACCGGAGATTTTCTCGCGCCATTCCCAGACTGGGGCAAGGCATTGGCCTATTTAGGCCGCCAAGCAACACCAGAGCGGCGTCTCGTTGTGATTATCGACGAATTTCCCTTTTTAGCCGCACAGAATGCCGCCATCAAGAGCACATTCCAGCATGTGATTGACCACGACTGGCTGGGCAAAAACATCCTACTCATTCTCTGCGGCTCCAGCGTCAGCTTTATGGAAAACGAGATTATGGGCTACCAGAGCCCGCTTTATGGCCGCATAACAGGCAAAATGGAAGTGCTGCCCTTCGACTACCTGGATGCCGCAGCCTTTTTCCCTCATTACTCCGTTGAGGAAAAACTGCTGGCGTATGGCATTCTCGGTGGTATTCCCCGCTATCTGGCCGCTTTCGACCACCAGCGCACGGTGGCGGAGAATATCACCGAGACGATTTTGCCAGAGACCACGTTCCTCCACGATGAACCGCAGCTGCTGCTAAAAATGGAACTGCGCGAACCAAGTGTCTACAATAGCATCCTCGAAGCCATCGCTAGCGGTGCCAACAAAGTCACGGCCATCGCCGACCGCATTCACGAGGACCGCGGTAAATGCAGCAAATACCTGCAAACGCTGCAAAACATCCGCCTCGTGCGCAAGCTGACCCCCTGCGGCGAACCGGCAACGAGCAAAAAAGGTATCTACATCCTTACGGATTTCTACTATACATTTTGGTACCGTTTTATTTTCTCCCGCCAGAACTACTACGCCCTGCTCGGTCCCGAGGATGCCGCGCGTGACATTATGGACGGCTTGAGCGACTACATGGGGCCTGTCTTCGAGACCATCTGTCAGGAGTATCTATTGCGGCAGGCAAAAAAAAGAGCGCTGCCATTCGTCCCCGCCGCTATAGGCAAATGGTGGGGTACTAATCCAGCACTCCGGGCGCAAGACGATGTGGACATCCTGGCCCTTGACCGCACGGATAGTGAGGCCCTCTTTTGTGAATGCAAATACACCAGCCTTCCCATGCCCATGGAGGAATACGACGACCTCGTAACCGCCACCGCCGCCTTCCCCCACATCACGCAACGCCACTTTCTCTTTTTTAGTAAAAGCGGCTACACCCAGCCAGTGATAGAGCGGGCAGCCCGTGAGGGCGCGCAGCTTTTGACGATACCAGACCTCTATGGAGAAAGTGATTAAATCATCCGCGTCCCTTAGAAAAATCCGAGGGCCCCGGCGCCAAAGACGACTGCCATGACGAACGCCACGACGGCGGGACCGAAGGAGTCGCTGCTGTCGGAGTCAATCGACGGATGCTGGCCGACGTAGGGCAGGAAAAATATACGCAATGGCGAAATATAGAAGTAAGGAAAAGCATCGCCATAAAGTCACAACAGATTCGTAACGCATTCGTATAAGGAGGTTTTCATCATGCAAGTACAGGACATTATGACGCAGCAGGTGCTGACGGTGCGGCCAGAGACCACCGTGCGCGAGGTGGCGGAAATCCTCGTCAGCCATAAAATTTCCGGTGTGCCTGTGGTAGATGCAGACAACAAACTCGTCGGCATCGTAAGCGAAGGCGACCTCATGAGCAAAGAAATCCTGCCGGAGCCGCCAGACGCGTTATGTATTCTGGGCGCCGTCATCTACTATAACGGCCTGCGCGAGTTCCGGGATGCGTTCCAGCACATGGCGGCGAACACCGCCGACGCGTTGATGACGAAAAAAGTCGTAACGGTCAAGGCAGATGCTGATGTCAGCGACGTGGCACGCATCATGCGTGACAAACACATCAAACGCGTGCCGGTGCTCGATGACGACGGGCACCTCATCGGCATCGTCAGCCGTCAGGACATCGTAAAAATGTTGCTCTAACACTACAAAAACCTCCGTCACGAGCCCAACAAAGGCACGGTGGCGGAGGTTTTTTTGAGGTTATGGCTATCCAAAAGGGGATAGTAGCGTCTCTACAGGGAAAGCAGGCGGATAAACAAGGGGATTAAGTGCGGACGAGGGAGATGCGCTGCTGGATGTGGTTGCCCTTCTCGATTTCGTCGACCATGCCGATGGCGTAGTCGGCGTAGCTGATGATGCTCTCACCTTTGCTGTTCAGCATGAGCTCCTCGCCGCCGAGGATGTACTTGCCCGTACGCTCGCCCTCGGCCTGGAAATCACCGGCCGGGCTCACGTACGTCCAGCGTACATCTTTGCGCTCGCGCAGCTCAGCGAGCTGCTTGACCTGCGC
>ONCF01000069.1 GCA_900316275.1 uncultured Veillonellaceae bacterium
GAGAGGGTGGGATTCGAACCCACGCTGCCCTTGCGGACACTGGCGGTTTTCAAGACCGCTCTCTTCAACCACTTGAGTACCTCTCCAGTAAACACCAAAGCTATTATAGCAGGCAGTCACTTGTCTTGTCAAACAAGAGGCTAATTGCTATAATAGCTTTGGCACCGTTCGGCGGTACTTGCCCTCGAAAGGGGGAAGGCCTATGGAACAGTTGATTCTGGTACTTGTGCTAGTGCTCCTGCTTCTCGTAGAGCTTAAAAAGTAACCCGCCACTGGCTCGCACCCAGATATAGGCGAAGTTAACCTTTTAACTGAAACTTATGGAGGGCAACCGCCAGGCGGTGCTACTCTCTATGTAGATTATAGCATAAAGCAGACGTTTTGTGGAGGCTTTGGCGATGAAAATTGCGGTGTTTGATTCGGGCATCGGGGGGCTCTCCGTGCTTTACGAGGCGCAACGCGCGTTGCCGCAGGAGCAGTTTATTTTTTTTGCCGACGAGGATAACGTGCCTTATGGCACGCAGACGCCGGCGGCCGTGCAGCAGCATGTGGCAGCCGCGTTCGATTTCCTCGTGGCGCAGCAGGTCAAGGCCATCGTCGTGGCCTGCAATACGGCGACGTCCGTGGCCGCCCCGGCCATGCGCGCGCGCTACGACCTGCCCATCATCGGCATGGAGCCGGCCGCGAAGCTGGCTCTCGACGAGGACGGTACGCGCCGCGTGCTCGTCATCGCGACGCCGATTACCGTCAAAGGGCAGAAAATGCAGCTGCTCATCGACCGTTTCGATAAAGATCATCTCGTGGACCGCCTCGCGCTGCCGGAGCTCGTGACGTTCGCCGAGCGGCAGGAGTTCGACTCGCCCGCCGTGCGCGCGTATCTCCAGCAGGCACTCGCGCCCTTCGACCTCACGCAGTACTCGGCACTCGTGCTCGGCTGCACGCATTTCAACTATTTCAAGCCCGCCCTGCGCACGCTGCTGCCGGCTAATATGCGTTTCGTCGACGGCAATGCAGGCACGGTGCGCGAACTTCGGCGCCAGCTGGCGGCACGTGGGGCCCTCGAGCAGCTCACGCCGTCCGTTGCGTACTATTACTCCGGTCGCCGTGTGACAGACGCAGCCGAACAGGCGCGCATCGACCGCTATTTACAGCAGCTGTCGTTGGTGCATGACCTGTAATTCGGCGTGGTTGGCCTGTTGTGCTGAGGGGATAACCGGTCAGTCTGCCTTGACTTTTGCGTCCGATTGTTTTAGGCTATACGTTGTGTTTGGCAAACAGGGCAGCGTCGGCGCAGGTGCCGGTGTCTGCTGAAATCACTGGAGGAGGCTGCAGCATGTCCGTCGTGGCGACGCATCATGTAGATTATTATGAAACCGACGCGATGGCTGTCGTGCACCATTCGAACTACATCCGCTGGTTCGAGGTGGGGCGCGTGGCCTTTTTGCGCAAATATGGCATCAGTCTGAACGAAATGACTGAGGACGGCTTTTCGTTCCCGATTACGTCCGTGGACGCGAAGTATTTCGAGCCGGGGCGTTTCGATGACAATCTGCGCATTGAGACGACGGCCGAGGCGCTGACGCGTGCGAAGATGGAGTTTTCCTACCGCATCGTCAACGCGGCCACGGGCGATTTACTCGTGACCGGGCATAGCCAGAACGTGTTTACGAGTCTTGCGACGGGCCATATCACGCGCCTGCCTGAGAAATATTACAGCCGGCTGCGCATCGCGCTGGCCGAGGAGCAAAACGCCGAGGAGGAAGCAAAGTGACTGTTTTAGCTGTCATTATTGGTCTGATTATTCTGGCCGTGGTCGTAGTGAAACTCTATTTCTGCGCCGTGGGCCTGGAGAAAGTGAGTGTTGATACCAGCGCGCCGTTCACCGTCGAGGAAAAGACGGCGGAGCACCTCGTGCTCAGTAAGAAGCTCGTGTTCAGCAACGTGGGCAAGCAGTGTGCGACGCTCATGGACGCCATCGTGCGCCCGCAGCTGCCATACGAGCAGTACGACGGCATTGCGGTGCGCGGCAAGATGGACCGCGAGCTCTACCCGCGTGAGAGCAAAACGCATGCGACGGGCGAGCGCATCCGCCGCGCGGATGACTATTTCGAGGCTGTGCTCATCCAGCGTCAGGGCAGCCCAACGGGTGAGAGCCAGCTGAACCTCTACGCCATGGTCGAGTTCACGCCGCGCAAGGGCCTGAGCCTCGACGATGCGCTGACGAAAATGGTGGATGTACCTATTGATATCATCTGGCAGGAAGTCGGGCGTAAACCCTGGCGCTATTGCAAGGTGCAGTGCATCCTGACGGCCGAGGAAATCGCGCAGCTCGCAGGCGTGCAGCTGCAGTTGGACTGAGGAGGAGTAAAAATGGCAGAAGAAATGACACTCGTCCCGGTGCCGACGCGCATCCTGACGGATAAAGATGATATTGTGGACAGTATTGAGCGCTATACAAAGGGCAAGGTGGGGCCGGATGACCTCGTGTGCAGCGCCGAGAGCGTGGTCGCGATTACGCAGGGCCGCTACGTGCGCCCGGAGGATTTGCATATTACGCGTGTGGCGCAGTTCTGCTGCCGCTTCATCCCCGACGAGGGTTCGCTCGCGTCGCCGCACGGCATGCAGTCGCTTATGGACGTCGAGGGCAAGTGGCGCGTGGCGTTTGCGCTGTTCGGCGGCTTCCTCGCGAAGCTCGTGGGCAAGCGCGGCATGTTCTACGTCTGGGGTGGCAAAGAGACGGCCATGATTGATGACGTGACGGGTACGATGCCGCCGTTCGATAAATGCATCGTCTACGGCCCGGCCGACGCCGATGGCGTCTGCCAGCGCATCGCGGAGCGCCTCGGCTGTTTCGGCGCCATGATTGCCGACGTGAACGACCTCAAGCGCAGCCGCGTCGTGGGCATTACGCCAAAGGTCGACGGGGAAATCGCGCGCATGCTGCTCATCGACAATCCGTTCGGCAACGCGAGCCAGAAGACGCCAATCTGCATTATCAAGAATTACCGCCAGTATCAGGAAGCAAAGCAGGCGGGCAAGTAAGGTATAAGCTGCCTACGAAAGATGGTTTATCTTCCGTAGGCTTTTCTGTATATGTTGACAGGAAATAGTTTGTTGCCAGCTGGTATGATCGGCCGCGAGCTGATAGCGGCGGAAAGTGCCAGTGAGCGACAGCTGGGGAGGTGCTGGTGCATGAAGCGATGTGATGGCCGGGCGGCAGATGCGCTGCGGCGCTGCCGGATGACGCGGCGTTTCCAGCGCTACCCGGCGGGTTCCGTGCTCATCGAAATGGGACGCACGAAAGTCATCTGTGCCGCCACGGTCGAGGAGCGCGTGCCGTTCTTTCAGCGCGGTACGGGGCAGGGGTGGATTGCGGCCGAGTACGCGCTGCTGCCGAGTGCTACGAGCCAGCGCACGCCGCGCGAGGCCGTGCACGGACGGCAGAATGGGCGCACGCAGGAGATTCAGCGCCTTATTGGCCGCTCGCTGCGCGCCGTGACCGACCTCGCAGCCCTCGGCGAGCGCACGATACAGATAGACTGTGACGTCATTCAGGCCGACGGCGGTACGCGCACGGCCGCGACGACGGGCGCGTTTGTGGCGCTGGTGGAGGCCTGTGCCTCTTTCTACCAGAAAGGCAATGTTTTCCCCGTGCGCGACTTCCTCGCGGCCATCAGTGCGGGCATCAGCGCCAGCGGCGAGCCCATTCTCGACCTCTGCTATGAGGAGGACGCACAGGCCGTCGTCGATATGAATATCGTGATGAGCGGCGCGGGCACCTTCGTCGAGCTGCAGGGCACGGGCGAGGGCCGTCCCTACACGCACGCGGAGCTCGATGCGTTGCTCATGCTCGGCGAAAAAGGCTGCCGCGAGCTCATCGCCTACGAAAAAGATGTACTCGGCAACGAGCTCGACTGGCTCGTCGGCCGTGAGGGATAAGGCACAAGCTATCTGTTTAAAGGATATTCCGTTGCGGTAGGCATCCAGTATGGAGGTTAGCATGAAAAAAGTCGTTTTAGCTACGAAAAATGCGGGCAAGGTGCGCGAGCTGCGTGAGGTGCTGGCGCATTTGCCTGTCGAGCTGTTGTCACTGGCAGATTTCCCGGCCATGCCGGAGCCGGTGGAGGACGGCGCGACGTTCACGGACAACGCGCGCATCAAGGCGCGTTACTACATGCAGCAGACGGGCTGTGCCTGCATCGCCGATGACTCCGGCCTCGCGGTGGATATACTCGGCGGTGCGCCCGGCGTCCACTCGGCGCGCTTTGCGGGCGTGCACGGCGACGACGCGGCGAACAATGCCAAGCTCGTGCAGGAACTGCGGGCCCACGGCACGGAGAGCTCGCCGGCGGCTTACCACTGCGTGCTGCTCTTCGTCGACACGGACGGGCAGGAAATCGTGGCCGAGGGCCAGTGCAAAGGCGAGGTGCGTACCACGCCGCATGGCACAAACGGTTTCGGTTACGACCCGTATTTCTACCGCGGCACGCAGAGCATGGCAGACCTCACGCTGGCCGAGAAACAGGCCATCAGCCACCGTGGCGCAGCTCTGCGGGCGTTCATCCCCGCTATGGAGGAGTATTTAGCATGAAAATCGGTATTGTGAGCGACAGCCACGGCGATACGCACGCTATTGACGCCATGCTGGCACGGCCGGAGGTGCAGGGCGTGGAGTGCTGGCTGCACGCGGGCGACGTGGCACCGGACGCGGAGTACCTCGCCATGCTGACACAGCGGCGCGTGTACAAGGTCGCGGGCAATTGCGACTGGCCGAGCAGCCGTGTACCCGACACGGAGGTCATCAGCCTCGCGGGGCATCGCATCCTGCTCGCGCATGGCCACACGTTCGGCGTGCAGTACGACACGGACCTGTTCCTGCGCCAGGCAGCGGGCGAGGAATGCGACATCGCCGTCTACGGGCACACGCACTGCGCGGAGTTCCTGCCGGGCGTCATTACGCTCATCAACCCTGGCAGCATCGCGCGTCCGCGTGACGGCGTGGCGGGCTCGTTCTGCATTTTGGAGCTCACACCAGACCAGCCGCCGCAGGGTGAAATCTGTCATTTGGACGTGCCAGAACCAATTTTTATGCAGACGACGCATGATATTCATAAGTGAGATACATTCAATTAATCACAACGATAATTTTCGAAAATATTTTTCAAATCCTGCTAAAATTTAGCAGGATTTTTTTGCGCGATGTGTAATTAAAACGGTAGATGTGAACAATATCACAGACGGCATTTTTACCGTCGGCTGCAACAGGTGAAAAGTGAACTGCATTCAGATTTTACGCGGGTTTGCGGGCTTTCGTTTTGCTTGTACGGGCGGGTAAAATATGCTATTATGTAAACAAACATGTGTGATAAGTTGTATTTATGGGAGGGATCACTTTGCGAGAACTCGACGCAAAAACCATCACTGAGAATGTGGCCGAGATGTGCAAGGAGGCAGCCTACTATCTGCCGGAGGATGTCGTGGCCGCGCTGAAAAAAGGCCGTGAGACCGAGAAGTCCCCGGCTGGCCAGGCAGTGCTGGACCAGATTTTGAAGAATGCCGAAATCGCCAAGACGGAGGATCGCCCCTACTGCCAGGATACGGGCATGGTCATCGTGTTCCTGGAGCTCGGGCAGGATCTCCACATCACGGGCGGCGACCTGAACGAGGCCGTCAACGCCGGTATCGCCAAGGGCTATATCGACGGCTACCTGCGTAAATCCGTTGTCGGCGAGCCGCTGTTCAACCGCGTGAACACGAAAGACAACACGCCGGGCGTCATCTACACGAAGGTCGTGCCGGGCGACAAGCTGAAAATCACGATTGCCCCGAAAGGTGCCGGCTCTGAGAACAAGGGCGGCGTGCGCATGCTCGTGCCGGCGGACGGCGTCGAGGGCGTCAAGAAAGCCGTCATGGACATCGTGCTGCATGCCAGCATGAACCCGTGCCCGCCGACGGTGCTCGGCATCGGCATCGGCGGCAACATGGACCGCGCCTGCGTCATGTCGAAACTCGCGCTGACGCGTTCCGTCGACTCGCATAACCCGGATGAGCGCTATGCGAAACTCGAAGACGAGCTCCTCGAGCTGGTCAACCAGACCGGTATCGGACCGCAGCTCGGTGGCTCGACGACCTGCCTGGGCGTCAACATCGAGTGGGGCCCGACCCATATCGCGCAGCTGCCGGTAGCAGTCTCCATCTGCTGCCACGCGATGCGTCATAAGAGCCGTACGCTTTGATTTGGGAGAGGAGAGAGATAAACATGGCAGAACCTATTCGCATTCACACGCCGTTCACGGCTGAGGATTCCAAGAAACTCCATATCGGCGACTCCGTGCTCATCACGGGCGAGATTTATGCGGCCCGCGATGCCGCGCACAAAAAGATGACCGAGGCGCTGGCCGCCGGCGAGAAACTGCCCATCGACTGGCACGACAAGATGGTCTACTATCTGGGCCCGACGCCGGCGAAGCCGGGCGATCCGATTGGTTCCTGCGGCCCGACGACGTCCGGTCGTATGGATGCCTACACGCCGACGATGCTCGACCAGGGCATCAAGGGCATGATTGGCAAAGGCTCGCGCACGCAGGCTGTCGTCGACTCCATGAAGAAGAACGGTGTTACGTATTTCGCCGCTGTCGGCGGCGCTGCAGCCTATATCGCGAAGTCCGTCAAGAAATACGAGGTTATCGCCTATCCGGAGCTCGGTCCGGAGGCGCTCGCGAAGCTGACGGTGGAGGACTTCCCGGCTATCGTGGTTATCGACTGCGAGGGCAACAACCTCTACGAAGTGAACCAGAAGAAATATCGTACCCTCAAGGGTTACTGATAAGTAAGGGAGACCGATACGTCTCTCTGGGAAGAAACCGCGGACAGCTGGCCGAACTGCCGGCTGCCCGCGGCGTATTCCTATCCACCTACAATCTTAGGAGGTATAGAATGTTTCACACAACTTTTTATCTGCGTCGCCTGCATTCCCTCGTAGGCCTGTTCGTACTCGGCGGTGTGGTCTTTGAGCACATCTTCACGAACTCGATGGCTATGGGCGGTGCGGCGGCCCTGAACGGCGCCCTCGCCATGATGGAGCTCATCCCGAAGCCGATTTTCCTCGGCATCGAGGTCTGCGCTATCGCTGTTCCCCTGCTGTTCCACGCTATCTACGGCATCTACATTGCCCTGCAGGCGAAGAACAATCCCCGCAATTATGGCTTTGCCCGCAACTGGCAGTTCGCTTTGCAGCGCTGGACGGCCTGGTATCTCGTCTTCTTCCTCATCTGGCATATCGGTTACCTGCGCATCTTCACGAAGGGCATCACGGGTACGCCGATTTCCTACGAGCTGCTGCACACGCTGTTCACGACGAGCCCCATTACGACGGTGCTCTACATCATCGGTATGTTTGCAGCCATCTTCCATTTTGCCAATGGCATCACGACGTTCTGCATGACCTGGGGCATCGCCAAGGGCCCGCGCGTGCAGAAAGTCATCAACTGCCTGAGCCTCTGCCTCTGCGCAGTGCTCTGCCTCATCACGCTGGCATTCATGGGCAGCTACTTCGTGATGTAAGCTCGCTGTAAGAAAAGGAGATTTACTAATGGCTAAAAAACCAGAAAAGAAGATTATCGTCGTAGGCGGTGGCCTCTCCGGCCTCATGGCTGCGCTGAAAATCTGCGAAGACGGCGGCAAGGTAGATCTGTTCTCCTACTGCCCGGTCAAGCGCTCCCACTCCCTGTGCGCACAGGGCGGTATCAATGCCTGCATGGATACGAAAGGCGAGCACGACTCCATTTATGAGCATTTCGATGACACGGTCTACGGCGGCGACTTCCTCGCGGACCAGCTCGCGGTCAAAGGCATGGTCGAGGCAGCACCGAAACTGATCAAGATGTTCGACCGCATGGGCGTGCCGTTCACGCGTACGGCTGAGGGCGTGCTCGACCTGCGTAACTTCGGTGGTCAGAAAAACAAGCGCACGGTCTTCGCCGGCTCCACGACGGGCCAGCAGCTGCTGTACGCGCTCGACGAGCAGGTACGCCGCTGGGAGGTCAAAGGCGGCGTCAAGAAATATGAGTTCTGGGAGTTCATCAAAATCATCCGCAACAAGCAGGGTGTCTGCCGCGGTATCGTCGCGCAGAACATGAACTCGAACGAAATCGTCTCCTTCCCGGCTGACACGGTTATCCTCGCTACGGGCGGCCCGGGCCAGGTGTACGGTCGCTGCACGGCCTCTACAATCTGCAACGGCTCCGCTGTCTCCGCTGTGTACCAGCAGGGCGCCGAGCTCGGCAACCCCGAGTTCCTGCAGATTCATCCGACGGCCATTCCGGGCACGGACAAGAACCGTCTGATGTCTGAGGCTTGCCGCGGTGAGGGCGGCCGCGTCTGGGTGTATCGCAAGAACCCCGAGACGGGCGAGAAAGAGCGCTGGTACTTCCTCGAGGATATGTACCCGGCGTACGGCAACCTCGTGCCGCGTGATGTCGCTTCCCGCGCCATCTACAAAGTCGTCGTGCACATGGGCCTCGGTATGCACAACCCGAACCGCGTGTACCTCGACCTCTCCCACATCCCGGCCGATTACCTCGAGCGCAAACTCGGCGGTATCCTCGAGATGTACGATGACTTTATGGGTCAGGATCCGCGCAAAGTGCCGATGGAGATTTTCCCGTCCATCCACTACTCCATGGGCGGCATCTGGGTTGACCGTATGCATCACACGAACATCCCGGGCCTGCTGGCTTCCGGCGAGTGCGACTACCAGTACCACGGTGCAAACCGTCTCGGCGCGAACTCCCTGCTCTCCGCGACGTATTCCGGCACGATTTCCGGTCCGGAGTCGCTGCGCGTAGCCCGCAGCAGCGAGGTCGGCGACCCGCTGACGCAGGAGGAGCTCGAGCAGGCACGGAAAGAGTGCGTAGCCGAGTTCGACAAGATCCGTGCGATGAACGGCTCCGTGAATGCGCATCAGCTGCATCATAAGCTGGGCGACGTCATGTACAAGTACGTCTCCGTCGAGCGCGACAACAACGGCTTGAAACAGTGCATGGTTGAGCTGAACGAAATCCTCAAAGAGTGGAACGACATCGGCGTGACGGACCACGGCTCCTGGGCCAACCAGGAGGCCATGTTCGTGCGTCAGCTGCGCAACATGATTATCTACGCGATGGCCATCACGAAGTCCGCTCTGCTGCGCGACGAGAGCCGCGGCGCTCATGCGAAGATTGTCCTCGATACGGATTATCCGGAGATGGACCCCGAGCTCAAGGAGCGCATCGAGAAGAAAGTGGGCAAGTTCCATTTCGACCCGGAGACGCACCGTGCCATGGACGAGAAGGGCGACCTCGTGTTCATGGAGCGCGACGACAAGCGTTTCATGCAGACGACGATTGTTTCCTTCAACCAGGAGACGGAGCAGCCGGAGGTTTCCTACCGCGAGTTCGAGCACTCTCTCATCAAGCCGCGTCTGCGTAACTACGCCGTAGCCAAGAAAGAGTAAGAGGGAGGACAA
>ONCF01000011.1 GCA_900316275.1 uncultured Veillonellaceae bacterium
ATCACCATGGTTCACTAGCTCAACTGGCAGAGCAACTGACTCTTAATCAGTAGGTTCGGGGTTCGATTCCCCGGTGGATCACCATTGACTTTTGCAGACCTCCTTGGTGACAAGGGGGTCTTTTCATTTACCTGCATTGTGTAGTAGAATAGAGAGCAAAGTGTAGTGTAACGGACGCGTAGTTTAAAGGCATTTAGTCGGGTTGTGCGGCAGAGGGAAACGGATGGCCTGACGTGACAGGAGGCAGTATGCGAATTCTTATTTCCAATGATGACGGTATTCAGGCTGAGGGTATCCAGGCGCTGGCGGCGGCGCTGGCACCGCACCACAGTGTCGTGGTGGCGGCACCCATGCACCAGCAGAGCGGTATGGCCCATGCACTGACCGTGGGGCACCCGATGGAGGTCGCGCGTGACACGGCGCTCGAGGCACGTTACCGCCAGTACGGCCTCGAGGCCTACGCTATCGAAGGCACGCCGACGGACAGCGTGAAGCTCTACCTCGAGGCCATCGCGGAGGTGCAGCCGGACGTCGTGCTCTCCGGCATCAACCACGGCGCGAACCTCGCGACGGACATCACGTACTCCGGCACGGTTGGCGCGGCCATGGAGGGCTACCTGCACGGCATTGACGCATTCGCCGTGTCACTGGACGCCCAGAGTGAGCTCAGCTACGCCGAGACGGCCGAGGTATTCCGCACGTTCATGGAGCGCGAGGTCGCAGCACGTGAGGAGGCGGAGCCGCTGTTTTACAACGTGAATTTCCCCGTGCGCTTCGCGGCGGACGGCGTGCAGTTCGTTTTCGGCCGCCAGGGACGGCGCGACTACAAAAACGCGTTCCAGCGCCACGAACAGGACGGCAAAGTCTTCTACACGATGGCCGGCGAAATTTACGATACGGACAAGGGCGAGCCGACCGATATCTACGCCACGGAGCAGGGCTATGTCGCCGTGACGCCGCTCATCATCGACGCGACGGACTACGCGGCGCTCGACAACCGCCTGCAGCGGTGAGGCCATCACCTGTGCACGATAATTGGTGAGAGGTGATGTCGCCATCTAAGCTGGCAGCTCTGCAGCAGTTGGCTGGAAAATAGGCGGCAAAGCGTGACTTTATGGCATTTTTCTGTTAGAATGGATGTTAGTTTTTGAATAACAGGAGGCAGGTACGCGATGGAATCTCTGATTAAAGATATCAAGCTGGCCCCGAGCGGGCACGACAAAATCGAGTGGGTCAAGAACTTCATGCCCGTCATGGGTGCACTCGATAAAGAGTACAGCGTGAGCAAGCCCTTCGCGGGCAAGAAAATGGTCATCACGCTGCACCTCGAGGCCAAGACGGCCTACATGGCGGAGATTTTCCATCATGCGGGCGCCGAGGTTGCCGTCACGGGCAGCAACCCGCTCTCGACGCAGGACGATGTCGCCGCCGCGCTCGTGGAGGACGGCGTGCACGTCTTTGCCACGCATGCCTGCACGGACGAGGAGTACTACCACTATATCGACAAAGCGCTGGAAATCGAGCCGGACATCATCATTGACGACGGTGGCGACCTCGTGCATACGCTGCACACGAAGCGCCGCGACCTGCTGCCGCGCGTGCTCGGCGGCTCGGAGGAGACGACGACAGGCGTGAACCGCCTGCGCGGCCTCGCGAAGGCGGGCAAGCTCGAGTTCCCCATGCTCGCGGCGAACGACGCCTATATGAAATATCTGTTTGATAACCGCTACGGCACGGGTCAGTCGACCTGGGACGGCATCATGCGCACGACGAACCTCGTCGTGGCGGGCAAGAATGTCGTCATCGCGGGCTACGGCTGGTGCGGCAAGGGTGGCGCTATGCGCGCGCGCGGCCTCGGCGCGAACGTCATTATCACGGAGGTCGACCCCATCAAGGCCATCGAGGCCATTTTCGACGGCTTCCGCGTCATGCCGATGGATGAGGCCGCGAAAATCGGCGACATCTTCCTTACGCTCACGGGCGATAAAGATATCATCCGTAAGCAGCATTTCGCCGTGATGAAAAACGGCGCCGTCATGGCCAATGCGGGCCATTTTGACTGTGAAATCAATATCCCGGAGCTCGCGGCGGGCTCGGTCTCGCGCCGCACGGTGCGCAACAATATCGAGGAGTTCCAGCAAAAGGACGGCCGCAAGCTCTACCTGCTCGCGGAGGGCCGCCTCGTGAATCTCGGCGCGGGCGACGGTCATCCGGCGGAGATTATGGACCTCTCATTCGGTGTGCAGTTCTTCTGCGCGCTGCACATCCTGCAGCACCATGCGGAGCTCAAAAATGAAGTCTATGTCATGCCGGAGAAAATCAACACGCGCCTCGCGGAAATCAAGCTGAAAGCGCTCGGCGTGGAGATTGACCACCTCACCGACGAGCAGCGCAAATATCTCAATCTCGACTGAGTCATGCCGGCAATGTTTGGCGGCAGATGGCCTGACTGGAATAGGCTATACAGAGTACATACCTTGCGAGGAAAAGAAGCAATACACAGAGCAAGGAGAACATAAATATGAAAACCATTATCAAAAACGTCCACGCGTTCCTGCCCGATGGCACGACGCCCGTCACGAATATCCTCATCGACAACGACCGCATCGCGGGTATCGGCGACATCCCCGAGGATTTCCACGCGGGCAAAATCATCGACGGCACGAACCATTTCGCCATCCCGGGCTTTGTCAATGCGCATACGCATACGTCGATGACGCTGCTGCGCAGCTACCGCGACGATATGGCACTCATGGACTGGCTGCACAGCATCTGGCCCATCGAGGACAAGATGACGCCGGACGATATCTACTGGGGCGCCATGCTCGCGATGGCCGAGATGATCCGCACGGGCACGACGACGTTCGCCGATATGTACGGCCCCTATATGGAGCGTGTGGCCGAGGCGACCATCGACGCCGGACTGCGCGGCGTGCTCTCGCGTGGCATCATCGGCATGGCACCGGACGCGGAGACGCGCCTGCAGTCAAATGTCGAGCTGTTCCAACAGTTTAACGGGGCCGCTGACGGCCGCATCACGGTCATGTTTGGCCCGCATGCGCCCTATACCTGCCCGCCTGCGTTCCTGAAAAAAGTTGCCTCGGCGGCCCAGCAGCTCGGCGCCGAGGTGCACATCCACATGCACGAGACGCTCGACGAAATCAACGACTCGCTCAAGGAGTACGGCAAGCGTCCGTTCGCCTGGGTGGAGGAGACAGGCCTCTTTGACGGCAAGGGCACGCTCGCGGCGCACTGCGTGCACATGGACGATAATGATATCGAGATTGTGAAGCGTCATCACATCCGCGTCGCGCACAACCCGACGAGCAACATGAAGCTCGCGAGCGGTGTCGCCCCCGTGCCGCGCATGCTGCAGGAGGGTATCTGCGTGGCGCTCGGCACGGACGGCACGTCGTCGAACAACAACCTCGACATGCTCGAGGAGGTCAACCTCGCGGCTATGCTGCACAAGGTGCACGCGCTCGACCCGCTGGCCATCCCGGCCGCCGAGGCCCTGCGCATGGGCACGGAGTATGGTGCCACGGTCGTGGGCGTTGAGGGCATTGGTCAGCTCAAGGCCGGTTACAAGGCAGATATTACGCTCTTTAGCATGGACAGCCTCGCCTGGTGCCCGCAGCACGACCTCGTGTCGCTGCTCGTCTACGCGGCGAGCGCCCGTGACGTGGACACGGTGCTCGTCGATGGCCATGTGCTGCTGGAGAAAGGCGAGTTCACGACGCTCGACGTCGAGCGCATCAAGTTCGAGACGCAGCGCTGTGCTGATCGCCTGACGAAATAAAGCATAAACTTGTCAATTATGGCAGAAATCCGCCCTGTTTTCCAAGGGGCGGATTTTCCTGCGATTAGGATAGGATGCGAAACGGCCCCTTAACGGTGGTTTCGCGCGAGGCCGGGCCACCGTTCTGGTGGTTTGGTCTATGGTACATACTGGGGTGAAACACTTGAAGAAAACGGCGCAGCGTACGCCGCGCAAGACGGCGGCGAAAACGACCACGCGGCGGCAAACGCGCAGCAAAAAGGCCACGGAGACTGCCAAGCCGAGCACCAATCCGGGGCGCAGATACGAGCTCATCGGCCTCGCCTGCGTGGCCGTGGGCCTCATCGCCTGCTGCGGTCTCGCGGGGCTAAATGTGGGCTTTGTCGGCCTCTATGCGGCGAATTTCCTACACTATCTCTTTGGCGTGGGCGCGTTTCCCGCAACGCTCGTCATCCTGCTCATCGGCTGGCAGTACATGGCGCGGCATCAGGGGCTGCATTACTCCTTGCGCTTTTTTGGCCTGTTTCTGCTTTTCGCCTCGGTGCTGGCCATCTGGCATCATTTTGTCATCCCGGCGGGGGCGGAGATTCTGCCCGAGAGTCTCACGCGCGGCGGCGGCCTCTTTGGCGGCGCTATTCTCTTTGTGCTGCGTAAATTCTTCGGCGTCGACGGCAGTATCATTATCCTCGGCGTCTCCGTCATCGGCTCCGTACTGCTCTCCACGACCTGGTCGCTGGCCAACGGCCTGAACAAGACGCAGGCCACGGCCGAAAAAGGAGCGACGGTCGCGGCAAGCGCGGCGGGCACCGTACTCAGCGCGACGGCCGACAAAGTCGCCGCGGCAGGCAGTGCCGTAGAGGAGCACGTCGCGGAAAAGGTGCGCGATTTGCGCGCCAAACATTTCTACGATCAGGAAGCGGACGAGCATTTCCCGGCAGAGGAGGGGCAGACTGCGTCGTCGCAGGTTATGCCCGAACAGCCTGAGGCAGCAGAGGCTGACTCTAAGGACCTGCTTACCGGCATCATGCCGCATATCGAACTCGTGAGTCCCTCAGAGGTTACGCCGGTGCAGGAAACGGCAGCTTCACCAGCTGCCGCGGCTGCTGTTACAACAACGCCGGGTGCGGTAGCAGCTGCTGCCAGCGTCTCGGCACCACACCCGGCGCAGCCAAAGCCCATATCACATACAGCGCGCCCCTTTACGATACAATACAGCTCCGACAATGACGAGCCGCAGGAGGATGTGGATGCTGCGGCAGCGCTGGATGCCATCGTGCATTCGCAGCGCAGTCTGACGGAGGAAAAGGTCAAGGCGGCGCAGGCCGTCGCGGCGGGCAATGCGGCACTGGCAGCCGAACAGACGGTACAGAGCGCTCCGTCGGCAGAGCAGGAGTCGCAAACTGCCCAGCTGGCGGAGGCGAACCGTGCGGCGGCCGACAGTCTGACGCTGGAGGCCATTGCGCAGCTGCTGCCGGAAGAAGCTGCATCTGCCGAAGAGCCTGTTGCCGGGAAGTCTGCTGCCAGTGAGCTGGCTGACGCGGATTCTGTGACTGAGGCTCAGCCGGTGGAGGAGGCCGCTCCGGCTGAGCTGGGTACGGGCGTGCCGGACCAGGGTGACCGCCCCGCGCTGGGGGACTATCTGCGTCCATCCACTGCGGCCCAGACCATCAAGTCTACAAAGGCCGAACTGGGTACGGGTGTACCGGCGGCGGGAGATAAACCGGCGCTCGGCGACTACCTGCGTCCCACGCCTAAACAGTCGCCCGAGGCCGCGCAGGCCGAGGCGGCTATAAAACAGCCGCCTAAGCCCTATGTGGTGCCACAGGTGGCGGACATCCTCGAAAAGACCGTCAAGCAGCGCGATGCGGCCATGGAAATCGAAATCGAGGAAAAGGCGCAGATACTGCACCAGACGCTGGAGAATTTCCGCGTGAGCGCGCATATCATCAACGCCTGCCACGGCCCGGCCGTCACGCGCTACGAGCTCGAGCCGGCACCTGGCGTCAAGGTCAGCAAAATCACGAACCTCGCCGAGGACATCGCGCTGGCGCTCGCCGCGCCCTCCGTGCGCATCGAGCCCATCCCGGGCAAAGCAGCCATCGGCATCGAGGTGCCGAACAGCAAGCTCGAGGGCGTGCGCCTGCGCGAGGTGCTGGAGAGCGAGAAATTCGCGCAGGCGAAGTCGAAGCTCACCGTCGGCCTCGGTAAGGACATCGGCGGCAAAGCCATTTTTGCCGACCTCGCCAAGATGCCGCATCTGCTCGTAGCCGGTGCCACGGGCTCCGGTAAATCCGTCTGCATCAACACGCTCATTTGCAGCATCCTGTTCAAGGCCCGCCCGGACGAGGTAAAATTCATCTTCGTCGACCCGAAGATGGTCGAACTCTCGAACTACAACGGCATCCCGCACCTCATGGTGCCGGTCGTGACCGAGGCGAAAAAGGCCGCCTCCGTGCTCAACTGGTCCGTGCAGGAGATGGAGAAGCGCTATGCGAAGTTTGCCGAGCACAACGTGCGCAATATGGAGAGCTACAACAAAAAGTTCCCCGATGACAAAATGCCGGCCATCGTCATCATCATCGACGAGCTGGCCGACCTCATGATGGTCGCACCGCACGACGTCGAGGACGCTATCTGCCGCCTCGCACAGAAGGCCCGCGCCGCCGGCATCCACATGGTGCTCGCGACGCAGCGACCGTCTGTCGATGTCATCACGGGCATTATCAAGGCGAATATCCCGTCGCGCATCTCCTTTGCCGTCTCGTCGCAAATTGACTCGCGTACCATTCTCGACCGCAGCGGCGCCGAGAACCTGCTCGGCCGCGGCGACATGCTCTTTTACCCCGTCGGTGCGGCGAAGCCCGTGCGCGTGCAGGGCGCTTTCGTGAGCGACGAGGAGGTCGAGAACCTCATCGACTGCATCAAGGCACAGGGCCAGGAGATGGAGACGAACGAAGAAATCGTCGCTTTTACGGAGAAAGAGCTCGCCGATGCCGAAGACGAAGGTAAGGGCAGCGGCAAGAAGGGCAAGCGCAAGCCGGCCATGGACGAGCTGCTCCCCGATGCCGTCGACCTCATCATGAGCACGGGCATCGCCTCGTCGTCTTCCGTGCAGCGCCGTTTCCGCATCGGCTACACGCACGCGGCGCGCCTCGTCGATACGATGGAGGAGCTCGGCATCGTCGGTCCGAGCCAGGGCAGCAAGCCCCGCGAAATCATCATGACGCAGCAGCAGGCCACGGAGGCCGTAACCCGCGCCATGGCTGCCGACGCGGCAGGCTGAGCCAGGGGAATGCCGTATAAAACGCCAGGACATTCCTGGAAATTCCGCAAATTTTAGCCAGAGGCTGGTCACAGCCTCTTTTTTGTGCGCGCAAACTATAGTATAATGGAGTAAAGGAGTGTCTCGTGCTTATCTGGAGATTTCAAGGAGGAAATCATCATGATGAACAGTTTCGTAATCTCGAACAAGATTGTCAACCAGCTAAATCGCAACTTCGCCAGCATGGCGACGCATATGCAGCGCGTGGCGTCGGGGCAGCGCATCCTCAGCGTCAAGGATGATCCGGCGGGCTGGGCCATCGGGCAGCGCATGAGCGTGGAGATCCGCAGTCTGAACCAGGCGCTGAGCAACACGCAGCGCTCGCAGAGCATGCTCAAGGTGGCGGACGGTGGTGTGAGCTCGACGATTGACATCCTGCGCACACTCAAGGAGAAGGCCATCGATGCGGCGAACGACAGCAACACGGATGCCGACCGCAAGACCATCCAGAAGCTGTTTGACCAGTACGCCGACCAGATTGACGACAACGCCTATATCACGTACAACGGCAAGTTCCTGCTCGACGGCTCGCATTCCGCAGCCTCGCGGCTCTCGCAGCAGGCCTACACGAACGAGCTGCTCGGCAAGGATACGGCGGCCGACACGAAGCTCACGGACCTGTTGCGCCGTGATGGCAGCTCGGCGGGCATTCTCGCGGGCGACACCATCAGCTTTTCCTTTGTCAAAGATGGCAAGACCTACTCGGCGAGCATCGCGGCCAAGGATGCCCAGACTGGTAAGGAGGCGACGCTCGCGGACGTATTCGCGGCAGCGAATGGCACGAAGGCCGGTGAAGTCTTTGACGTGGCGGGCATGAGCTACGACAATGTCATTGGCACGGACGGGCAAGGCAGCGAGGTCCACACGGCCTCCGAGGAAAATGCCATCACAGTCAAGGCCAAGACGGCGGGCACGGCAGGCAGCATCGCAGGCTTCGCGTTCAGTGTCACACATGCGGACGGTCAGGTGGACAAGGGCGCGACAAACCTCCTGAACGGCTTCACGGAAACCATTCAGGCCACGGACGTGCGTGCGGACAACATGCTGACGACGCAGAGCGGCACGCGGGCGAACCAGAGCATCCGCACGGCGCTCGGCGATATGCGCTCGACGGCGCTCGGTCTGCGCGGCAGTGACGGCAGTGTCATCAACGTCTCGACGAAGGAGGGCGCGCAGGCGGCCATCGCCGTGCTGGACAACGCGCTGAACCGTGCGCTCGACCAATCGACGACCATCGGCGCCTACTCGAGCCGCATGGACTACACGGCCAGCAACCTCACGACGCAGAGCACGAACGTGCAGGCGGCCATGTCCACGATTATGGATGCAGACCTCGCGCGCGAGATGACGGAGTATGCCAAGGCGAACGTGCTGTCACAGGCGGCGATGGCCATGCTGGCGCAGAGCAACCAGAATGCGGGCTGGTTCCTCAGCCTGCTGCGCTAAGGCAACAGCGAAAATCTATCAAAATTTTACAAACATACAGTTGATTTTTGTAGGAGGATAAACGATGACGGAAGTAAAGGACGCGGATTTGCTCGAGACGAAATGCAGCAGTGAGGATATTTTCGATGGTACGCTGCTGCATGTCAAACGCGACAGGGTACGGCTGCCGAATGGCGCCGAGTCGGTACGCGAGTGGATCAAGCATCCGGGGGCTTCCGCCGTCATCCCTATGCTGCCGGACGGGCGCATTATCCTCGTGCGGCAGTACCGTTACCCCGTGCAATGCGTGACGCTGGAAATCCCCGCCGGCAAACTCGATGCGCCGGATGAGGACCCGCTCGTCTGCGCGAAGCGCGAGCTCTCGGAGGAGACGGGCTATACGGCGGCACATATCTCCAAGCTCACGACCATCGCCACGACCGTAGGTTTCTCGAATGAGAAAATCCACATCTATGCGGCGACGGGCCTCACGCCAGGGCAGCAGCACACGGACGAGGATGAGTTCATCAACGTCGTACTCGTGCCGCTCAATGAGGCCGTGGCCATGGTGGAGGACGGACGCATCATCGATGCAAAATCGGCCGTAGCCATCCTCATGCTGGCCCGCCAGCAGAAGGCGTAAGCGCGGTGATGGTGTCATGCCGGTGACGGCGGCGTTTAGGAAAAATATCCCGCCCCCGGCTGGAGAAAAAGCATTCGTAACGGTATTACACAGGGAGATAGATACATGTTTGGTTTCAGTCTGATGGAGATTATCGCCGGCCTGCCGGGCCTCATCATTGCGATGGTCATTCACGAGTATGCCCACGCACGCACGGCCGTGGCGCTGGGCGATTTCACGCCGAAAATGATGGGGCGACTCACGCTCAATCCCATGGCGCATATCGACCCCCTGGGCCTCGTCATGCTGCTGCTCGTCCGCTTCGGCTGGGCCAAGCCTGTGATGATTAATCCGAACAATTTCCGTCAGCCGCGCCGCGATGACGTGCTCGTCTCGCTCGCGGGGCCGGGCGCGAACCTCGTGATGGCGTTCCTGGCGCTTGTCGTATTGCTCCTCTGCTATCAGGCGGGCGTGGTGAGCCCCGGCAGCAAACTTGTGCTGCAGCTCATCGTCGAGTACAATATCGGTTTCGCCATTTTCAACCTGATACCTATCCCGCCGCTCGACGGTTCGCACATTCTCATGCAGCTGCTGCCGTACGATATGCAGCAGAAGCTCATGGGGCTGGAGCGCTACAGCATGCTCATCCTCATCGTGCTGCTCATGACGCCGGTGCTCAGCTATATTTTCGTACCGGCGCGCAACCTCATCTATCAGGTGTTCTTCGCCATCCTGCGGCCGTTCTTTTGATGCCCGATGGAGAAGTATCAGTTTAAAATCGAGGGCTTCGAGGGGCCGATGGATCTCCTGCTGCACCTCATTGAAAAGAATAAAATCGATATCTATGATATCCCCATCGCACAACTTACGGCGGAGTATCTCGCGTATCTCGACAAATTCCGCGAGTTCAACATGGAAATCGCGAGCTCGTTTCTCGTGATGGCGGCGACGCTGCTGCAGATTAAATCGCGCATGATGCTGCCGAAGCCGCCGAAAGAGGAAGGCGAGCCCGAGGAGGACCCGCGCCAGGAACTCGTGGAGCGCATCCTCGAGTACCGCAAATTCAAACAGGTGAGTGCCGTGCTGGGCACGATGCACGCGACGCAGGAGCAGTTCGTCGGGCGTGAGCCCATGGAGCTCCCTGTGCATCATCTGCCGCCTGGCAATCTGCCGCTGCGCGCGCTCGTGGCAGCGTTCCGCACCGTGCTGCAGGTCAAGCAGGAGCTGCATATCCCCGAGGCGCTCGTGGCCCCGGAGCACTGGAGCATTCAGGGGCAGATGGAGCATCTGTTGTCACTTTTAGAGCGACACGGCGGGCGCGTGGCCTTTACGGATGCGTTCGAGACGGGGACGCGCGACGAGCTGATTATGACATTTCTGGCCCTGCTGGAGCTGCTGAAACTGCAGACCATCGTGGCCCGGCAGCCAGGGCCGTTCGCGCCCATTTATCTCGCCGTACGTACAGAGAAAACGACGCCTGTCACTGCAGACGATGAGGCAGAGGAGGACGAAGACACTGGAAGCCATAGCTGATACGGCCCTCATGGAGGCCGTGCTTTTTGCTGCGGGGCATCCCGTGCAGATCTCGGAGCTGGCGCGCGTGCTGGACTGGCCGGAGGCACATGTCGACGCCGTGGCGCAGCAGCTGAAAAGTCACCTGGCCGAGGCACAGAGCGGCCTCACCATCCGCCAGACGGGCGGTGGCTGGCAACTCGTGACGCTGCCGCAGGTCTATCCCGTCGTGGAACGCCTGGCCGAGGTTACGGATAGGCATATCTCGGCCCCTTCGATGGAGACACTGTCCATCATCGCGTTCAAACAGCCGATTACGAAACAGGAAATCGAGCAGATCCGCGGTGTGCGCGTCGAGCGCGCCCTGCAGAAACTGCTGGAGCTGGAGCTCGTTGAGGAAAAGGGGCGCAAACAGGTCATCGGCCGCCCCATCCTCTACGGCACGACGGAGTTATTTCTGCGCAGCTTCGGCCTGAACTCGCTGGCTGAGCTGCCGGACCTGCCCACGGATGCTGAGGCGGCGGCCGGGCTCGACGAGGCGCAGCTGCAGCTGCTGGACGAGGCCGGCCGCCTGTCGCAGGGCGAGCAGATGCAACTGGATTTTGACGAAACAGGAGATAAAGCCTAATGGTAGAATTATTGGCTCCCGCGGGCACCCGCGAGGCACTCATTGCGGCCGTGGAAAGCGGCGCGGATGCGGTGTATCTCGCGGGCGACCGCTTTGGAGCACGTGCCTATGCGAGTAATTTTGCCGCGGACGGCCTGCGCTGGGCCGTCCATTTTGCGCATTTGCGCGGTGTGCGCATCAACGTGACGGTGAATACCATCGTCGGTGATAGTGAGCTCGCGGCGCTGCAGGACTATCTGCGCCTGCTGGCGGAGCTGGAGGTCGATGCCGTGCTCGTGCAGGACCTCGGCGTGGCGAAACTCGCACACGACATGGTGCCCCAGCTGCCACTACATGCAAGCACGCAGATGAGCGTGCACAATCTCGCAGGTGTGGAGGCGCTGGCCGCGCTCGGCTTTACGCGCGTCGTGCTGGCGCGCGAGGTGCCGCTCGCCGATATCCGCAAAATCTGTGCGGCCTCGCCCATCGAAATCGAGGTCTTCATGCACGGCGCGCTTTGCGTCTGCTACTCGGGACAATGCCTCATGAGCAGTATGATTGGCGGGCGCAGCGGCAACCGTGGGCGCTGTGCACAGCCCTGCCGCCTGCCCTATACACTCGTCGATGAGCAGGGACAGGACGTGCTGGGGGAGAAAGCGGGACAGTACCTGCTGTCACCGCGCGATTTTAATACGCTCGACGTGCTGCCGGAGCTAGTGGCGGCGGGGGTGAGCTCGCTGAAAATCGAGGGCCGCATGAAACGGCCGGAGTATGTGGCGACGGTCGTGCGCACGTACCGCGAGGCACTGGATAAATGCCTCGGCGACGAGCCATACAGCGTGCGTGACGCGCAACGTGACAACCTCACGCAAATTTTCAACCGCGATTTTACGACAGGCTTTCTGCTCGGGCATCCCGGTGCCGCGATGATGAGCGACAGGCGGCCGAACAACCGCGGTCTGCTCGTGGGGCGCGTCGTGACGGCGGACTGGGTGGCGCAGCGCGTGACGCTGCGGCTCACGGCGCATCTCGCACAAGGCGATCAGCTCGAGGTCTGGGTCAAAGTCGGCGGCCGCGTGACGGCGACGGTTGAGACCATGCAGAATGCACAGGGCCAGACGGTCACTGAGGCGCAGGCGGGCGAAACGGTCACGCTGACGATGGCGGGGCACGTACATCCGCACGACCGCGTGTTCAAGGTCTATGATGCCGCACTTATGGCCGAGGCCCGTGCCACATATCAGGCGGGCGCGCCCGTGCGCCGCATCCCCATCCGCGCGCAGGTCACGGCAAGCATCGGCGAGCCGCTGCGCGTCGTGCTCACGGATACCGAAGGCCACACGGGCAGGGGCGAGACAAAATTTATCGGCGAGGCCGCACGCAAGCGGCCGCTCACGCGCGAAACGGTTGAGAACCAGCTGAACCGCCTCGGCACCTCTGTCTACGAACTGACCGCACTCGACTGTACGTTGGGCGACAATGTCATGGTGCCAATGTCGGAAATCAACGAGGCACGGCGGCAAGCTGTGGAGCAGCTCGATGCCGTGCGCGTATCTGCGTTCGAGGCATCTGCCGTACATCGCACTGCCACAGGCTGGCAGGATACGCAGACACGGCGGCCGCTGACGCAGACAGCGGGACTCATGGTGACAGTCGAGAGCCTCGCGCAGGCCCAGGCGGCCGTAGAGGCAGGTGCAGACGGTCTCCTCTTCGGTGGCGAGTCATACGCGCATGCCTTTTTAACACTCAATGATTATCAGACTGTCTGGGAGTATGCACGGGCGCAGGGCGTGCGCCTCGATTACAACACACCGCGCATTGTGCGCATGCGTGACGAAAAAGCCTTCTGCCGCCTGTTGCAGGATTGGCAGACATGCCCGCCCGCCGCTGTGCATGTGCATAACTTCAGCGAGCTCGCACTCGTGCGGCGCGATACGGATTTTGCTATCCACGCTGACTACTCGCTCATCAGCTACAACAAATTGACGCTTCAGTTCTTGCAGGCGTACGGCGTGGCAGAGGCTACGCTCTCGCCCGAGCTGAACGCGACGCAGATCAAGGAGCTTGCACCCGCGAGCCCGCTGCCGCTCACGTGTATCGGCTACGGGCGCCTCGAACTCATGCTCTCGGAGTACTGCGCCGTGGGCAGTTTCCTCGGTGGCCTGGGCCAGGGCAAGGAGATGCAGTGCAGCCGGCCCTGCCTCGGACGTCATTTCGCGCTCAAAGACCGCAAGGCGGCGCTGTTCCCGCTCGTCATGGACCAGTTCTGCCATATGCACGTACTGAACAGCAAGGTGCTCTCCATGCTGCCGCACGCCATGCAGTTCCACGCGGCAGGCATCAGCATGGTGCGCCTCGAGGCACGCGACATGGAGCCGGCGGCTATCCGCCAGCTCGTCACCGACTGGCGGCGTGCGGCGCAGCTGCCTGCTGAGCCCGATGAGGCACAGCAGGCGTGGTTGCGGCAGGCCGAGGGGGAGGACATCACGCGCGGGCATTATTATCGCGGCGTACTATAAAACGTTAAAACGTTTCTGAAAACGTTCGAGCAAGGCAAGTTTCCGCCTTGCTCTTTTTGTTATACTAGGCTATAATGATGTGAGGTATGTTGATACCACTTAGACTACGCTAACAGGAGGATGGAGATAGCATGACAGGCGATACGCTGCGTCAGGAACGCGAAAAGCAGAATCTCACCATTAAAGACATTGAAAAAGGCACGAGCATCCGTGCCCTTTATATAGAGAGCATCGAAAAAGGCGAATATGACAAGCTGCCGGGCGAGGCCTATACGAAAGGATTCATCCGCAGCTACGCGAATTTCCTCAAGCTGGATGCGGGTGCGCTCGTAAAACAGTTCATGCAGGAGCATAATCCGGAGAAGCTCGCGGCCGAAGAGGCTGCGCGCGAACAGGAGCAGCGCGAGGAGGCCGCGCGCAACCCGCAGCGGGTCCAGTCGGCGCCGTCGGAGCTGCCCTCGCGTCGTCAGGCCAGACATACCACGTCCAGCAGCAGCTTTGCAACGGGCGATGATTTCCGCCAGCGCGTGCAGCGGGCACATCGTCGGCAGAACATGGTGCTGGCGCTCGCGGTCTGCGTGATGGTCGGTGCCGGAGCTGTCTTTTTGCTGAGCAGTGACGATACGTCGAAGCCGCAGCCGGTGAAGCAGACGACGACGGCCAGTAAACCGGCGTCGCAGCCAGCCGCCGCCAAACCGGCCGCCGCTGCCCCCGAGACGAAGAAGTACGACGACGTTGAAGTCAAGGCCGTATTTACGGACCGTTGCTGGACCTCAGTCAAGGCCGATGGCAAGACCGTCTATGAGGGTACCATCGAAAAGGGCGAGACCAAGGAATGGAAAGCCAATGAGAAAGTGATTATCACGGCGGGCAATGCCGGTGCGGTGACCTTTACGGTCAACGGCAAGGACATGGGCAAGGCCGGTGAAATCGGCGAGGTCCAGGAAAAGACCTTTACAAAGGATACGCAGAACTGATGCAGGGATTTTTACCAATCAGCCGCGCGGATATGGCGGCACGTGGCTGGGAACAGCTGGACTTTGTCTTTGTTTCCGGCGACGCCTATGTGGATCATCCCAGTTTCGGTCCGGCCATCATCTGCCGTGTGCTCGAGGCACACGGCTATAAGGTAGGTATTATACCCCAGCCGGACTGGCACAGTACCCGGGACTTTGACCGTCTGGGGCGGCCCCGGCTGGGGTTCCTTGTGTCTGCAGGCAATATGGACTCGCAGCTGAACCGGTACACGGCTGCGCGCAAAGTACGCCATGACGATGCCTACTCGCCGGGCGGCCGGGCGGGGCACCGCCCCGAGCGCGCGACCATCGTCTATTGCAACCGCCTGCGCGAGCTCTACCCGGATGTCCCCATCATTATCGGCGGCATCGAGGCCAGCCTGCGGCGCTTTGCGCATTACGACTACTGGTCCAATGAGGTGCGCCGCTCCATCCTCGTCGACAGCATGGCGGATTTGCTCATCTTCGGCATGGGCGAGCGGGCCATCGTAGAGATTGCGGCTGATTTGCAACAGGGCGTGGCCGTGGAGAACATCCAGGATGTGCAGGGCACGTGCTACCGTGTGCCGAGCCCCGAATATGTCTGGGACTACACACCACTGCCGGACTATGCCGCGGTGAAAAGCGACAAGCGCGAGTTCGCCGCTGCGTTCAAACTGGAGTATCTGGAGCAGGACCCCATCCGCGGGAAACGCCTCGCACAGCAGAACGACGAGTGGTGCGTCGTGCAGAACCGCCCGGCGCTGCCGCTCGACGAGGCAGGCATGGACGCTATCTACGACCTGCCCTATATGCGCACCTGGCATCCCATTTATGATAAAGCTGGCGGTGTACCGGCCATCAAAGAGGTACAGTTCAGCCTCGTGAGCCAGCGCGGCTGCTTTGGTGGGTGCAATTTCTGTGCGATTATCTCGCATGAGGGGCGCATCATCCAGCGCCGCAGCCATGCCTCGCTCCTGCGCGAGGCGCGTATCCTCACGCAGCTGCCGGGGTTCAAGGGCTATATCCACGATGTGGGTGGGCCAACGGCCAATTTCCGCCGACCGGCCTGCGACGGGCAGTTCGAGCGCGGTACCTGCCGTGGCAAGCCCTGCCTGTCGCCCGTGCCCTGCCGCAACCTCATCGCCGACCACAGCGACTATATCCAGCTGCTGCGTGAACTCAGGGCACTGCCCGGTGTGAAAAAGGTCTTTGTGCGTTCGGGCATCCGTTTTGACTACCTGATGCTGGCGCAGGACAACTTTCTCGAGGAGCTCTGTAAATACCATGTGAGCGGGCAGCTGAAAATCGCGCCCGAGCATATCGCGGACCGCGTGACACACTGCATGGGCAAGTCGGACAAGGCCGTGTACCTGGCCTTTGTGCGGCGTTTCCAGCGCATCAATGAGCGGCTGGGTAAAAAACAGTACCTCGTGCCGTATTTCATGTCGAGCCATCCGGGCTGTGAGCTCAGCGATGCCATCGAGCTCGCGGAGTTCATCCGTGACATGGGCTACCATCCGCAGCAGGTGCAGGACTTCATCCCGACGCCGGGTACGCTCTCGACCTGCATGTGGTACACCGGCCTGAACCCGCTGACAGGCGAAAAAGTCTGGTCGGCGAAGAGCTACGAGGATAAGCAGATGCAGCGGGCGCTCATGCAGTTCTGGCTGCCGCAGAACCATGCCATCGTGCGCAAGGCTCTGCACCTCGCCCACCGCGAGGATTTAATCGGCTATGGGCCGAAATGCCTCGTACGTCCTGCGCAGGCTGAGGCAGCACAGCAGAAAAAGACTCGTCCAGTGCGGGCGGGCGCTCAACGCAAAAAATCCCGCCCACACTGGACTGAAAATACACCCCGGAGGAGGGGGAAAAGATGAATTGCCCTTATTGCAAGCGGCCGGACAGCCGCGTCGTCGACACCCGCGCCAGCGAGGATGGCCTCTCCATCCGCCGCCGCCGCGAATGCCCGTTCTGCGGCAAGCGCTTTACGACCTATGAGGTCATCGAGAAACTGCCACTCATGGTCGTGAAGCACGATGGCCGCCGCGAGGCCTTTAAACGCGAGAAAATCCTGCAGGGTATTATCCGTTCCTGCCAGAAGCGCAATATCTCCATGGAGCGCATCAACCAGCTCGTGAACGAGGTCGAGCGCGAAATCCGCAACAAGATGCTTGCGGAGGTGCCGTCCTCGGAAATCGGCGAGTGCGTGATGCAGAAGCTGCGGGCGCTGGACGGCGTGGCCTATATCCGCTTCGCCTCGGTATATCGCAAATTTGACGATATCAGCAATTTCCTGGAGGAGCTCAAGGAATTGCAGCAGGCGGCGCAGGCGGAGACAGGCAAACAGTAACGACGAGGTGAAGCGGTAGTGGACTGGGCACTCAAGCGCGATTTACAGGCGCAGCTGGCGGAGGAACGCGGCTATTATCTTTTCCCGGCGGGGACACGCACGCGGCTGGCCCTCATCTACCCGAATTCCTATTTCGTCGGCATGTCGAATCTCGGCCTGCATGTCGTCTACGACCTGCTGAACCGGCGTGACGATACAGCCTGCGAACGCGCTTTCCTGCCCGACCGGCAGACGTGGCCGCGTTATGTGCGTACGCGCACGCCGCTCATGACGGTGGAGACACAGACGCCGCTCAGCGAGTTCCCGCTGCTCGCCTTTGTGCTGTCCTTTGAGATGGACTATTTCCATGTGCTGGATATCCTCGCGCAGAGCCATGTGCCCCTGCGCGCCAGTGCGCGGGGCGAGCGGGATGCGCTGATTATCGCGGGTGGTCCCTGTGCGACGTTCAATCCCGAGCCGCTCGCGGGCGTGGTCGATGCCTTTATCATCGGTGAGGGCGAGGCTATCATGCCCGCGTTCATGGATGCGTATCAGGCAGGTGTGCAGGCTGGCGAGGACCGTCGGGCATTGCTCAGGCGGCTCGCGCAGGTACCGGGCGTCTATGCGCCGTCGCTCTATACGGTCACGTACCATGATGACGGCACCGTGCAGGCCATTACACCCGCGACGGCAGCTGTACCCGCGCAGGTGGAGCGACAGTACGTGCACGACCTCGATGCCTGGCCCGCCCACACGGTCGTGGTCACGGACAATACGGAGTTCAATTTCTACCTCATCGAGACGGCGCGCGGCTGCGGACGGCACTGCCGCTTTTGCATGGCGGGCTACTGTTTCCGCGTGCCGCGCAACCGCTCGCTCGCCGTCGTGGAGCAGGAGGTGCGCGCGGCACTGCCCTATGGCAAAAAAGTGGGCCTCATGGGCGCGGCTATCTCCGACTACCCAGAGGTGAACGCGCTCTGCCAGTACATCCTCGGGCAGGGGCTCACGATGTCCGTGGCCTCGTTCCGTGCGGACTCGGTAACGCCGGAGCTCGTCGAGGCACTGGCGGCGAGCGGCCTGCAGACGCTGACGCTCGCGCCGGAGGCCGGCACGAGCCGCATGCGGGACATCATCAACAAGGGCATCGAGGAGGAGCACCTCTTCCACAGCATCGACCTCGGCGTGGCGGCGGGCATCCGCAATTTCCGCCTGTACATCATGGTCGGACTGCCCTACGAGGAGGAGGCAGATGTCGACGGCATCATCGACCTCGCGAATCGCGTGAAGGACTACATGGAGGCGCACGGCGCGCGCGGCACGCTGACGCTCTCGGTCAATCCGTTTATCCCGAAGCCGTTCACGCCGTTCCAGTGGCTGCCCATGGGCGAGCGCAAACTCGTGACGAAGCGGCTGAAGCGGCTCGAGCAGGCGTTGCGCAAACGCAAGCAGGTCATTGTCAACATCGAGTCGCCCAAGGAAAGCTATGTGCAGGGCGTGCTCGCGCGCGGTGACCGGCGCGTCGGCGAGGCGTTGCTCAGGGCACAGGAACTGGCAATGGCCGCGGGAGATAACGCTGCCCGGGCTGGCAGTGGTGCCAAACAGTTCAAGCGGGCCATGAAAGAAAGCCGGCTGGCGGCGGAGTTTTATCTGTACCGTGAGCGGACCGCTGAGGAAATTTTCCCCTGGGAGCATCTGGCGATGGGCTTCCGCAAGGAATATTTGCAACGCGAACTGGATAAAGCAGGCAAAGAGGAGTTTACGCCGCGTTGTTTCGACGGGTGCCACCGTTGCGGCGTATGCTGATATATGATAGTACCATAGCTGGTTGGCGCGTCAGCGCGTGACCAGTCGTCGGGACGCTGGGCACGGCGCACCTGTGCAGTTTACATTTACAGGAGGGTCAGGCATGAGCTATGTTTTGGACCATTTGCAAAAGAATCTCTGGCGGGGGCGGTTCGATTCGTTCCCGGAGGAGGTGGTCGTGCACGGCATCTCGGCGCGGCTGGGCGGTGCGAGCCCGGCGCCATACGACAGCCTGAACCTCGGCCTGCATGTCCAGGATGACGACGTAAACGTACACGAGAACCGCCGCCGCTTTCTGCAGGCGCTGGGCCTCGACTGGCGGGCACTCGTGACGCCGGAGCAGGTACACGGCTGCCATGTGGCACGTGTGGGCCGGACGGAGGCGGGCCGCGGTGCACGGGCGTACGGCGAGTGCATCCCGCAGACGGACGCACTCATTACCGACGAACCGGGACTGCCGCTCCTGCTCTGCTTTGCCGACTGCACACCGCTGCTTTTTGTCGATCCGGAGCATCATGCCGTGGGCATCGCACACGCGGGCTGGAAGGGGACAGTGGCGCGCATCGCCCAAGCGACGGTGCTTACCATGGAGCAGGAGTTCGACACGGACCCGACAGACCTGCTCGTGGGCATCGGCCCGGCCATCGGCCCTTGCTGCTACGAGGTGGGGGAGAACGTGGTGGACAAGTTCCGCGCGGCCTTTCCGGGACATGAGGCGGACATCATCCACCAGCAGGATGGCCAGCCGCATGTTGACCTTTGGCAGGCCAATACGCAGGCCCTGCTCGATGCGGGCGTGCCACGGGCGAACATCGACCGTGCCGATACGTGCACGAGCTGCCAGCATAAATGGTATTTCTCCTACCGTGCGGACGGCGGCCGCACGGGGCGGCTCGGGGCCGTCATTGCTTTGCGTTAAGAAGGGGTAAGGCTTAAGATGATTGCGGAAAAATTGCAGGAAGTTCAGGCAGAAATCGCGGCGGCTCAGGCGCGGCGCACGCGCGTGCCGCAGACGGAGCCCGTGACGCTCATCGCCGTCACGAAAAATCATGATGTGGCGGCCATGCGTGAAGCCATCGATGCGGGAGCCACGCAGGTGGGCGAAAACCGCATCCAGGAGGCCATGGATAAATACGAAAAGCTGGAACGGCAGGTGACCTGGCACCTCATCGGGCATTTGCAGACAAACAAGGCCAAGTTTGCCGTACGTTATTTCGACCTCATCCACTCCGTCGATACGCCGCATCTCGCGCGTGCCCTCGACAAGGAGGCAGGCAAAATCGGCAAAGTGCAGGACGTGCTCGTACAGGTCAATCTGGCGAAAGAGGCGAGCAAGTCCGGTGTGTATAAAGAGGATTTGCGGCCGCTGCTGGATCTCGTGGACAGCCTGCCGCAGCTGCATCTCGTCGGGCTCATGTGCATTGCGCCAAACTATGCAGATGTAGAGCAGTGCCGCCCACTTTTCCGTGAGATGTACGAAATTTTCCAAAAGACAAAGGAAATCCCTTTCCAAACGTCGAATATGAAATATTTATCGATGGGCATGACGCATGACTACCGCATCGCGGTGGAAGAAGGTGCTAATATGGTGCGCGTCGGTACGGCCATCTTTGGCCCACGCCAATATTGAGGAGTGAACAAGATGAGTGTAATTGATAAGATTGCCAAAAGCATCGGCATTACGCCTACAGAGGATGAACAGCGGCTGGCGGCCGCGGAGGCGGGCCTGAACGATACGCAGGACCAGCGCGATGCCGAGCGGGAAGCTGCCAGGAAAGGTGAGCAGGAGAATATGGATAAAGTAGTCAATCTGCATCCGTCACAGCAGGGTGCGGCCAAGGATAACGTCGTGGCGGCCTACAAGGTCAAGGTCATCGTCATCGAGCCGAAATCGTTTGATGATTCGCAGCAGATTTCCGACTGCCTGCGGCAGAAAAAGCCCGTAGTCATCAATTTCGAAAAGGCCAGTGACGAGGATGCAAAACGTATTCTCGACTTTGTCAGTGGCACGATGTACGCGCTGAACGGCGAAATCAAAAAGGTGGGCAACAAAGTGTTCCTCTGCGCACCCAGCAACATCAATGTGACCTATACGGAAAGCGAGCAGAACAAAGTCAACGGCGATCTGCCGTGGCAGACGGGTAATCACTGAGGGGGCGCAGGCGCATGGAGGATTTGACAGTAGGTTTCGTCGGCGGCGGCGCCATGGCAGCGGCGCTCACGGCGGGCATCACCGGGCAGCAGGTCGTCAAGGCAGAGCATGTCTACATTTCCGATCACAAGCAGGCGCGCTGCGAGGAGCTGCACGCGGCCTATGGCGTACAGGCCATGGTCGGTGCGGCTCCCTTTGCTGCGGACGTGGACGTGCTCGTGCTGGCCATCAAGCCCCAGGCGGCACAGGCCGCAATGGATGAGGTGAAGGACCTCGTGCGTCCCGGCACGATTGTTGTATCTATCGTAGCCGGGCTCACGCTCGCGGTGCTGGAGCAGAATTTCCCTGGCCAGCCGGTCGTGCGCGTCATGCCGAACACGCCACTCGCCGTCGGGGCGGGCATGTCGGCCTTTGCCTGCGGACAGCGCACGACGAAGGCCGATGCCGCGGTCGTGCAGCAGCTGCTGGCGGCAGCCGGTGAGGCCGTCGAGGTGCAGGAAAGCGCCATGGACGCCGTGACGGGGCTCTCCGGCAGCGGCCCTGCCTACGGTTTCCTCATGATTGATGCGCTGGCAGACGGCGGTGTGGCCGCGGGGCTGAAACGTCCGGTCGCTATCAAGCTCGCCGCGCAGACACTGCTCGGCGCGGCGCAGATGGTGCTCCAGACAGGCGAGCATCCCGACGTGCTGCGCGACCAGGTCACGAGCCCGGCCGGTACGACGATTGCGGGCGTGCGCATGCTGGAACAGCAGGGCGTGCGCGGCGCGCTCATCGATGCCGTGCTGGCGGCCACGGCACGCTCGCAGGAGCTGGGGAAGCATTGACGCCCCAGCGTTTCTGAAGCAGTAAATGAAAATTAGGAAGCAATACATTTATGGCAAGTGAACAAAGAGAAAAAATCATCCGTTTTTATAAAGGCACCGAGGGCGAGGAGACCGTCGTCAAGCTCGTGGATCTCGCCGAGGCCGTACAGCGCTCGCAGAAGTTCCGTCTGAGCGGTTTTCTCGACCCCTACGAGCAGGAGATTGCCGAGACCGTAGCGGCGAACTACGAGCAGCTGCGGGTCGATTTCGACGGCGGCTATCCGGGCGCAGAGCGGGCGCGGGCCATGTTCGTGCACACGGCATTCCCTGGCACCCCGACGGGCTTTGATTTGGCGTGCGTGGAGGCGCGCTGGCAGGCCCAGTTTGCGCGGCTCAGCCATCGGGATGTGCTGGGGGCCCTGCTGAGTCTCGGCATCGAGCGCAGCTGCCTCGGCGACCTGCTCGTGAGTAACGACCGCGTCAAAATCGTCTGCGTGCGCAAGATGGCCGACTACCTCCTGCAGAACCTCACGCGCATCGGTGCGGCCGGGGTAGAGGTGCAGGAGACAGGGCTCGACACCATTGCGCCGAAGGAGGAACGCTGCAAGGAAATCCGCGCCACCGTGGCATCTCTGCGTGTCGACTCCATCGCAGCCTCGGGCTTTGGCTGCTCGCGCAGCCGGGCCGCCAGCGATATCGCAGCCGACAAAATGAAACTCAACTGGCAGCCGGTCAAGAATGCGGCTCAGAACGTCAAGGCGGGGGATGTGCTGTCCCTGCGCGGCCGCGGCCGCCTCGAGGTGGCGGAGGTGCGCGGCCAGACGAAGAAGGGCCGTACGGTCGTCGTTTTGAAACGCTATTTATAATTTGCAGGTATTATTTTTATATAACATACCAGTATCATATTTCATACAAGGCAGGATGAGTCATGCTGAAACCTATCGATATTCATAATAAAGAATTCAAGCGCAGTTTCCGCGGCTATAACGAGGAGGAAACGGACACGTTCCTCGACCAGGTCGTGAACGATTACGAAGCACTCTGGCGCGAAAATGAGCAGCTCAAGACGGATCTGACGCAGCAGAAAGAGGCCGTAGCCCAATATCAGAAATTGGAAAAGAACATCAAGGACACGTTGCTCGTAGCGCAGAAGACGGCCGAGGAGGTCACGGCCAACGCGCGGGAGAACGCGGAGAAACAGCTCGCCAATGCAGCGAAGGAATGCCAGAACATGCGCCGCGAAACAGAGTTGCGGGCCGAAAAAACCAAAGCCGAGGTGGACGCCAAGATTAAGCGCCGCATGGCGGAGGCCACGCAGCAGCTGCAGAATGTCGTGAGCGAATATGACCGCCTCGTGCGGGAAAAGAGCCTGTTCATGCAGCACATGCAGCGTGTCTATGAGGATGAGCTCGCCAATGTACGCGACTACCTCAACCAGATGCCCAACGCCGTACACCAGAAACAGGCAGCACCTGCGCAGTCAGCGCCGCAGTCGGAGGAAACGGCCGCTGCCACGTCTACGGCCGCGGAGAAGACGACGGCGGTGCAGCCGTCTGGTGATGCTGAGGCCCGGCATGATGCCTCACAGGAGGGTTAAGCGCGTGGTGGCCGCTCTGTCATTTCTCTTGATTCTCGCTCTGGACCAGCTGAGCAAGGCCTACATCGTACACACGCTGCTGCCGGGCGAGGGCTGGGCCGTCGTGCGCGATATTTTCCATATCACCTACGTGCAGAACCCCGGTGCCGCCTTTGGCATTCTGGAGTATCAGCGTTGGTTTTTCGTCATCGCAGGGCTGGTGCTCATCGGGCTGTTCCTGCACTATTATCCGCGCTTGCGCACGACGACGCCGTGGCTGCACTACGGCTGCATCGCCATGCTGGCGGGCGCCGTTGGCAACATGCTGGACCGTGTGCGGCTCAGTTATGTGGTCGATTTCTTTGATTTCCGCATCTGGCCTGTGTTCAACATCGCAGATATCGCCATTGTACTCGGCGTGGGCAGCATGATTTATGCCATCGTTTTTAAAATGAAGGAGTGAACAGCATGAGTGAAATGGCGGTGCAGACGGTGACCTGTCCCGAGGCGGCTGCCGGGCAGCGGCTGGATGTATTCATCACCGCGCAGGAACCGGACCTCTCGCGGGCGCATGTGCAGAAGCTCTGCGCGGCCGGTCAGGTTACGGTGGACGGCCAGACGCGCAAGGCCAGCTGGAAGCTGTCGGCTGGCGAGCAGGTGGCCTACCGTCTGCCCGCACCGGCGCCGCTGGAGGTGGCGGCAGAAAAGCTGCCGCTCGACATCCTCTATGAGGACGCGGATATCATCGTCGTCAACAAAGCGCGTGGCATGGTCGTGCATCCGGCCGCCGGAGTGACGCATGGTACGCTCGTCAATGCGTTGCTGTATCACTGTCACGACCTCTCGGGCATCAACGGCGTCATTCGTCCCGGCATCGTGCACCGGCTCGACAAGGACACCTCGGGCGTCATGGTCTGTGCGAAAAACGACCGCGCGCATCTCGACCTCGCGGAGCAGATCCGCACCAAGGCGGCGCACCGCATCTATGATGCTATCGTCTACGGCAACATCGTGGAGGAGAACGGCATCATCCGCGGTGACATCGGCCGTCATCCGACCGACCGTCAACGCATGGCCATCGTGCGCGAGCACGGCAAACCGGCCGTCACGCATTTCCATGTATTGGAGCGCTTCGGCAGCTATACACATGTAGAGTGTCAGCTCGAGACGGGTCGCACACACCAGATTCGTGTGCATATGACAAGCATCGGCCACCCGCTGGTCAACGACCCGAAATATGGCCCGAAAAAACAGCCCTTTGCCATTCGCGGGCAGGCGCTGCATTCGCGCACACTCACGCTCACGCACCCGACGACGCGCGAGGAGATGACGTTCACGGCCCCGCTGCCCGAGGACATGGCACGCATCTTGCGCGGCCTGCGCGATCAGCGCCGCAAGACGCAGGCCTGAGCGTGCCAGCACAGGAGGGTGAGACCAGCCTGCGTTGCCCCACTTTTATCTACGGCCATCAGGAAAGGAGCAATTATTATGCCGCAACTCAGAGACAAGACCGTGCTCATGGATGCCGACGGTATCCGTCGTGCCCTCGTGCGCATTTCCCACGAAATCGTGGAGCGCAACAAGGGCGTGGAAAATCTGGTCATCGTGGGCATCCGCACGCGCGGCGTGCCCATCGCCGAACGCCTGGCGGCCACGATTGGCAAAATCGAGGGACAGCAGCCGCCCGTTGGCGTGCTCGATATCACGCTCTACCGCGATGACCTCTCCATGCTGGCCTATCAGCCCATAGTGCATCCGACGGAGCTGCCTGTCGACATCACGGACCAGACGGTAGTGCTCGTCGACGACGTGCTCTATACGGGCCGGACGATACGTGCCGCCCTCGACGCCCTTATCGACATGGGCCGCCCGCGGGCTATCCAGCTCGCGGTGCTCATCGACCGCGGGCACCGCGAGCTGCCTATCCGCGCCGACTTCGTGGGCAAGAACGTACCCACGGCCGCACGCGAGGTCGTGAGCGTACAGCTGCAGGGCACGGATGGCTCGGAGAAAGTCGTCATCCGCGAATTCTGCGACCCGGAATAACAGCCATGTTTCAGCCATGCTGCCGCCGTACCCCTGCGGCAGGCGGCTCCCCACCGCTCTATGCCAGTCCATTTTCTCAGAAAGGTGTTCTACCCCCATGGATACTTTGCTGACCTCTTTATCGTCTGCTTTGCACAGCTACCAGTCACCGCTACCGCTTTACGTGACGCTCAGCCTGAGCCTGCTGCTCATCGCCGCCTATGTGACCATCTGGCGACGCTATGCGCGTATGATCAAAAAATACCGCAACTACCTGCGCTACCACGAAGTCGATGAGCAGACCGGACTCAAAAACATGACCTATTTTCTGCAGCGGGCCGATGAAGCCATCGCTGAGCTGCGCGAGCGGCGGGTGCCAGCGGCGTTTTTCTACACAGACCTCACGCATTTCCACCGCTACAATATGACTTATGGCTTCGAAATGGGCAACCGGCTGCTGCAGCGCATTGCGCGCGAGCTCAGGCTGGCTTTCCCCAACAGCCTGGTCTGTCGTATCTCGGCGGACCATTTCGCAGGTATTGTGCCGCTCGAAAGCTGCCGTGTGGCCATGCTGAATGTGCGGGCGGCCTTACAGCCCTACGCGCGCCGTGAGGAGACGACGCTCGTCTTTGGTCTGTATGCTATCAAGCCGCAGGATGTATTCCGCGATGCCGATGACGTCATGCGCGGGCTAGAACGCGCCGTAACGGCCTCGCATTTTGCCGAGGGGCAGGACAGCGGCGATATCGTCTTTTTCGACAAGGAGCTCGAGGAGCAGGAGCGCGTGCGTGAACATGTCATCAAGGACATCGACGTAGCGGTCGAGCAGCGCTGGCTGCGCGTCTACTATCAGCCTATCATTGACGTGCGTACGGAGCAACTCTTCGAGTATGAGGCGCTGGCGCGTTGGCAGGACCCGGAGTTTGGTTTTCTGCCGCCGTACAAGTTCATCCCGGCGTTGGAGGAGGAGCGCACCATCTACAAGGTGGACACGTTCATTCTCGCCCAATATGGACGGGACGTCGAGGCGAGCCGTCGCGCGGGAGAACAGGTGTTCCCGGTCAGTTTCAACATCTCGCGCACGGATCTCGAGGCCTGCGATATCTACGGCCATATTGAGGACATCATCGCACGCTACCGGCTGCCGCGCGAGCTCGTACACGTGGAGATTACCGAGAGCGCGCTCAATGGCTGGACCTTCTCCATGCAAAAGGCCGTGCGCCGTTTCCACGAGCTGGGGCTCGAGGTCTGGATGGATGATTTCGGTTCCGGCTATTCTTCTTTGAATACGTTGAAGGATTATGATTTCGACGTGGTGAAGATAGATATGGACTTCCTGCGCAACTTTAATGAAAAGTCACAGACCATCATCCGCTCCGTCTGCCGCATGTGCCGCGAGTTGGGCATCCGCACCGTCGCCGAGGGCGTGGAGACGCGTGAGCAGTTCGCGTTCCTCCAGGATGCCGGCTGCGACTATGCCCAGGGGTACCTGTTCAGCCGTCCGCTGCCCCTGGAGGAGGTACGGGCCAAGATGCGGCCGTACTACGAGGGCGCGCCAGACGCAACCGTACCGGAGCCGGTGGTGACCTGAGGCCTGCAGCAACGTGCTGCCCAGGCTGCACAGGAGACACATAGGCATAGAAAACGGTTTAGCTGTCGCAGGCAGTAAAAGAGGAGGTGAGCGCTGATGAGCAGGCAGAAATTCCCCGACAAAGAGTCGGCTTTTGCTGCGCCACCCAATGCACTGAATCGTACGGTCCTGGTCTGTTGCCTGATTGCCACCATTCTCATCGAGGCTGGTGTGCTCTATCTGAGCACCTTGAATGCCAAGGAACGGGCACAGCACCGGGCGGAGCAGTCGCTCATTTCCATGAGCCGCGAGGTACAGACGGGGTTTGATGCGGCGCGCACGCTCTCGCTTTTTATCTACGAACGCAACGGTGAACTGCTGAATTTCGACCATATGGGTCGCGCTATCGTGAACCGCAATCCGTCCATTTATTGTGCGCAGCTGGCACCACAGGGACGGGTACAGCACGTCTGGCCGCCGGAGCGCATGGCGGCCACCAAGGCAGACTATCTCGGCGACCATGACTGGCAGCCGCAGGCCGAGTTCGACCGTGAGCATAGGCTGACCAGCATGTTGGGCCCCTTGCCGCTGCGTCACGGTGTCTCCGGTCTGCTCATCCGCCAGCCGGTCTACCTCGGTGACAAAAAGTATCCCGACCAGTTCTGGGGCTTTGCCGTCATCGTCATGGATGTCGACCGTATCCTCGAACGCTCGCAGTTCAAGGATGTGGCCGACAAGGCCTACGACTACGAGCTCGCAGAGCTGCGTCCTGACGGGCGGCAGATTATCGCGCGCAAGGTCGAGGGACACTTCAAAGAACCCGTGTCCGTCACGACGAATATTTACGGCCGCACGTGGCAGCTGAGCATTGAGAACAAACGCGGCTGGTTGAACACGCCGCTCATGGTTATTATGACCTTTGTGCTGGTCATCGTGTCTGTCCTGCTGGCGTTGCTCAGGCAGAATATGCTCAAGCTCAATGCGAAGAACGAGCTGCTGGAACAGGCCTCGACCATTGACCCCTTGACGCAGATTTTTAACCGGCGCGGTTTTGAGGTGACGGAGCGGCATATGCTGCAGGACTACGAGCAGGCGCTCCTGGCCATCATCGATGTCAATGAGTTCAAAAGCTTCAACGACCTTTATGGTCATGCGGCAGGTGACGAACTGTTGAAAAAACTGGCGCAGGAGCTCAAGACACTCGCCAAAGAGTTCGCCGGTGTGGCCGGCCGCAGTGGCGGCGATGAATTCTGCCTGGTCCTGCCCGTGACGCAGACCGAGGGTGGACCGGCACTGCAGGCGTTTGCCCAGCGCGCGCACAGCTTCAGCTATCAGGGCCAGGAGTATGCCTTCAACATCAGTCTCGGCTATGCCGCCTATCC